>DIKH01000454.1 GCA_002424495.1 Desulfobacteraceae bacterium UBA5623
ACAAAAGAGCAGTTATGCGCAATGGCGATTGCCGGCATATTTAACGGCGCGATTTCCACTCCGTGGACCTGAATGCTTCGTCGTTCCCCTATCCTCGTGGTTGGAGAGGCCTGGCCTTTGGTGAGCGCATAAAATTCGTTGTTATGGACCACAACCGTTATGTCCGGATTGCGACGCAAGGCATGGAGGAAATGGTTTCCGCCTTCCCCGTAACAATCGCCTTCTCCAGTGACAACGATTGTTGTCAAACGGGGATTGGCAACATGGATACCCAATGCCGCAGGAATTGCTCTTCCGTGCAATCCATTAAAAAAATTGCACTTAAGATAATGAGGCAGTTTTGCGGCTTGCCCGATTCCGGATACCAGACAAATCTCATGGGGCATCTTCCCCAAAGCTGCCAAGGCCATTTTAAAGGCATTGAGGATGCCGAAATTGGGACAACCAGGACACCATTGGATTTCAACGCTGCTCTTGTAATCTTCGACGCTAACCATTGAAGCACCTCCTCACATAGCCTCCTGTCAAAGGCAGCCCATCATAACGATTAATAGTGCCGGCGAACGTGATCCCGTATTCAGAGCGTAACAGCCTAGCCAACTGAGCCGTGGCATTATTTTCGACAGCCCAATAGTGTTTTCCCTCCGGGAAATTGTATTCCGGCAGAGGCCAAACTTCCGTAAAATGGATCAAGCCTGCCCTGACACCGCTTTTTTTAAGCTGCTCAAGCGCATCCAGCAGTGCCTGGCGCGATGATCCCCATCCTACAAGGATATTATCCGCCCCCTCAAGGTCTATTTCCTCAGGCGGGTTGATTTCAGCTTTAAGGCCCTGATACTTCGCGAGACGTTTTTCAACCATAGTGATGACTGTTCCGGCAAGGTCTTCTGTGATGTGTCCATCGGAGTCGTGTTCATCGCTGTCCGCTGTCACCAGATGAGTGCCTTGTCCGGGATAAAGGCGGGGCGATATCCCGCTGTCCGTCACCTGGTAGCGTTTGTAATCTTTAATTTTCGATGGATCAGCAATATAATAAGTGGGGTTAAGCCCTGCCAGTCTGATAGCTTCAACTGAAAATATTGAATCCAGCAGAAATTGATCGGTGAGCAATATGACCGGTATCTGATACTTGTCAGCCATATCAAAGGCGCGCAAGGTATTTTTGAAGATATCTGTGATATCGGCAGGCGCAATTACCAGTTTTGGAAATTCGCCATGCCCGGCATTAATGGAAAATAAAAGATCCCCCTGAGCGGTTCTGGTCGGCAGGCCTGTAGCCGGGCCGGGCCGCTGACACAGGGCAATGACCAGGGGTGTTTCAGTCATCCCGGCCAAACTGATGGTCTCAACCATCAGGGCAAACCCCCCGCCGGAGGTGGCCGTCATGGCTCTTGCCCCGGCAAAGCTGGCTCCAATTGCCATGTTTACAGCAGCAATTTCATCTTCTGCCTGCTCGGTAAACACCCCGAACTCCTTCTCGTTCTGAGCGAGGATCGTGATAATATCGGTAGAAGGTGACATGGGGTAGGCCGCCATGAAACGACACCCTGCAAGAGAGGCAGCCATCGCAACCGCTTCTTTTCCCGCTACGAGTTTGTAACGGGTGTCAAGTTTAGGCAGGCGCCAAGGACAAATGTCCTTGCAGCCTTCCTTGGCAAGGAGGTACCCTTTTTCGGCCGCAACAAGATTTTCAGAGACAATCTTATCACCTTTTTTGGCAAATCTTTGGGCAAGCACATGGTTGAGGACCTCAAACTCCATGCCGATTGCCCCCACTAATGCCCCTATGGCTATCGTGTTGGTGTAGATTTTATTCCCCAATTCCGCCTGGGCTATTTCGGAAAAGGCAATGGTGATCATCAGCTCTCTGGTGTTTTTCTCGGCTATCAGGATGCCGCCTTTTTTAATCAACGGTTCATACTTTCTTACAGCCCCGGCGTTTAACGCAAGAAGGATATCCGCTTTCCTGCATGGTGCATTGCCAGGTGTCTCGCTTATTCTGATAGAATAACTATTTTGGCCTCCGCGGATTCTGGATTCAAATTCCTGCCAGGCGAATACTGCATAGCCGTGCCCAGCTATCGTTTCAGAGAGCACATCCCCGACCGTCTGCACGCCTTCACCGGCCGCACCGGCAATGACAACATTTATGTCCATCCTTTAACCTCCCGTTTTTTCATCGGACAGTCTCATAGTGAGATAGACTTTTTGTCATCCTACTTTCTATCCTGTTTTTCTCCTTCCGGTTTATCCTGTTGGGCACTTTTCCCTTTTCTATGTTTTACCTGTCGAGGATTGAACGCAGTACATTACGCGCCTGTATGCGAAAATTCATTATGCACCCACCATGCTTGTCCACTGGCAGATAGCCTGATTATTCATGATAAAGAGTAGAGGGAAAGAGGAATCAGACCAATAATGGGGATTGTATTATCAAACCGAATAAAATAAAAGCGAATAATAATCCTTCCTCTTCATCCTCCAAGCCTTGGCGAAAGTTGCAACACTGGCATCCCTTTTCCGTATATTATGGAACCGATCATGGAAATTGACGCAGGCTAATGCCCGTGGCAGAGACACTTATCGTTGGCGTAAACAGATTTTTCGGATGTGGGCTCGTAATATACCTCGGTCGAGACTGAGGATTTCTGCGGCCTTGTTTTTGTTACTCACTTTCCATTAGGTCCGCTCAAGCATCTGGACAATATAGTCCTGTTTAAAATTTTTAAGAAGTATTTCAATGGGTAAGGACCGAGGTCCTAAAATTAGTATCTGATACAGAGATTAGGTTGTGGATTCCGGGATCTGCCCCGGTACAGGTGGACTTGCGAAACAGGGAAATCTCGGACAGCCTCCTATCCATCTGTCTTAGCTTTTCTGATCCTTCTTTGAATTTTCTGACGAACTGCTATTCCATCCCGCTGAAGAGATTCGAATTCGCTGTCTGCAATTTTCAGCAATCCAGCGAAAAACATGAATCTTCTTCGAAGACGGAATGGAATATCTTCAGGAGCTTTGTTTATAAACAACGTTGTGCTCAATCTCAGCACATGCATGATAGAAGATTAAAGGATTTGAACGTAATCTTCTGTCACTAGAATGCTGACATCAAAGTTCATGGCTACAGTCTGTTTGTCCTCATCTGTCCCTGCCGCGTCCACCACCGCGTCCACCACCATATCCACCGCCGCCGCGTCCGCCGCCACCACCACCATATCCGCCGCGTCCGCCGCCGCGTCCACCACCATATCCACCGCCGCCACCTGAACTTTCAGTTCGAGGACGGGCCTCATTTACGTTAAGGTCTCTTCCTTTTAGATCTTTGCTGTTCAGTCCTTCGATTGCAGCCCGTGCTTCCTCTTTAGATGGCATCTCTACGAATCCAAATCCTTTTGATCTGCCACTGTATTTATCAGTAATAATGTTGACAGTTTCAACCTGGCCGAATTGTTCGAAAGCTGGACGCAAATCGTCTTCGGTGACTTCGTATGACAAATTTCCCACATAGATCTTCATTCAAATCTCCTAATTGTTAATAAATGTTGAATATCATCGCCTAACCCGGCCATTGTCGGTCCATCAAGGGACACGGCGATGCTAAAACTGCCTGGGTGGAGCGCACCTCGCCATGCTTTATGCTAAGTTGGTCTTTTAGGTTGATTCGCAATCTTGCTTTTTATTTATTGGTTATGTTTATTTGTTTTATATTTACAGTCATTATCCTTTTTGCCTTTGCCCCCCATTTTAAATTTTTTTCCAGTTATCCCTCCTCTAATAAACGATTCTTGGCATCATACTAATTGTTAATCCTAAAAAAAGCATTTATTCCCGCCACGGGGAAACTGGCGATTAGTCTCTTACAAATAAAGTTTCGTTCAAACATGAAAGAATTTTTGCTTGAAAAGCCATTAATATAATCAAGGCTCGAAGAGTAAATGCTGATTTAATATCTTCAAGTTACTTGGTTTCGGCTTTCCCGGCTTAGGAAGATGTCACTAATGCCTTGCTCCTTCTATCGTTTGAGATAGAAAAGCGTTTGTCTTTTTCACCTTCCCTGCGGCGGATAATATTGCCGGTGCCGGCAACAGCTTTTGGTTGCTTTCGTCTGGCCTCCTTTTGATAAAAATTGTCGAGCATCTTCTTAAGCTTTACTTCTAAGTTATGTATTTTACCTTTTTCCACTAGTCGTTCCTTCTCCTATTCTACAAGGATATGAAATTCTGAAATTTTTTTTAAACTAATCTTGATGGCATCAAAAAAAGTCTAAATACGAGTCGTTCTCGCAAAAAAGGAATCCATTATGATTCTAAATGGCCGGGTTCCTGTTTTGCAGATATGACGATTAATGGCTATATCGGACTTTTTCGAGTTCATCAATTCTGTCCATCACATCACAAAAAGAGACCCACCTATGGTGAATGTCGGAATATCAGTCCGATTAGTTTAATCGTGCAGGCTGATTCATGTTTGTACAATGCCTGAATTTTTTCTAATTTTACATGAAGACTTATAAGGGGGAAAAGGAGTCGAGAACATGTAGGGACACCAGAATGATCTTTATCCCACCAAATCTTAATAAGTTTCTTTTCTGCTATCCCTCAGAACTTGTCGGTCATTCCTTCCAATAGTATCTTTAGTGCCAAAACAAAAACTGAAATTTTTAGTCAAAATCAAGACGGGCGGTCCCGCTTTTGGCGTGATTAGGCTCAACATATATCGGCGAAATAGGCTGTTTTCGTTAGGTCAATTGTTAATCGGTTGTGAAAATCCTGCCTCGGCCAGAGAGGTCATAGCTAGAGGCCGATATCTGTTCGACAATCTATAATATTTTCAATTATATCAATATGTAACGAGGCATATCGCCTCTTCCGACAAGTTCCGCCTTACACATAAGAAGTTTTTTCTGATGCTTCAGACCGTATTGCGATCCGCACCACTCTCAAGGCCCATTATTATTCAAATGCATTCTTTAACTGAACAACCCTCGTCTATA
>DIKH01000010.1 GCA_002424495.1 Desulfobacteraceae bacterium UBA5623
CGGCGAAGGCCGGAATCCAGGAGATAGGACTATTTAGGTCTCTGGATGCCGGATCAAGTCCGGCATGACAAAAAAGTTGATTTTAATCAACTGGTTTTAGAACCCCTCGTCTTATAGACAAGGGTTGTTCAGTTAGGGCCTGTTAATGGTCTTAATAAACTGCGCCACTTTAGAGGAGTGGGGAGAAATATTATATCATTAACTTACCCTTCATGCTGAATAGGAGAACGGCTTTGAAAAAAAGGAGACCATATTGGACCTACTGACCTATCACAGACAAGGGATGAGCCGGCGCAAGATAGACAGGAAGCTAGGAATCAGCAGGAACACGGTAAAGAGGTGCATTGTGAATCCTGAATTCCCGGAAACCTGATAGGAGCAAGGCAACGGGTAAGCCTTGTTGATCCTTTTGAGGGGAATATAAACTCGTGGCTTAAAGAAGATTTGGAATACACGGCCAGGTGGATTTACGACAGGCTCAAAGTCATGGGTTTTAACGGCAGTTATGAGATTGTAAAATGTAACGTTGGGGGCATCAAGGCCGAACAACAGAAAGCGACATACTTTAAAGGACAAATGAAAGAAGGAATAGACTGTGAAAAAATTTTTCTACCCAAAAAGTATAGCCATCTCGGGTGCTTCGGCAGATCAGAATAAAGTCACAAATAACGTTATCGCAAACCTGCTGGAGATGGGGTTCCAGGGAGAAATCTTTCCTGTTGGAAAAAGCAGGGGTGAAATCCGTGGCCTTTTAATTCACAAGTCTTTAAAGGAAATCCAGAAAGATATAGATCTCCTGGTGATCATGGTTCCTGCCGCCAAGGTACCAGATATACTTCGTGAAGCAGGAGAAGCAGGAATTAACAGGGCGGTAATTATTACAGACGGTTTTAACGAATCAGGGGAAGAGGGGATTCAACTGGCGGAAAAGATAACGAGGATCGCAAAAAAATATGCCATTCGATTCATCGGTCCGAATTGTCAGGGAGTCATCTGTTCAGATAGTAATGTCTGCGTACCATTCGCTCCTTTATTTAAACATCAGGTCAAAAAAGGTAGCGTGTCTATAATCTCCCAAAGCGGTTCGATAGGCTGGATAGGCGCCTCTGCTCTTTCTCATGAAATGGGTGGGATAAGCAAGGTGGCAAGTATAGGAAATAAGCTAGACGTAGACGAACTTGATCTGCTGGAATATTTGATTGAAGATCCGGAAACAAAAATTATCGTCCTTTATCTTGAAAGTTTTTCAGACGGAAGAAGACTGTTTGAAATTGCAAAACGTTCCGAAAAACCGATCATCGTGTTCAAATCGAATATCACTGGAAAGGAATCACAGATTGCCCTTTCCCATACCGCAGCACTTGCCTCAGATGACCAAGTTGCAGGCGCAGCTCTGGCACAGGCTGGAATCTTGAGAGCGCATACAACAAGAGAAATGATCGAAATGTGCAAAGCGCTTTCCGTCCCTCTGATCAGGGGAAAGGATCTGGCTATTATGGCCGGGTCCGGAGGACTTGCCCTCATCGGAGAAGACACTGCCCATAGGCTGGAATTATCCATGGCGCAGCTTTCTGAGGACTTGCTCCGAGACATCGGCGCCTCAGGTCTATGGAAACGACAGAACATCACAAATCCTGTTGATTTAGGCGGATTCTTTAATAACCTGGACATCCTTAAAGTTGTTGAAAAGGTTTTATCCCAGGATGAGGTTGATGGGATCGCGTTGTCATTATTTAACACTAAAGAATACAATAGCCCTCTCACTTGTTTGGAATTCTTAACACAGATTGAAAAAATTTCAAAAACGATTTCAAAACCTATTATGACTCATCTTGTTTCAGATCATTTTCCTTTGGCAGAAATAAAAATAAGCAATAGATTCCCTTTATTCGACACGATGGAAGACGCGGTATTTGCTCTGTCTGTACAATGGAAGTATCGGAGGATGTTAAAAAAAGCGCGATCACCTTACCCAAACATGGAAAAAGAGAAGAAAAAGGCCAGGGGAATCTTCGCTAAAGCGATGGATGAGAATTCCTATCCCAACGACCTTTTGGCAATGGAACTTGTAAGCGCCTATGGTATTTCGTGTGCGATTCCGGCCTTAGCTGTTGACCTGGAAGAAGCGCGACTAATAGCAAAAAAAATAGGTTACCCGGTTGCTATGAAGATCAGTTCCCCGGATATCTTACATAAGACTGATGTGGGAGGTGTCAGGTGTGATATCGAAGATGAAGCAGCATTGGAAAAGGCATTTCATGAAATGATGACTGAGGTAAAAAAACGGGCAAAAGCAAATAATATATATGGTGTCATGCTTCAGAAAATGATTTCCGAAGGAACGGAACTGATCCTTGGCGGCAAACATGACAAAGACTTCGGACCGGTTATCATGTTCGGAATGGGTGGAATTTTTGTCGAGGCCTTTGAAGACGTATCGTTTCGGCTTGCCCCGATTTGCCTTGAAGAAGCCTATGGAATGATTGAAGAAGTAAGAGGGCACACAATATTACAGGGCGTTCGGGGAAAAGAGCCCTTTGACATCCCTTCGCTTGCAGATGCTCTTGTGCGGCTTTCTATTCTTTTAATGGATTTCCCGGAAATAACAGAGGTGGATCTCAATCCAATAAGACTATTTGAAAAAGGCAAAGGATTGGTCGTTGTTGATGGAATGATGAAGGCCTCTCCTCATCCATTTAAAAACACGGCTGCAAAACAACTTTAAAGGAGATATATCATGGGGTTAAAAGACTTAAGGGGGTGGATAGATTTATTACACCAGGAAGATGAAATTAGAGAAGTTACCTGCGAGGTGGATTGGAGCCTTGAAATTGCGCAAATCGAAACAAAGCTGAGGGAGAAAGAAGGGGGGCCTGCCCTGCTTTTCTCAAACATCAAAGGCTATCATGAAACATTGGGAAGGAAATTTTTCATAGGTTCTCTTGGAAGCTATTCAAAAATTGCCCTGGCCTTGGGACTTCCAAAGGATACTCCTCCCACTAAAATAATTGAAGTCCAGAGAGAAAAGACCGCGAATCCAATAAAACCGTCACTGGTATTATCCGGTCCTGTTAAACAGAATATAGTGAAAGGGGAAGCTATAAATCTTTTTGAATTTCCTGTATTAAAATCCCATGAAATGGATGGGGGCAGATACATTTCCACATTCAATGGAGTTGTAACTAAAGATCCGGGCACAGAATGGACTAATGTCGGCCTATACAGGGGCATGGCCCATGAAGACGGAAAATCCATAGGTGTTCTTCTTGCCATGGCAACTCACTGGGGAATGATGGCTTCAAAATATGCCCAAATGGGAAAGGAGATGGAGGTTGCCTTTGTTTTTGGTGGCGACCCGCTTATTCCTTATGTGGCATGCTCACCGTATCTTCCTTATGTTTGTGAATACGATATCCTCGGAGGTCTGAGAGGAGAGCCCGTAGAACTTGTAAAGTGCGAAACAGTAGATCTCCATGTGCCTGCCCATGCTGAAATCGTAATAGAGGGAACCATTTCTTTAGACCCCAAAGACTTTAGAAGCGAAGGAACTTTTGGGGAATACACGGGATTTTATGGAGGTCTGAAGTCCCCAAAACCTTCAGTTGACATAAGTTGCATCACTTTCAGAGATGACCCGATCCTGCAGGGCTCCGTAGAGGGTCCACCTTTTGACGAAGGTGCCCTTGTCCATTCTATTACTGCGTCGTCCTTTGCCCTGGATTACCTTAATACAAATTGTATAATTCCCGGTGTCCTCGATGCCTGGTGTCCGCCTGTTACACATGGGAATGATGTTTTTGTGAAAATCAAAAAACAATATCAGGGTCAAGCCAAACAGATTGCAGCTGCATTATGGGGCGCAACTTTGTGGTGGTTTAAGAATGTATTTGTTTTTGATGATGATATCGATATCCATGATTATGATCACTTGTTGTGGGCGTTTTCTTGGCGTGTTTGGGATTATGATGAAGATTTAGCTGTCTTAAGAGGTTCCCAGGGTGGCATCCTTGATCCCAGCACCCCGCCTGAGTTCAAAGATCCGGTCAAAATGGGAGGAGCGGGAAGGTGGAACAGGCTTTGTATAGATGCCACCAAGGACTGGCGGTTAGATCCTGTGAAAGAATGGGCCGGAGAACGATTTCCTCCTTCGAATCGTTATCTTCCAACCCCTGATAAAATCAAAAAAAGATGGAAGGAATATGGCATCGATTAACCCTGCAACGATATTTAACAACCACCCCTAAAAGGGGTGGAATAAAAGGTGGCCCTAAAAAGGGAAAATTTACTCCCAGAGTTTGAGCGCATTTTGAGTTCAACAACCTTGTCCGCAAGCAATCTGACGGTCCATCGTCGGTGTCCCTCGGGTGTCTCTGAGCAAGCAAGAGATATAAGTCTTGCCTCAACTCAGCAATTTCCGGTTAGGTT
>DIKH01000045.1:0-723 GCA_002424495.1 Desulfobacteraceae bacterium UBA5623
CCCTGTTTATTGATCAGCCCTGCCCTCTGTTCAATATGGTCGAGCAGGGTGACCTCGTGACCGGCCTTCTTGAGTCGCGCCGCAAACAGACACCCCATGGCGCCTGGTCCCACGATCAGAAAGTTCATCTGTCCACTCCAGCTATATCTTTTTTGCCTCTTCAGGCTTCATGGCAAAACTGTGCTCAGGCCCGGGAAACGCCCCTGACTCCACTTCATTTTTAAACTGTACAAGGGCATCTCTGATCTGGGGGGACAGGTTGACATATTGTTTTACAAACTTTGGCGTAAACCGCTCAAAAAGGCCCACCAGGTCATGATATACCAGGACCTGGCCGTCGCAGTCTTTTCCGGCGCCGATCCCGATGGTCGGAACATTGAGTTCTTTGGTAATCCTGGCGGCAAGCATGTCCGGTATGCACTCCATAACAACCATGAAGGCGCCCGCATCCTCCAGATCTCTGGCCGATTGCAGGAGGGCCTTTGCGCTCTCGGCGTCTTTACCCTGTACATTATAGCCGCTAAGCTTGGTGGCGGTCTGGGGGGTGAGACCTATATGACCGCAGACCGGTATGCCTATCCTGACAATGGCCTCAACAATATGGGCCATCTCGCTTCCGCCCTCGAGTTTTACACAATCGCATCCTGCCTCCTTGATGAACCTGCCTGCGTTAAAGATGGCGTCTCCAAGGCTGATATGATAGGACATAAAGGGCATATCTCC
>DIKH01000045.1:733-2874 GCA_002424495.1 Desulfobacteraceae bacterium UBA5623
CATCTCATCCATAGTCACCGGCACAGTGGACTGATAACCCAGCATGACCATCCCCAGGGAATCTCCTACCAGTATGGTATCAATCCCTGCCTGATCCACCAGAGCCGCTGTTGGATAGTCATAGGCCGTCATCATGGTAATCTTCTGGCCAGTTGCCTTTTTTTTCTGTAAAGAAGCGATGGTAACCTTCTGGGATTCCATACAATCCTCCTTGAATCACGACCTGCGTTTGTGGCTGCGCCGTCGAGGTCTGACGGATTTTGGGTGGGTTTTTTGAAATTATCTAAAGATGGTTATAATCTACCTGCCAGAATAATCCTTGTCAATAAAAACACCTGCATAAGTTCATTGGTTCGGCATTACCATTATTAAAGCACAAAACCTTGCGTCTGGGTTCAAGTTTCTCAGCCACTTGCCGATCATATTAATGATTCATTCCGTCATGACCACTTTTCCGTGCAATTTTTGTGGAGGGAAATATGGCACAGATAGATGCCTTTTTTAAACTGATGAACGAACAAGGAGCGTCTGACCTGCATCTGGTGGCAGGCCAGCAACCAGTATTACGTATTCAGGGCGACCTGGAAAGGGTAAAATACAAACCGCTCGAAAATGACAGCCTCAAGGCCATGCTCTACGAGATCGCCCCCGATCACCATGTAAAGGTCTTTGAGGAGACAGGGGATGTGGATTTTGCCTATGAGATCCCCGGGCTTGCCCGATACAGGGCAAACTTTTTCCAGCACAGAAGCGGCGTAGGCGCGGTCTTCAGGGAGATCCCAGCCGTTATTCAAACCGTTGAAGAACTGGGGCTGCCTCCTGTTATTAAAAGACTGGCAAGTCTTCCGAGGGGCCTGGTCCTTGTCACTGGCCCTACCGGCAGCGGGAAATCCACAACCCTTGCGGCGATCATTCACGAGGCCAATATCACCCGCAAGGAACATATCCTTACCATTGAAGACCCAATTGAATTCGTCCACAAGAGTGAAAAGGCCATCGTAAACCACAGAGAGGTCTATGTCCACACAAAGACCTTTTCAGCTGCCTTAAGAGGCGCATTGAGAGAAGACCCGGACATCATACTGGTCGGAGAAATGCGGGATCTTGAAACCATCTCTCTTGCCATTGAGGCTGCAACAACAGGACATCTGGTATTTGCGACACTTCATACACAGAGCGCCTCCAAGACCGTGGACAGGATCATAGAGGTCTTCCCTGAAAACCAGCAACAACAGGTCAGGAACACCCTGGCGGACGGCATCCGAGCCGTTCTATCTCAAACCCTCTTTAAACGCGCCGATATCAAGGGCAGGGTGGCCGCCCTTGAAATCATGATCGCTACACCTGCTGTCAGGAACCTTATTCGAGAGGCAAAGACTTTCCAGCTCCCATCAATGATCCAGACAGGCGCAAAATACGGCATGCAGACCCTGGATGATGCTATAATGAAACTCTTGAACAAGAGAATCATCACTCCTGACCAGGCATATGCCAAGGCAGAGGATAAGGCCAAGTTTTTGCCGTTCATGAAAAATTCGCCGGCTGACTTTACAGAGGTTTAACGGAGGCTGCAACATGCGGAGACAACAGATAGATTACATACTGGCAACCATGCTGGAGTCTTATGAAAAGGTGTCTGATTTTAATATCACCGTGGATAAACCCCTCCAGGTGGAGACCTCCGGACAACTGCGGCCGGTATCGGTTACACCCGCGATTGATCGTCTGACCCCCTTTCAGGCGGAGATCTTCGCCCTGAACCTGATCCAGTCCGACCGGCGCCTGACAAGAAATCTCCTGACCCAAGGCTCCTGCGACTCCTCATACCAGTTGGCGGGAAGGGCGCGTTTCAGGGTGAACATCTTTTCTCAAAAGGGCTGTTATTCTACTGTAATGCGCCAGCTATATTCGAGGATACCCACCATCAATGAACTTGCACTGCCCGAGGCGTTTTACAGGATGAGCGAGGAAAGAAACGGCATTATCCTGATATCGGGCGCAACAGGCACAGGAAAAACCACCTCCCTTGCAGGCGTTTTAAATGAGATAAATGAGAAACTCTCCGTTCATGTGGTCACCCTCGAGGACCCTGTTGAATATGTACACTCCCAGAAAAAGGCCACCTTTAACCAGAGGGAATT
>DIKH01000045.1:2956-8885 GCA_002424495.1 Desulfobacteraceae bacterium UBA5623
ATAGGGCTTTCCGCTGCAGAGACCGGCCATCTGGTCTTTGCCACCGTCCATACCATTGACGCAGGTCAGGCAGTCAACAGGATCGTGGGCATGTTCAACACTGATGAAGAAAGACAGATCCGGACCAGACTCGCAGACACCCTGCGCTGGGTCGCCTGTCAACGCCTGCTGCCCAAGGTTGGCGGAGACCGGGTGGCGGCCTTTGAGATCATGGGAAGCAATCTCCGGGTAAAAGAGGTCATAGAACACGGAGAATCAGAGGGCAAAACCTTTTATGAAATAATCGAATCAAGCCAGCCCTTTGGGATGATGACCTTTGACCAGTCTATAGCAGAACTCTTCAAAAATGGTCTGATCGCCGAAAAGACCGCCATGAGCTATTCCTCCAGAAAATCGGTGATGGGCAGGATTATTGATTCCATCAAGTCTACAAGGGGAGAGAAAACCACAACAATTGAAGAGCTGGCCATAGACAAAGATTATGGACGAAAAGGCAGACAATAGGAAATAAAACTTTCGAGGACCGTGATATGGAAATAAGATGCGACAATTGCAAGGCAAGACTCAATATTGCCGACGATAAGATCCCGCCTGGTCAGCGAATAACCATTACCTGCCCCAAGTGTAAGGAAAAGCTGACACTTGAAGCGCCTGCGCCAGATAAGGCAACCGGACCTGACCCTGATACTGGACCGGGTTATGCAGCTGAGGCCAGCCCATCAGAATTTTATGAGGAAGGAACAAAGCTCGCCCTGGTGGCTGAACATGGCCCTGAAAATAAGGAGAAGACTGAACAGTCTCTTGAAGATGTAGGATATAAGTGCATTAGTGCGGAAAACACCGGGCAGGCCATCAGCAAGATCAGGTTCAATAAACTTGACCTTGTGATCCTGTCTGATCATTTTGACGGCATCAACTTGGAGCAAAGCCCCATCCGCCAGTACCTGAATCACATCTCCATGTCAATCCGAAGGAAGATGTTTGTCGTCCTTGTCGGAGATCATTTTAATACCATGGACCAGATAATGGCCTTTACCATGAGCGCCAACCTGGTCATAAACCGCAGAGACATGGACAAACTGGGTGGCATACTAAAAAACGCCATTTTGGATAACGAAAATTTTTACAGGGTATTCATGGAGACCCTAACTGAGCTGGGAAAGGCTTAGGAGACTGCCACCCTATCTTATTTGACCCCTGCTGGGTCCACCTGGCAGTCGAGGATCTCGGCGCCCTTTATGGTTGCTATGGTAGAGGCCCATCTTTCCCTCAGCCTCTCAATGTCTTTTTTATCCCCAATGGCCCACAGGGATCCGCCAGCGCCGGCGCCGGCAAACCTGGCTCCGCACCCCGCCTTCTCCGCATCCCTCACCAGCCTGGACGTAACCGGAATCAGGGCCTCGGGGGTAAGTCTTTTCCTCAAGGCCATCTCCTCCTGTACAAGCCCGGCAGCGCCGGCCCAGTTCTCTTTTTTGACGGCGACTGCCAGATCGAGAACTATTTCGTTGACCCTGATCCAGCCCTGCCTTGTCTTTCCTGACAGAAACCCCCTGATCCAGTTGCGATTGATGCGTGATGACACGTGACTTGTCCCGCTATAGGCAACCAGTATTCGGTCCGAGAGGGCCTTTTGTCCCTGTTGGTCGAGCAAAGATATCCTTTCATACGGGCACGTTCTGTCTCCATAATGCCAAAACCACTGATTAACACCTCCATATACAGCCGCAGCCTGGTCCTGAAGCCCGCAATTCCCGCCGCTTACGCCATCTTCAAGGTGATAACCCAGATGGAGCATCTCCTGTTTGGAGAGCCTGCCGTATCCCAGCAGATCTGATGCCTTGCTGAGAGCCTTGATCAGGGCGACCAGGGCCGTGCTCGATCCGCCCAATGCAGATCTTACTGGAGATTCCGAACGGATATTGACCGCAAGGCCATGAAAACCAAACAGGGAAATGGCTGCAAAAAATAATCCAAATGCAGAATCGAATGAAAGATGATCCTTGGAAAACACCTCTGTCTTTCTGAAACCATCGGAAGAGATCTTCACCCATCCTTCTTTATAAGGAGAAAGAACCACATGGGTCCTGAGGTTCAGGGCAATATTGACAGTGGTAGGCCTTATCCTTTCTAACGGAAGCGCCATCGCCTTGATATCCCATGTCCCGCCAGAGTCAATGCGGCACGGCGCCGATGCCTCTATCTGTTGCTTTGCCAACATAGATGTTAGCGCAGTCTTGATTTGTGATGCCATGGTTCACCTTGAGAAGACCATTCGGTGGAGAGGGAAAGAACATTGCAACTGTGTTTAAAGGCCAGGGCCTGCATTCATATTGTGGATGGGCACTCAGTTTCTGCCGCAGCAACTGCCTGGCCCGGAACATGTGGGCGATGTCCCTTGCACCCCGCAGCATCTGTCTGCGGCGCTTTCAGGAAAACCCCTGGTAGAGCTGACCGCTGCATGGGCTGACAACAGTTTCTTCAGGTTCTTGCTTCCGCAAGCCCCGCACATTACGAGGCTTGTTTCAGTGCTGGCCATCAAGATCTCTGTGGTATGGCCGCAGTCTAGACATTCAAACTCATAAATCGGCATAATCAGGCGCTCCTCTTTTAATCCTCATAAAACCGCCAAAAAAAGGCCTCCCCACAACTTTTTTTACCCTTGTGGGAAGGCCTATATTTTAAGCTCTGTTTTTCGGATTAACCTGGCAATTTACAGCTCAAGCCATGAATCCGAGTACAGCGAATGACCGAGGATCACCCTTGCGGTCTTTGCATAGCCCTGCAATTCCTTGGAAAGAGAGCCGATATCAACTTCTTCGCCATCCATAATCTTGTGGATAAGGCTGACAATGTCAGGCCTTTTTCCCCTGGCAACCGCGATCAGCTCATCGTCGTAAGCATCTGCAATGCAGGAATACATGCCTTTTCTCTCCAGCATAACCATATAGGTCGTATTGAGTATGGACCTTAGATGCTCGGGCGGCCCATTGGAGATATTAGAGAGCCCGCAGGTGGATTTTACACCGGGAAACATATCCTGGAGCATCTCCTGAAAGGCCAGAAGGCTCATCAATTGCTGCTGCTGAATATTAACCGGTGTTACAATCCCGTCCACAAAGATATGCTCATTGGGAACCCCCGCCTCGTTTGCCGCGTACAAGAGTTCTGCGGCCAGAGCACCTCTTTCGTTTTCATCCCTGGGCAGACCATCAGGACCCCACATCAGGGCGATCATATTCGCATTGTACTTAACAGCAAGGGGTATCATCTTCTCATATCGCTCGGGCCTGGCCATAATGGAATTAATAATGGCCGTACCCTTGTGGGCGGCTAACCCTGCCTCCATCGCCTCGATATTGGAGGTATCAAGGCAAAGGGGGGGAGAATCTCCTATGGCCTCCTGGACGGTCTTTACTACAAATTCCATCAGCTCTGGGCCGCCCTTTTTGGCCGGACCCAGGTTGATGTCTATCCAGTCCATACCCTTTTCCTTTTGCCTCTTGGCCTCTTCTGCAATGGGGCCAGGGTCCCTTTCCTTATAGGCCTTCCCGATAACCCTGTTTATTACATTTAAATTCTCACCTATCAATAGCATGGGAACACTCCATAATTGTATGGTTTATCTGTTATAATATTAAGCCCTGTCCTTGAGAAACTTAGGAATCAAGGAGGCATCCCTTGGTCCGATAATGATCTCCCATCCGGGAAGTTCCTCTTCCATCTCACCGCTGATAGAGGCCGCATAGCCGGGGATGATGATCTTTTTATGAGCGACCTTTTCGGCGATCCCGCTCTTCTTTACAAATGAGCCTACCGCATCACCGGCAAATTTGCCCGCTGCCCAGGCGGTCATAACGGAAAGCCCCTCTGTGTCCATGATCAGGAGCCAGCTTGGCACCCTGCTTCCTTCTATCTCACCGGTGACAATAAAGTAGGTCAGAGAGAAGTTGGTGGTCACAAGCACCGGGGAGTTCTCGTTCGGAGAGCCGATCTCATAAATACCCTGAGTAACTGTCATCGGCCGCTGCGGATCTGTATAAATATTTAACCTTTCAAGCAGCAGGGGGAATACGCTTTCGCCTTTGAAATCCGAAAGGACCACGATACCGGCATACTTGGCAATAAGCATTGCGGCGATAGCAGTCTCCATATCCAGATTGGAGGCCATTTCACAGGGAAATGTGATAGTGGGGAATCCCAGGGAACGATTGCCTGCCTTAAGCGCCGCCCGCCTAATGGCCACCTGATCGGCAAAGAGCTGCTTCATCTCTCTTGCCCCGGAATCAAGCACCAGGTCCTTGAGTCCCATGCCTGTGAGCTTGTCGCTTAGTGCAATAAGTCCATCAATGTCATTGGCCTTTATGGCCAGAGGAAGGCCGCTTTCCTTTGCAAGGTTGCCCATTGCATCGGCATTATCAGCGGTAGCAGCATAAATCAGCGGCTTTTTGAACGCGCAGGCCTCAACGCCTGCCTTCATCACGTCCACCTTGTCACTGATAAGTATTAGGCCAAATTCACTTTCCTGGGCAATCTTCTTGGCTGTAGCCGCAAAGGCAGCTGCATCACCTTTAACATCTTTTACGGCAACCAGTTGTGGGCACAGGTTCAGTCCCACCCTCTCATACTGAAGGGCATTCCATTCCTTCAGTTTTTTGTCCAGTGCGTCAGCTGCTATATCCGAAGACACGGCTGCTGCTATGCCGGGAGGGTTATAAAAGGTCTTCTCGTGCCTGAACATCACAGTTTCACCGCCCACCTTAAATGCCCTGACACCTGCGCCAATGGCAACAGGCCTGATCGGCGGGGCAGAGGCCTCGGCAAGCTGGTTCTTGGCCTCATCAGACACGTACGGACATGAGTCCAGCTCTGCCTTGCCTGCTGCCAAATTCATGGCAAAGGCGAGACAGGTGGGGACACCGCACTCCGTACAGTTTGTCTTGGGCAACAACTTAAAAATCTGAATTCCAGTTAGTCCCATAATTTACTCCTCATCGAGATAGAATAGTCAGTATCTGATTGTCTCCATACAAAGAGCAATCACATCAATACTCAAAATCAAAACTTAACCAACGATGGGATCCATGCTCAATGCAGGGTGCCCTACCTTCTGGAGGAAGGGCAGGATCTCTTCCTCTGTGGTTCCAACTGTTTCGTCGGCGATCTTGTCATAAAGATCCGGAACCCCAAGCGCCTCTGCGCGCTTCATGATCCTCTCTTTGATTTCTTCTTTTAGGGCCTTGGGCATCCATACCATACGGAGGAGTCCACCATCACCCTTGATGAACTTGCCCTGGGTAATATTAAATTTGGAATGACCTACAAAACCGGGAGACGAAGCGCCTCCGCCCATTACGCCGGCAAGGGTCGTGAACTTCATGCCGCAGGGTGTATCACCGTTGTAGTCCCTGCCGACAGTCATGACACCATTGCAGCCTGGAAGCATTGCGGCAATACATTCACAGCACCCGCATGTGGTCATGGGGTCAGTTACCATTGAGTAGAAGTTATAATGAGTCGTAGCGCCTCTGGACGCCTTTTCCACAAACTCATTAACCCCTTTCCACTGGCCCAATTTGGGATCAAGGCATTCACCGATCTTGATGGGCTGGTTGGGTCCTGTGGGGTTGATTTCATAAGACGCCTTGCAGTCCATCCAGTTATATGCACCGCAAAGGCCTGTTCTTTCAGGGCTTACCGAGCACACATGGCTGGGAGCAAAGGACTGGCAAAGGGTACAGGAGTAAAAGGTGTCCACGTCTTCGTCCTGCATCTTTTCAACACGTTCGTCCCGCATCTTGTATTCGGCCCTTGCCCTTTTTGTCAGTTTATCAACATCTTCTTTATTGGTGTAAAGGGTTACCTGGACTTTATCTATGATCTTTGTAAAATCCTGATGGAACTTGGCGTGAATGACAACGCCTATGTCCTT
>DIKH01000045.1:8929-12628 GCA_002424495.1 Desulfobacteraceae bacterium UBA5623
ATATGCATGATGTACTGGATATAGTTTACCAGGTGATGGATCTGCCGTTCTAGAATCGGCTCAAAATCCGTCTGAAACTCTCGACCTGCTACCTGCACGTAGATGCCCAGGTAGAATCGGTCTCCAGGTTTCATGTCCGGGATATCCTGCCCAATAACCTCTACCTTTCCGTCTTCGATCTCATTCATCTCGGCCATCTTGCAAAGCTCGGTGCACTGAGTCTTGCCGCCGCCAGTCTGGCAATAGAGGTCATCGCCCCTGACACGCTCACCTTCAAATGCCGGGCCAAACGCGCACGGAATGTCTATCTCCGTAAC
The DNA here is from genome assembly GCA_002424495.1 of Desulfobacteraceae bacterium UBA5623. GTDB lineage: Bacteria > Desulfobacterota > DSM-4660 > Desulfatiglandales > Desulfatiglandaceae > UBA5623. Next base: position 9,247 of record DIKH01000045.1, read on the forward strand.
CGAAACCTTCAGGCCCCTGATCTCTATAGACCTTTCACACATCTCATCGTGAGACACATTGGCTACCACATGTTCGTATGTACAGATACCGGTCGGCAGGATCTCGGGGATATCAGAGTCAGCAAGGGTCGGAAAGCCCCAGCTGACGCAGCCGGCCGCGGCAACCGCCCATTCGGTCCCAACATCGCCCAAGGCGTTTACAAAGGCAAAAACCCTGTCCTTATTATATAAGAGTATATTTTTATAGTCGCCGGGCTTTACACCGCCAAATGCCATGGCCGCCCTGTTTGCAAAACCAAGTGCAAAAATGGCGGAAGAGATATCCGGTCCAAAAGGCACGATCCTGGTGTTCCACCCGATCTGCATACCGGCTTCCAGGCACTGTTCCGACACGCTGGTTTCATTGTGATGGGCCGCACAGAAGATATAAAGGCTCTTTTTCTGGTATTCTTCAACCAGCTTCTTAGCGATTTGGGCATTAGGCGCAGCACCCACCATTGCAGCAAAACCAGGTGCGGAGCCGTCAACGAATTCCACACCCCTTTTCCTCAGAATGATATCGTCTGCCGGTCCCACCCATATCTTGCCCGCATCAATGTCCGGTTCTTCCGTAAAAGTATAAAAGTCAGGTTCCCTCAAAATACGTATGGCCTCGCTTATCTCATAAGCGAACAATGCGGCCATACCTGCATCCAGCAGCGGCCCAAGATAGGGCAGGTGGTGTTTGCTCTTGACGTGAGGGGGTAAAAGGCCCCTGGCGAATTCCATGGGCTTTTTCAGGTCTTCAAGTGTCTCACACTTCATGCCTGTAAGAGAATAGATAACCGGGAGATAATAGGCAGTGTTGCCAAAGCCGATTTTTGTATCTGCATTGTAGGTCTCAAGGGCCTTCCGCAGTTCTCCTTCAACCGTTGAAACAACTTTATAGCCGCCCTGAATGACAGCAAATGCAACTAACTTAGACATATTTTCTTCCTCCTTCGTTGAGGATTTTTATTATAATCCCAATGCCTGACGATCAGCCATGCTCATCATGACCCTTTCCCTTGCCTTATCAATGCCGAGTTCCTTACGCTTCTTGTCAATATGGGCGATCATCTTGTGTGCATGTTTAATCGGATCTGTTTCTATATCCCACATCCCGCCATAGAGCTTTTCCATCTCTTTTGTAAGGTAGTTGTGGAATACAGGTGCGCCGGATGTCGGTAGGGTAACGCCGAACACCGTATATACACCGGAAGAAACAGTATATTGTCCAATAGAAATAGCCTTTTCACTCATCCATTCCGGTGCGCTTGCTGCCGCCGGAATATCGCAGATGTCATTTCCAAGTCCGCCTGCCTTAACAACCTCCGTTGCTGCGAGAAGAATTCTGCTGATATCAACACATGACCCGAGGTGAAGCACAGGGGGGATACCCACTGTCTCACAGACCTCTGCCAGGCCCGGACCGCAATAAACCGCAGCGCTCTCCGGAGTCAGAAGACCTTCAATAGCGCAACCTATACCATTGCAGCCGGTTGTAAGAACGATAACATCGTTTTTGATAAGCTCTTTTACAATGGCAATGTGGGATTCATTATGCTTGGTCCTGGCGTTATTGCAGCCTACCACAGCGCCTATTCCACGTATACGGCCATTGATGATATTGTCATTGAGCGTATAGTATGAACCGCGGAACATACCGCCTAAATGATATTGGATGGATTCAACGCCAAAACCGGCAATCTGAGTTGCCTTGTGTTTTGGTATCATGATGTCCTTACCCCTGTTCTGAAAATTGTCAATGGCCATCCTGACAATCTTCTCTGCATCTTCCAGGGCATAGTGCTCGTCAAACTCGATATGGACCACATTGTCCTGTTCCATCTTTGCAATGGGATGAGTTGTAATAAGCTTAGTGTGAAAACATTTGGCAACATTGGCCAGATTCTGCATGACACACTGGACATCCACAACCATGGCGTCACATGCACCCGTTATAATGGCAAGTTCCTGCTGCAGGAAGGTACCGGCGTTGGGGATGCCGTGCCGCTGCAAGATCTCGTTTGCAGTACAGCAGATACCGCCAAGCTGAATGCCTTTAGCGCCTTTTGATTTTGCATACTCAATAATTTCAGGTTTCTGGGAGACTGCGACTATCATTTCGGAAAGCACCGGCTCATGACCATGGACAATTATATTTACATGGTCTTCCTTCATGATGCCCAGATTTGCCTCGGACTGCAGTGGTGAAGGGGTGCCAAAAAGTACATCCTGGAGATCTGTCGCCAGCATGGAGCCGCCCCAACCATCAGCAAGAGAGGCCCTGGTACATTGTTTTATGATGTTCTTATAATCCTGATCTACCCCCATATGTGTCCTGTGCATGATGTCACAGATTTCTCTATCAATGTTTCGTGGGAGCACCCCATTTTTCTTCCATTTTTCATAAAGGGGCTTGGGAGCCCTCTGTAGATAGAGCAGCTCGCCTTCTGGCTTACCCCATTCCCTTATTGCCTTTTCAGCTACTTCGAGCGCTATTTCATCTGTGTCCCGTTGTTTTTCTTCACCGTCTACCTCGATGGTGGTGGCAACACCAAAATGGGGAGCGATTGCAAGTAGTTTCACAGTGTCTTTTATTTTGTATGCATTTGTTTCCTTTCTTGCTGCTGACAAAAATACCTCTGCAACACTTCGGCCGTGATCTGAATGTGCTGCCGAACCACCGGCGACCATTCTTGCAAAATTTCTCGCTGCAATGGTATTAGCCGTGGCGCCGCAAAGCCCCTTCCTGGTGTCTTCGCCCTCAATTCCGCCCTTTGGTAAAGGCAAACGACACGGCCCCATGGCGCAGTTTTTACAGCAGGTGCCCTGAACTCCGATGTTACAGGGTTTCATGCTCATTGCCCTGTCAAAGACCGTCTCTATACCCATCTGATGGGACCTTACTATCATCTCCTGGGTTGCAATATCCCTGGAAGCCTCAATCGGATCAGCCAATTTTGCCGTCTTTTCCGTATCAGCTGCCTTTGTTAATTTTTCTTCTGCCATTAGAGGTTCCTCCTCATTGTTGTGTTTACTTGGCAAGTATTATGATGATTCAAAATTACGGCCTATTAGGATGTCACGGGCCTATTCCCATTTGTACAGGGCTATTCGTCTGTGTATCCTGTTAAGCTTTTCAATAATTGTTTCCTGCTCGCTCTTCTGTTGGGCGGCAGCGGTCATCGGTATTTCTTCACCCTCTTCTTTATCTCCCCGACCTGTGGCCATCTTTTCACGTTCTTGAGCCCTTTTCAGCCTCAGCTCAGCCTCTTCGGCGTCTCTCTTTGCCCTGGCGTCTGATTCGGCCTTTTTCTTGGCGTCTTCTTCCTGTTTGGCCTTTGCCTTGGCGTCTGCC
>DIKH01000082.1 GCA_002424495.1 Desulfobacteraceae bacterium UBA5623
GACATAATCATATTGCAGTAACAAACTTAAAAAAAATCTATTGACAAAAATATAAAATTAAAATATGCAGGACTGACTAGTCAGTCCTGCATCAAAGTTGTCGTTCCAAATTGGTTTCATCATGCTTTTTGAAGCAGAAACTGTCAAGTGAATTGTTGAAAATTACAGGGGAAGGTCATACTTGGTTTCTCAAATCAATCCTAAAGAAAGCGACAGCGTTTCGTTAAAAGCCCTAGAAAGAGCTATAGGTGAGTCCAAGCGAACAGGGAAAACAGAAACAGCTGTTCCCATTCGTTATCTGGAAGATATCCTTTCCCAGATCAATGTTCCTACAGAAACTTCCAATAAAAAGAGCGAAAAGACTTCCTGTATGGGGAAAAAAGAAAACATTTTCAAGGCAGCTATCGAAGTCTTCGCGGAAGAGGGATACCACAAAGCTACGATGGACAAAATTGCCACGCTTTCGGGGGTGGCAAAGGGCTCTGTCTATCGTTATTTTAAAAGCAAGGATGACCTTTTAGAACAACTCATCTTAACCAAGTTCCAAGAAATTTTAAAGCATGTCGCAGGAATTTATTCTAAAAATTCAGATATACTTAAAGAAATACAGGAAATGATCGAATTTTGGGTTGGCTATATCGAGGATAATCACGAGCTTTATCGTTTAATTCAAAATAAGGCCATTTTTCAAAGAACAGGTCAAAAGTTTATGTTTTACAATTATATGGCTTCACATTTACCTATCCTCAGGGAAAGGATTATAGCCTTAAACTATGAAAAAAAACTCAAGACCACAAATTTCTATACGGTCTTTTACGGGGTCTTGGGATTTATTGATGGGGTCGTTCACAAGTGGTTCAGGGGTGGTATGGCGTACTCACTAAGAAGCGAAATCCCCGTTATTTTAGAAGTCATCTTTAATGGTTTTGTCGGCAAGGAGGGTGTGCAAAAGCAGTTTTTGCCAGTGCAAACTGAAACAAAAGTTCAATACATCAACAAGAAAAGACCCGTTTTGAAAGTTTAAAATACAACACGGTTTAAAACACTTGCTAAGCAAAGGCAATCTATTCACTATTTGCTGTAGGGAATATGTATTGACCTAAAAAAATAAAAAATCATTTTTTAGCTTTTTAAGGAGGAATTAAAATGGCAGCGACTACAAGAAACAAAACATTGAGGGATGAAACATGCGTAAAATCATTGGGGCGTATTGCGGACAAGCGCACCGTAAAAGAAGGATTAAGAATATGCCTGGAACGCGCCAGAATATTGACAAAAATCTACAAAGAGACGGAGGGGGAAGCCCTCTGCCTTCGTCGCGCGAAAGGGCTTGCCGCTATCCTGGACAATATGACGCTCTTCACTCGCGAAAATGAGTTGATCGTCGGTTGCTACGCAAGCACGGATAAAAGCCTTCCCACCTATCCGGAGCTTTATTGGAGATGGCTGGAGAAATCAGTTAGCAAGTTGCCTGATTATGCCGTTATGCTTACGGACGAAGAAAAGAAAGAATTGCTTGAAATTCACAACTACTGGAAACCATACAGTATTCACGGAAGAGAAAGGGATTATATCCCCGATGGCATGTCTTGGAGAATTGGAGAAGTCATTTCAGGCCTTTGGATGTGGCAGTGGGAAATATCAACCCCGAATTATGAAAAAATATTTAAAGTGGGACTCAACGGCATTATTGAAGAAATTGATTTCAAGACGAAGGAAGTTCTGGCCGATATCACCATACCCACGCAGGAAAGAATGGATAAGTTAAATGAGCTGCGCGCTATGAAAATCGCCACCGAAGCCGCAGCTCGCTGGGGTATGCGCTATGCTCAGATGCTGGAAGAGCACAAGAAGAAAATTGAAGATCCCAAAAGGCTGGCCGAACTGGATAAGATGATTGAAGTCTGTAAGCAGGTCCCGGCCAAGCCGGCGAGGAATTTACATGAAGCATTACAGTGCTTCATCATGATTAACTTTATTATTAACTATATAGATCAACCCCAGGTGGGAAACGGCATCCGCTTTGATAAAATATTCGGACCTTTCTATGAAAATGATATCAAAGAAGGAATACTAACCAGAGAGCAGGCGAAAGAGCTTGTTGAGTCTGTATGGGTCAAAATGCAAGAAGGTGGCTATGTGCAGCCACCTGTCTGGGTTAACAACGGCGGTGGCGGCCTGGGCTTTCAGACAATCACCTTGGGCGGTGTCGATAAAGATGGCCATGACATAACCAATGAAATGACGCATATTGCCCTGGAGGTAACCGGCGAACTTCAGACCATTGCGCCGCAGATTGCCGTGAGGATTCATGATAAAACCCCCAAGGAGCTGTATGAATCAGTCTTTAAATGTGTACGTTCGGGATGTGCCCAGCCGGCCCTGTTTAACGATAAAGTCAACCTTCCGCGCCTTATGGGCTTGGGAGGAATGGTAGAAGACGCCAGAGATTACGGCATCAATAACTGTATGCAGCCTGTCATTCCCGGCAAGAATTGTCATTACCGTGCAGGCCATAGCGGGGCCCTCATTCTTCCCATGTGCTTAGACCTTGCCTTATCGCAAGGGCGCTTCTCCATGGCAGGCCAGTCCTTCTCCGGACCCACGGTGGGTTATCCGACTCCCCCAATATCAGAACTCAAGACCTTTGACGATGTTTGGAATGCCTTCTGCAAGCAGGTTGAATTTGCCGGCAAGACAATTACCCTTTTATCCAACATAGCTGATGCGCTCCTCAAGAAGTATATTCCCAGGCCTTTCCTTTCCGCCATTTTGGACGGCAATATAGAAAAGGCCTGTGACATGAGAGATTGGGAATATCTGGGACTGCGCCATCACCTGGTGCTCGGCGTCAACAACACGGCGGACGGATTGATCGCCATCAAAAAGCTTGTTTTCGATGAGAAGAAATATACCTTACAGGATTTCTTTGATGCCATGGCGGCAAATTATCAGGGCAAATACGAATCGCTGTACAATATAATTGAAAAGGATATGCCAAAATTTGGGAATGACAACGACGAGGTTGATTCCTTAGCTCGAAAGATTATGCTTAAGGTCAAAGAAGTCTGCGATCATTCCATCGATATTTACGGAAAGCCTTATATACTTGATGGCACAACAGCATCTGCGCCCATCGGGATGGGTATGATAATGCCCGCCACCTTCGATGCTCGAAAAGCTATGGAACCATTCCACGACGGAAGCATTTCGCCTGTTCAGGGTCGAGACACTTCCGGCCCTACAGCCACCATCCGGTCCGTCGCCAAGGTTGACCCTTTGCAGACAGGAAATCTCCTGCTTAACCAGAAGTTTATGCCGGAATTCTTCGATCCACCCAATTACGGATTAATGGAAGGCTATGTAAAGACACTGCGCGACTTGGGAATCCATCATGTCCAGTTTAACTGTGTGGATAAAGATACACTGTTGGAAGCCAAGGCAAAACCTCAAAACTATGAAAATCTCATTGTGAGAGTGGCAGGATATTCGGCATACTTTGTTGACCTTGACAACAGAATGCAGGACGAAATAATAAAGAGAACTGAACAGTCATTCTGAAATTTTGTTAAAGAGCATCATAAAGTCCTCTTTTAAAAAGTTAATGTAAAAATCTCTACTATATTGCTATATTAGGGGAGGGTCATCAGAAAGAAGGCTCTCCCCGCTTTTTATAGCGCTGGGTGGCACTCAATCGCCTAGATTTGAATAAAGGAATATTTTTATGGGCGCGAAACAACATACTCATATTGAAGAGAAAATTTACGGCACCATCTTCAATATCCAACAATTCAGCATTCATGACGGACCCGGTATGCGCACAACAATGTTTGTAAAAGGATGTCCGTTGCATTGCCCCTGGTGTTCGAATCCGGAATCCATAGATCCATTTATACAAATTAAAATCCATCCGGAAAAATGTCGAGGCTGTGAAGCATGTCTTAAGGTCTGTGAACCGAAAGCTCTTTTACATGACGAGAAGAAAAGGATTAATCTTGAGTATGACAAATGCAACCACTGCATGGCCTGTCACAGCGTATGCCAGTATGGCGCCATTACTGTCATCGGCCTTAAAATATCAGTTGAAGATGCCGTGGCTCAACTGCTGAAGGATAAAGACTTCTACAACAATACGGGCGGAGGGGTTACTATCTCAGGTGGAGAACCCCTGATGCAGCATAGATTTGTCTCTGCTGTCTTCAAAAATCTACAGAAGATAGGCATTCACACAGCGCTCGATACCTGTGGATATGCCCCTTTTAATATTTTGGAAGAAGTTGTTGAGCACGTGAACCTTGTTCTTTTCGATGTTAAACACCTTGATCCTGAAAAACATAGAAATACTGTTGGAGTAAAAAATGATCTGATTCTGGAGAATCTTAGAAAACTATCGGATAAAAAAGTGGAGATTTGGCTCAGGGTGCCTTTTATTCCCGGCTTTAACGATGACTTTGAACTTGCCAATGGTATTATCGCTCTAGGAAGGGAAGTAGGGGCAACGCGCGTTTATTTTCTGCCTTTTCACCGCTGGGGAGAACACAAATATCCACTGTTAGGATTAAAAAACACATACGAAGGATATCGAGAATTTCTACCCGAAGAAGCTAAGAATTGGAAAGAAAAATATATAGACCAATCTGACCTTGTCATATTTGGACAAGGCTGAGGCCTGTTTTCTCTCTTAAACGAAATAAACAAAAACCCCCGTTGTAACCCAGCGGGGGTTTTTGTTTATCAAACTCGGCAGCTACCTACTCTCCCACACGGTTACCCGTGCAGTACCATCAGCGCAAGAGAGCTTAACTTCCGTGTTCGGGATGGGAACGGGTGTTTCCTCTCCGCTATTGCCACCGAAAAAATTGTCTGACTCGCATCAATTGCATATTATAGTTGCCGCTAAATAAACTAAACAAATAATATTATGGTCAAGCCGCACGACCGATTAGTATCAGTAAGCTCAACACATCACTGTGCTTACACACCTGACCTATCAACCTCGTAGTCTACAAGGGGTCTTTAGTCTTGGTGTTTCCATCAGGAGGGATATCTTATCTTGAGGGGGGC
>DIKH01000134.1 GCA_002424495.1 Desulfobacteraceae bacterium UBA5623
CCGGGTCGCCCGCGCGCGGCGGCGCCGGCTGCTCGCCCGTCTCATTGGCGGATAGCTGATGGGGTAGATTGTGCTGCATGGTTCCTCCTCGGTCCGGTGTGATGGCCGAGGAGTACCATTAAGGTGCGAAAGAGCCCTGGACAGTTTGAAATTATTTTTTGTCCGGCTTGGCTTGTGTCAACGCTTTCAGCCAAAAGGGCTTATCCCTTTTGACTGCCTTGGAGAAAGCCCACTTGCTGAGTTCAAGATCAGGGTCAACTAGGCCGCGCCCTGAATCTTCAGCGATTGCATCGAATAAAGCGTGGATATCGGTATCTGTGAGTGGTTGTTTGAATTTGTCGGCAAGGGCCGAGATCATGGCGGCAAGGGTCACTTTGACTTTCTGCGGAGTGACTTTAGATTTGGGTGCTCTGGCCAATGCCGCCATCAGGTTTTCGTAGTGGCCTTTCCGGCCAGAGAAACGAAGCCGGTGCATGACTCGACCAATCCTGGGATCGTGCACTAGGGAGCTGTCGAGGCGCAGCAGCTTTTCCATTGCATCCAGATCGCCGAGATAGGCACGATGAAGGAGTTTGCCGGGAGGGGTGGCGTAAAGCAAAAGACAGGGTGCCCAGACCTTGTAAAAGAAGGTCGCTTCCGGGGATTGCAAGAGAGGCAATAACTGAGCTTTGATTTCTGGAGGAAGATCGCTGTTCAAATCATCATCGATATCTTGGAGACTGGTTACCAGAAAACTCTGAGCCTCCATATTGAGTGCATGGATGATCTTGACCTTTGTAGTTTGGGGTAGCCGCCGCCAGATCTTTTGTAGTTTCTTCGGTGGAATGCGCCTGCCTTTCGAGAGAGATTCAGAGAGCAAAATCAGCAAATTTCCGAAGTTGAAGAGGGAGAAGAGTCGCCGCAGAAAGGCAAGAATCTCGCGATGCTGGCGGTAAAGAGGTAGCCAGTCATCCAACGAGGGAGGAGTGATGTCAAGGGATAAGGTCTCGTCTCTCTTAGCCAAGGTCAATAGCTCATGGGTGGCATCTGCAAGGGAGGCGATCTGAGGAGCGAAGATAGCCAAAACTATCGGTTTGTCCTGGCACCATTTGGTGATCTTTGACACATGGCCTCCTGGATATTTTGTTGACGGATTTTAGCTTGAAGGCTACAAGTTTTACAGAAGTTTCAGCAAAGATGCCGCGTGTTTAACTGGCCGCCAGGACGTTATCCATGGGACGGGTCGCCTAACAACTCCCCTCCGGGTGGACTATCCTCCCGGCCCCACCGGTGCTTCCTTCGGCCGCTGCCTGCGGGGCATCCTCCCTGGAAGCGCCGGATTTGTTCGCCCACAGAGAAACGGTGAAGCTTGCGCGACTGGTAGGCGCTCTTCCCCTACTCGCTGCGCTCGTTTCTCCGTGGACGAACAGGAACAATTTGACGGATCGCACGAATACGGATTAAATGGACGGGTAAAAGTTGGGATGCATTTCTAGGCCCCAATGTTATCGGAACGGGGGCCGCATAGGGTGTAAACATTCAAGTTAAGGGAGATAGTCCAGTGGTTTGGGAAGACCATGTTCCTGCTGATGTTCGGGAATTTTATGATGTTTATGATTATAAACATGCAGCGGCAATATTATCCACAGAGTTCCCCTCGGAATTCGGTGAAATTTGCGCTGCGCTTAAAAAGTTTAGGTTTACTCAAGAAGACATAACGACCCCGGGCGGCAATGAAAGTCGTATTCCCAAAAAGTTTTCGGATATATTGCGCCCAATGGGATGGCGTGAAAGCCAACTAAAAGCAAAGCTCGTTGTTGATGATAATGTAATTAGTCATGATACTCACAAAGTCGACTATATAAAAAACAGAGTTGCTTTTGATTTAGAGTGGAACAGTAAAGATCAAACATACGATAGAGACCTGTATGCATTTAGAACATTTTTTGAGTATGACAAAATAAGTGTTGGTGTTCTTGTGACAAGAAGCAATTCTCTAGATTCCTATTTTTCAAGTTTAGGAAATAAAATCAAGAATAAATATGGTGCAAGCACAACGCACATGGGAAAACTTCTGCCAAGGTTAAATGCTGGCAGAAATGGTGGCTGTCCAGTTCTGGTTTTTGGTATAACCCCAAAACTATTACAGGTGCAATGATGGATCAGAATCCGGCTGACGACCTTTTAAATTGTGTAAAGGGCAAGAAATTTGCCACTATTTTAGCCGATCCACCTTGGCAATTTACTAACCGCACCGGGAAAATGGCACCTGAACATAAAAGGCTTAACCGCTACCAAACGATGACTTTGGAGGATATTGTTGGATTACCAGTGGCCAACATCGCAGCCGAAACAGCTCATTTGTATCTCTGGGTGCCAAACGCTCTTCTGCCCGACGGCCTTAAAGTTTTGGACGCTTGGGGGTTTACCTACAAGACTAATTTGATTTGGTTCAAAACAAGAAAAGATGGTGGGCCAGATGGACGAGGGGTTGGTTTTTATTTTCGGAATGTTACTGAAATGATTTTATTTGGCGTTAGGGGGAAAAACGCTCGTACCCTTGATGCGGGGAGGAAACAAGTAAATCTGATTGCACAGATGAAGCGTGAGCACAGCCGTAAACCAGATGAACAATACGAGATAATAGAATCATGCAGCTCAGGCCCATATCTCGAGATGTTTGCGCGTGGGACAAGAAAAGGCTGGAATACTTGGGGCAATCAAGCGGATGAATACACGCCTTCTTGGCCGACTTACAAAAATAGTTCAATGGGAATATTCGGTAAATAATGGAGGGGTAATAACCATGCCAAATGATTATTTTGAAAATATCAAGAAGGCTTTGTCAAATCCGCTGGATGATATTAAAAAATCTATGCTAACGGAAAGATTGCCACAAACACCAATATTTGTACCACCAACAAATGAAAATTGGGCGAGCGAATTTCATGAGCGCTTGGTGACATGGATAAATGAATTCGAAAATAGTTTAGATGAAGAGCATGAAGTAGGAATAAGATTAGTAAGTTTCGGACAAGTACTTACTTTTCATTTGCTTGATATTGGGTATTGGAATCCATCGTTGATATCCTTTAAAGGTCTCACGGAAAATAATGAGCCAGTTGAGCTTATCCAGCATGTTTCTCAAATAAGCATTCTTTTACAAAAAGTAAAAAGATTAAATCCAGAGGAGCCTAAACGAAAAATAGGTTTTTCAAATGCTGAACGTAATGACAAGGATTAAAGCTGGACATTTTCAACCCAGTACCCAGCTATAGCCGCGCTGGGGAGCCATGTCAGACTCGATAATGTCTTGACTTGATGCATAGCTAGCCCTAGCCACGATTTTTGGGGGTAGATTTAGGGGTATTCGCTGAAACTGCCTCAAAAAATATACCGCCATTCTTGGTACACTCCTGGTACACTCGTCCACAAAAAATCACAAAAAATGGCCACAAATACCAAATTTGATAGTCGTCTAACGTCCTGTTTTTGTTGCCGTATTCTTTTGTAACTTGTTGTAATCATTTGTAAAAAACCGTCTCGAAATCTGTTGTACCGCAAGGT
>DIKH01000334.1 GCA_002424495.1 Desulfobacteraceae bacterium UBA5623
GCAATACAACGTGTCAGTAAATCACTCAAGATCCCCATCAGCAAGCTTTTGATGCCCATTGGTTTTTCCGCTATCTTGGGAGGCACCATCACACTGGTGGGATCGAGTCCCCTGATACTGTTAAATGACCTCCTCGTTCCATTTAACCTCGAGCCCTTTCATCTCTTTGATGTAACCCCCATAGGGTTGGCCCTGGTGGCAGGCGGCATTGCATGCTTTATCCTTTTTGGACGCTTTATTCTGCCCTCGGGTGAAAAGGAGGAGGACAAAGAGGGAACCGACGAAAAGGCCAAAGAAGACAAGGGAGTGTCTGCATTGAGTGATGCCTATGAGCTTCGCACACCCGCGGACTTTGCCGATTACCGCGACCCCATAACAGTGGGGGACTTAAGGCGTCGCTACCTGGTCAATGTGGTGGCCCTCACCGAACCTCCGGATTTTAAGGTGCTTTCTCCAGGACAGGATGTACAGGTCCGCTCCAATATGGACCTGGGCGTATTCGGACCTGAAAGCAATGTCAGACGCATGGCCGAAGGCGAAGGCATGGCCCTTAAAGAGGGCATAGATATCTTTAAAGACAATATTGAAGACAGCTCTTCCGGTCTGGTGGAGGCGGTATTGGCCCCCCGTTCCAGCCTTATCGGTAAGACCCTCAATAAGGTTAATCTTCAGGAACGCTACCATATCACTCCAATTGCGATTTACCGCCAGGCCGAGACATACCGGGCCGAGATAGGCGACATGATCCTGCAGGCAGGAGATGCTGTCCTCCTTTACGGTTCCTGGCGCAACCTGATGGTACTGCATGAAGAAAGGACCCTTTTATTTTCAACACCAACGGATGTGGAGCTGATGCGGCCTGAAAAGGCCCTTTTTGCAGGCCTGTGGCTTGGGGTTGCCCTTTTGATGATAATGGTCTTTAAAATCCAGCTCTCCGTAAGCCTTATGACCGGCGCACTGGGCATGGTCATTACACGTGTTATCAGTATTGATGAGGCCTATCAGTCCGTGGACTGGCGGACCATTTTCCTATTGGCCGGACTGATCCCCTTAGGCATAGCAACCGAGAAGACCGGTGCCGCGGCATGGATCGCGCATACGGTCTTGAATGCCATCGGGACTGTATCCCCTATTGTGCTCCTTACGGTGATAGGTGTGCTCTCCACTCTATTTACCCTGGTCATTTCCAACGTTGGGGCGACAGTGCTCCTGGTGCCCCTGGTGGTGAACATGGCCATTGCCGCTCACGCTGATCCGCGTATGGCGGCGCTTGTAGTGGGACTTGCCACCAGCAACTCCTTTATGCTGCCGACACATCAGGTCAATGCCCTGTATATGGGTCCCGGCAGGTACCGCAGCGTGGATTTCATGAAAGCGGGTCTTTTGATCAGTGTGGTGTTTATTGTAGTGATGATAGGGATGATATATCTATTTTACGGCGTGTAACTATGGCCTTTCAGAAACAGGGGGAAAAAAGATGGCAATAATAACCATATCACGAGGCTCTTACAGCAAGGGAAAAGAGGTGGCGGAGAAGGTGGCGGACAGGCTGGGCTATGAATGCATCAGCAGAGAGGTGCTCCTTGAGGCGAGCAAGCGTTTCAATATCCCGGAGATGCAACTTGTCCGGGCCATTCACGACGCCCCATCCATCCTGGATCGCTTTCAACACAGCAAGCAGGCCTACATAGCCTATATCAGAAGCGCCCTCACCGGGCAGGTGAAAAGGGATAACATTGTATATCACGGCCTTGCAGGACATATCCTTTTAAAAGGCGTCCCCCATGTGCTCAAGGTAAGGATCACCGCCAACCTTGAAGACCGCATCAGAGCGGAGATGAACCGGGAGTCCATTGGAGAGAGTGAGGCCCGGGAGCTTTTGTTCAAAGACGACCAGGAACGCCGCAAGTGGACCAAGAGCCTTTACGGTGTGGATCCATGGGACAGCTCCCTCTACGATCTGGTCATACGCATCTATAAACTCCATGTGGACGATGCCGTGGATCTGATCTGCCAGGCAGTAGGCCGCGAGCAGTTCAAGACCACTGATTCATCCCGTCATATGATGGATGATCTGGCCATAGCCTGCCAGGTCAAGGCCGAATTGGTGGAGCAGTTTTTTGATGTGGCTGTCACCAGTGATTATGGAAATGTAATTGTATACACCAAGACCCAGGAACGTCTGAGTCATAAATTAAAGGTCAAGGTGAAGGGCCTTGAAAAAGAGATTGAAGGGATCAACAACCTGGAGGTGCATGGGGGGGTGCCATATCCCCCTAATGCCGTCTAGGAGGCTGTCCGTGAATGCCCTTTTCCCCAAACTCTTTGTTATGCCCGAAAAAATTATCCTCAACATATTAACCATATGCCTGCGGTAATTTTTTCGGGCACGCCTCGATTTTGGAAAAAATTGCTATTCTCGGACGGCCTCCTGGGTTGTGTTGATAAACACGGTGGTTTGAACCACCATATAACAAAGAGGATGCTGCTATGCCCATTATTATATTTTCTTCAGACTCTTATCAAAAGAGCAGTGAGCTGGCCAAGAAAACGGCGGAGACTTTAGGCTACAAGTATGTGGGCCGGGAGATCTTAGGCTCTGTAGCCGCAAAGTACAATATCCCTGAGGCCAAACTGACCAAGGCACTTGATGAGGCCCCGTCATTTTTTGGGATGTCTACCAAGGAATGGAAACAGAATCTGGCCTATATTCGAGAGGCGGTCCTGGGTGAAATGCTGGCGGATAATGTGGTCTGTTGCGGCCTAGCCGCACACCTGTATGTGCTGGGGGTTGCTCACGTGCTCAGGGTGCGCATCATTGAGGACCCAGAGGAGCGGGTCAGAAAGGTGGCGGAACAGGGCCATATTACGTTGGAGAAGGCCAAGAAGCTCGTCCAACGCATTGATAAACAGCGCAAACGCAGGTCTATAGAATGTTTTAAAAAGAATGAGACTGATCCTTCCATGTATGATATGATGATCAACACCAGCCAAATCGATTCTGAAGAGGCCGTGGGTATGGTCACTACAGCGGCAGGTTACAGAAAATTCAAGCCCATGACCTATTCCATCAAATGCATGCAGGACATGGAACTGGAAGGAAGGCTTCTAGCCGTCCTTCTGAAAGACTATCCTGAAGTAAGGGTGCAGGCCAGAGACGGCGCCGTGGTGGTGGAAATAAAGGCCCTTAAACGTGAGAAAAACAAAAAGGCATCAGCTATAAAAGAGCTGGTTGGAAAGATTTCCGGGGTCCATTACGTGGAAGTACATGTGATTAACGACATCTTTCGCCAGGCCGCTGAGAGTGGACGGTAGGGCATTTAAGGACAATTTTAAAAACAGCCGGGAGGCTGTTGGAATCCACAATTAATTTAATGAATGAGGAGGCAGTCGTCATGTCTGAAAAGCTGGAAGTCTTGCTGCTGGATGATGAACCCATTGTGGGCAAGAGGCTTAAACCGGCCCTTGCCAAGATAGGGTGTGATGTAGAAGTATTTGAGAATCCCAAGGAGGCCTTGACCCGGATCGGGGAAAAGGAATTTGACATTGTGGTCACCGATATCCGTATGGATGAGATCGACGGCATGCAGGTTCTTGAGCATGTGATCAACAAGTCTCCGCGCACCAGGGTTATCATGATTACAGGCTATGCCATGATGTCTCTTGCCCGGGAGGCCATGGAAAAGGGCGCCTTTGACTTCATTGCAAAGCCCTTTCAGCCCGATGACCTGAGGAGGGTTATTGCCAAGGCGGCCAAGGCCCTGGGGTCACCCATAGACTTTGATATACCGGCCGCGGAATAGTCATTTTCGGATAGCCTCCTAGGGTGCATGGAGAGGATATGAGATCAAAAATTGAACCGGACGACAAGGATCAACCGTCTGCCGCAAAGACCCTGGAGGGCCGTTTTGACAGCATCAAGGCAATAGAGTCGGCCAGGCAGGCACTGCTCGCCCGGAGGCGATTCAGTCTGCGTCTACAGATTTATATCGGCTTTTTTCTGATCTTTATATTCATATTGTGCATTGCCGCGGCCCTTATCATCACAATGTATCAGGTGGAAGACAGGCTCCAGTTTCTGGAGATCGTAAATGATTATGCCCTGGAGATACAGCAGGCCCGCCGCTTTGAGAAAAACTATTTCCTTTACGGCGCCAATCTGAATGATGCGCTTGAAAACGTTTATAAGGCAGTGGAGATATTCGACAGCAACTCCAAGGAAATAATAAAGATACTGGGTAAGGATACCGAAAATGCCGTAGTCTCCAACATGGAGCATTACAAGAGGTTGCTTGAACATCTGGTAGAGTTGCAGCGCAGTAATAAAAACGACCAGGAATATGAACGCGAAAAAAAGGAGATCGAACTGGAATTGCGAAAACACGGCCAGGAGATGGTCTCTTCGGCCCATAAATTGATGAACACCGAAAGGGCCTATGTTTCCAAGGCCATACTGCGCTCCCGCCATATTCACATTTATTCTCTTGTCTTTCTTGTTATCTTTCTGTCCTCCTATGCCTATTTTCTGGGCAGCAGTATTATGAACCATATCAAGCGGTTCGCAGAGTACGCCCAACGCATTGCCTCTGGAAATTTCACCCCCATCATGCCCACCCGGCGATTTCGTGATGAATTCACAGACCTGGCCCTGGCAATCAATCAGATGATCCAGGAATTGGAGCATAGGGGGGCTGTTCTCATTCAGTCCCACAAGATGCGTGCAGTGGGGACCCTGACCGCCGGTGTGGCCCACGAGCTCAATAATCCCTTAAACAATATTACTCTTACAGCCCATATGCTCCTGGAAGACTATGAAAACCTGCCGGACGAGGAACGTAAGGAGATGATCGGCGATGTGGTCAGTGAAGCCAAACGCTCCAAAAAAATTATCAGCAACCTGCTGGATTTTGCCAGGGAAAGCAGCTCTCAGTTAGAGCCCCTGCATCTGGATCACCTTTTGGAGGAAACCATCAGGCTGGCATCCAACCAGATAAAACTCTCTGGCATCAAGATCAAATTCCAGGCCACTGAAAACCTTCCCCGCATACATGGGGACATCCAGCAACTGGAGCAGGTCTTTTTAAATCTTATCTTAAACGCCATTGA
>DIKH01000290.1 GCA_002424495.1 Desulfobacteraceae bacterium UBA5623
ATTGCAACAGGCGGTTTTTCGCCAAAAAATCTCAGTATCGGACATTATCAGAACATGTGGGTTGAAGGTGTAATAATCGTCTTTATGATATTTTCTGGAATTCACTTCGGTATCCTTTTCATTTCTGCTATCTCCGTTCCTTCACGAATTTGGAAGTCGGAAATTGTGCGGTGCTACATATCAGCTCTGGCAATAGCTGTCCTCATAACCACATTTGCTGTGTATAAAGCTCCCTTTCAAAACGTTGGCCAAGCATTTCGGTATGCCGCTTTCAATGTTATATCCCTTGGCACCTCAACTGGCTTCGCCACAACTGATACTTCAACATGGCCCCCTCTTGCCGTTTTGATCATGCTTTTCTTTACATTACAGTGCGCGTGCGCGGGATCAACCTCCGGCGGGATCAAAGTGGATCGAATAGTGATTTTTATCAAGGGAATCAAGTTGAGATTGGTGAAGCTACAGCATCCACATTCGGTGATGGCGGCCAAGATAGATGGGATGGCGATTGACCAAGAGCTGTTAAGCGCTAGCGTAGCCTATATTCCTCTTTATCTTGGAATAGTTTTTGTATCCAGCTTGTTATTGACCGCCATGGGGGTAGATGCTCTGACCGCCTTTTCTGGCTCTGCCGCCACAATGGGGAACGTGGGTCCGGGTTTCGGTGAAGTGGGCTCAGTAGGCAATTTCAGCCAAATCCCTATGCCCGGGAAGTGGGTGCTCACGATCACCATGCTTTTGGGTCGTTTGGAAATATTTGCAGTTATTTTGCTTTTTAAATTGCGAAATTGGTAACTCCTGTGCGGTGTGTGAATGGGGCCGGCGGCCTATTCTTGCAGGCAATGCCAGGCGCTGACGAGGATATCTTAATAAAATTGGAAACAATGCTGGAGGCACTGCCGTCCATGGGTAAAGTCGTCAGCAGTGCTGAATCCCGTCAGGGCTGGGTCAATCAAACCTTCAAAAAATTCCAACCAAAACAGATTGCCCGACGCGGCATAGAATTCATGTGCCACTGCAACGCATCGCAGATCCGAAATATGTTAGCCATGCTGTGATAGTTTGGCGATAGAAACGCTAAGACTAAATAGGTGTTCAGAGTACAAGGTGTCCGATTTTATGTCCTGAAATGTTACATGAAGGCAGGGCCATAATGGCCCTGCCTTTTTTATTAGCAAAGAAGGGGTCTTTGACATATGACATTTTAATCGTACTGGGGTGCCTTCGCAGTTCAAAAAAGGTTCATTGTCCCATAAATTCAAACATCGAGTTAAAGAATTCTTTGAATGCCAAAAGTTCCTGGTCAGCTCTCACATGGATATTAAGCCGTGACGCAACAGGGGTTATCATTTGCAGGGTTTCGTCTCTTCCCACAAGTATTTCCTGCGGCAGCATATTGAATTTCTCCAAGAATCCAAGAATATGATCCCTGAATTCTGAGAAGTCGTCTGAAATTTCAAATAATTGGAAGTCCAATGCCATCTTTGAGCGGTGATCCATCGCTACGAGCAATCGCGGAAAATATGGCCTTTTATTTTTCTCACATACCGGAGCGGGCGAAAAGGCTGTTTCTATCTCCCATACGGCGTCAGTCCGGATAGCCTTGCTCTTGATCCTTTGGACCCTGATTTCATCCACCCTGTCATCAGGAGTCAGGGTTTTTTCCAGCGGTGGAGGGCTCATCCACATGTCTTCCCACAGGATGATGTCCTCTATTTTTTCAGGCACCCTGACCATATATTTATCTTGACCGGCAGGTGTCAGAAGTCCTTCATCTTTCTTGAAACGCAGGGCCACATCAATAGCCTGTTCCAAGGCATAAGTCAAAAAAATGGCCTCTTTTCCTGTCAGGAACCACGGAAAATAACCAGGCAGATAACTTCGGAACATCGGCCATTCATTTCTGCCCCGATATTTTAATCCCAGCTTTTTTATTAATTGAAGGTCATCTTTTTGCAGATAGCCCCTGTCTTCAAAGGAGGCCATGAGGCATTTTTGATTTCTGGCAGCATCTGTGTCAACTTTACCGATTTCACCTGATTGGAGCTTCAGCAATCCCTCAAGCCCCTCTGTCCCCTGGTAAACAGCAAGGGCAAAGACCTCTTTCATGTTTCCCATGATACAGCAATAGCCTATCTCGCCATCCTCAGGGTTTTGAACACCAAATACGTCGCTGTCATACATCCACTCCCAGCACTTGATTTTTTTGAATTCCGTAGCGACTTCATAAAGCCTTTGCCATTCTTCCATGGAAAGTGCGTTTTGCATGTCAGTTAACCTCTGAGGAATCAAGTTGATTGAAAAAGTTAAAGAAGTCAAACTAGTTGAAATAGTTGAAACAACGGCAACCTCCAACCTCGTCACGTGCCGGATATACAAAAAAGGCAGGGCCGTTTCCAGCCCTGCCTTTTGTTTTCAATCTCTAAGAATGATCTTCCTTCCTAGATGACATCCTGGTTCAGCTTTTTACCCAGCGCAGCAACTTCAGGGGCGATCTTTGGTTTTGTCAGTACCACTACCATATCGAAATCATCTTTCTTGCTGCCGCCGTTTTGGGAATAGGTAAGGGTCAGAGGTCCTCCCTCCTGCGGCCGTTCAACTGATTCTGGTGTTGCCTCGATAATGGTCAGACCTGCGACCTTTTTCGCATCATCGGAAAATTTGTCTTTAAAGGCCTGGCATAAAGGGGAGATCAGATTGACTTCAAGGTCATTTACCCTGTTTATTGCAAGTATCGCCTCGTTTACACCCAGGACTGCGGATGAAAGCAGGTGATCATCTCCGCCTTTAACATTTCCCTGTATTATGGCGACCTTTTTTGGAATCTCTCCGTTATGCGGGGAGACCACCAGTCCGTCTGTCGGGCCGGTGGGTGAAAGCATTCTTTCAAACTGTAGATCAGTGATCACGTCTGCGTAGTTGCCGAATCCCAATTGGGCATTTATCTTTTCAAAGGCGTTATCCTGGCCCCTGGTGATGACTACCTCATCAAATGTAAGCTCCATCTCCCGGGGTTTGATACCAAAGTCAATCGCCTCTGGTTTACACTCGGCCCAGCAAAGGGCACAGCCAAGGCAGCGCCTGCAACTCAGGCATCTTTTGGCCTCATTAACAGCAACATCTTCCGGAAACCCGGTTTCCACCTCTGTAAAGTTACCCCTTCTTTCGTCCACTGAGATCTCTGGCATAACGGCCCTGTCAGCTGGGACATCATCAAAGGGTATTATATAGCGTCTGTTTTTTTCGTAGATCATCTATCTGCTCCTCAGGTACTGGTCAATGCCCAGGGCCGCCTTCTTGCCGCCTGCCACCGCCCTTATGGCGATATCAGCGCCAGTCACCACGTCACCGCCCGCAAATACGCCGGGGACATTGGTCATGCCTGTTTCATCATCAACATCAAACGTGTTCCAGCGGTTAACCGCGATGTCACTGTTTTCGCCAAGAAAGGCCAAATCCGTCCCCTGGCTCAGGGCCGGCACAATGATTTCAGCATCAATCGTGTATTCAGAGCCCTCCATCGGCACCGGACGTCTCCTGCCGGATGCATCGGGCTCACCCAACTCCATCTTGATGCATTTCATGCCGGTCACCTTGTTTCCGTCACCAAGGATTTCAACAGGGGCCGCAAGGTACTGGAGTATGACGCCTTCGTGTTCGGCAGCATCAATTTCCCAGGGATTGGCGGGCATTTCTTTTTTGGTTCTCCTGTAGAGGATATAGACCTCATCAAAGCCCATACGCCACCCGACGCGTGCTGAGTCAA
The DNA here is from genome assembly GCA_002424495.1 of Desulfobacteraceae bacterium UBA5623. Classification (GTDB taxonomy): domain Bacteria; phylum Desulfobacterota; class DSM-4660; order Desulfatiglandales; family Desulfatiglandaceae; genus UBA5623. Next base: position 3,767 of record DIKH01000290.1, read on the forward strand.
TAGCAGCGTTGCCGCCGCCTATTACAATAAGTTTGCCCTTTGCCGGTGGGAGTTGTCCAAGGGCCTGTTCCCTCAAAAAGGTGACGCAGTCCACAATGCCTTTTCCCTGGTATTCATCTTCGCCCGGGCACTGGAGCTTGAGGCCCCTGTGGCAGCCCGCACCGATGAAAACTGCATCAAAGTCCTTTCTCATCTGGTCCATGGTGATGTCTTTACCCACACGGGTGTTGTATTTGATCTCAACTCCCATAGCGGCAATAAGATCCACCTCACGCTTCAAGAGCTTCTTAGGCAAGCGGTATTCAGGGATACCCACCCACAGATATCCTCCGGGAACAGGCAAGGCCTCAAATATGGTGATATTCTGATAGCCCATGCGGGCAAGGTCATAGGCGCATGTAAGCCCGGAAGGCCCGGCGCCTATGATGGCGATTTTTTCAGGGTGTTTCTTTTCAGGTGTTTTATAGGCAGGTTCTATGTTCTGGGCCAACTCAACATCCGCTACATATCTTTTTAAAAAACAGATGCTGATCGGGTTATCCAGATACTGGCGGTTACAGGCTGTCTCACATGGGTGAGGGCAGACCCTGCCGATGCTGCCTGGAAGAGGTAGCCTGCCCCTGATGGTCGCCAGGGCATTTAGGTATTTGCCGTCTGCGATCTGGCCAACGTATGTCCTGATATCCAGATTGACTGGGCATGTCCTTTGGCAGACAGGCATATCTTCTTTAAAGATGTTGTATTCGCCTGTTGTGGAATTGAAATAATCCACGGCAGTGCGGAATGTAAAACCCTCATCAAAGTCGTCATACATGTTTACCGGGCATACCTTGATACAGGCCTTGCAGTCGTTACACTTGGTGTTGTCAACCCTCAGGCTTTTCTTACTTATTTTTGCGAGTACCTTGCCGTCATTTTGCGTAGCCTTTTTAAGATCACTGTATGTCAGGATCTCCACATTCGGGCTATTACGAACCTTATCCAGTTCAGGGTTTTCAAAGGCGTTATCAGGTGTAACAATCCTGTCTCTCGGGATTCTCTCGGCGCCCAGGGTGGGGAATTTTTCCACAATGGTCACATGGTTACCAGCCCCGGCCTTTTGGGCGGCGGCGCGGACACCCTCAATACCTCCCCCAACTATCAATACTTTTTTCTCTTCCACTGTGTTATACCTCTTGCGGCGCTAACTGAAATATCGGAGAGCGGCCGGAAACCTTTTCAAGTGTAACCATATTCTTTCGTTTAAGGGCGGTTATGTAACGGAAGATCCTCTCTGACGGTATGGCCAGTGCCTTTGCCAGATCTGTGACTGACTGAGATCCTTGCCTGAGTTTGGCCAGGATTTCCTGCACCTCTGTTTCTTCGACAATGATCATGTCAATGGCGCGGTTGAACTCGTGCTCAGTGAAGATCTCACCGTACATATTGCCGGATTCCAGAAACGGGGTCCTCTTTCCTATGACCCACCTGATTTTTTCCCCGGCAAGGACTGCCTGGGCAGTACCGATTTTTTCAAAAATTTCAGGGGCCTTCAGTCTGTCGCCCCCTCCGCCTATGGGGCCAAGCTCACGGATCTTTTCGTCGAACTTGCCGATCAGGTCAACAAACACCGAGGCCTCGCCCGAAGAACATTGCCTGAAGGCAAGACGCTCTTCATTGACGCCTATGTGCTTTAAAAGCTTGCGGGTAAAATCCATCTTGGCCCTGGCCTGGAAATTCCCGGATATATAGTGGCAGTCTCCGAAGTAGCAGCCCACCACCAAGAGGCCGTCAAGGCCTTTTTTAAAGGCACCGGCCACGAGCGCAGGGTCAACCCGGCCGGTACACATCAGACGGACGATCTTTATTTCAGGCGTGTATTGTAGTCTGGAAACTCCAGCCAAATCAGCGGCAGAGTATCCTCACCACGTACAGCAAAAAGTAAGGATTTTAGGAACGAATTCGGCCAATGGAAACCTCCTCTATTGATTGATGATTGATGATTGATGATTGACGATTTGTTGATGTCGCTTTGCTCCATTAATTTATTTAATCTGGAAGCAGTTTCTTAATCCTTCAATCTTCAATCTTCATTCTTCATTCCAAAAAAGCGTTTATCTGTGCATTGATCTGATCGTCTGTAAAAGAGTTGACGCTCAGTGCATGCTGGTAGCAGGTTGAAGCGCAGACGCCGCATCCCTTGCAGGCAACATCAATCACGTGAACCTTTCTTCCCTTTTCAGTCTTTCTGATCTCCAGCGCGCCGTAAGGGCACAGTGCAACGCACAGGCCGCATCCGCGGCACGCATCTTCGTTTGCAAGTATGGATATTATCGGCTCGACAACCACCGAACCCTTGGACAAAGGGATCGAAGCCCTGGAAGCCGCTCCAAGGCCCTGGGCCACCGCCTCCCGGATATTGGCCGGAAAACGGGCGCTGCCTGCCAGAAACACCCCGTCCGTGGCGAAATCCAGAGGTCTCAGTTTAACATGACCTTCAAGAAAAAAGCCGTTATCGTCAATTGGCACCCGTAAGAGCTGAGATGTCGCCTCAGCACCCTCCTGGGAAACTATCGGCGTTGAAAGTACAACAAGATCCGCAGCCAGGTCCATCTTAAGGCCAAGGAGCGAATGAAACACCTGGACTGAGCCGTCTTTTACCTGTGGAGGATCTTCAGGGTCGTATTTGATGTAGCGGATACCCTTTGCCCTGGAGTCCCTGAACAATTCCTCGTTTTCAACACCATACATCTGCATGTCACGGTAAAGGATGGAGACCTTTGACGCGGGGTTTTGCTCTTTAATCATTATGGCGTTTTTGACGGCGGTCTGACAGCAGATCCTGGAACAATAGGGTTTTTCCTTGGTACGGCCGCCTGCGCACTGGATCATGACGACATTGTTGATGCCTTTATCCAGCCCCTGCTTGAGTAATGTTTCCGCCTCAAGCTGGGTTATCACCTTTTTGCCGTCGTAATTGTACAGGCCTTCCGGGACAAGGAGCCTGCCGCCGGTTGCGACAATTATAACACCTATGTCTATCTTTTTTACGCCGGATTCCGTCTCAATATCCACCTTGTACTTGCCGATAAAACCCTGGGCCTCAGTCACCCTGGCCTTGGTGAACACGGTAATGTTTTTGTGGCTTTGAACAGCCTTTATCTTTTCCTCCGCAAAGGATGCAGCATCGGCCATGCTGGGGCCAAGCTTGTTTATCACGTTGAGCATTCCGCCCAGCCTTTCTTCCCTTTCAACCAGCACTACCTCATAGCCGCGATTGGCGAGGGCAAGGGCTGATGTCATTCCGGCAATGCCAGCGCCCATTACCAGCGCACGAAGAGTTACATCCGATATGATCGGTTGTTGCGGCTCAAGGAGCGCTGACTTTGCGACACCCATCCGTATCAGATCTTTTGCCTTTGCGGTTCCATCATCACGTTGCTGCATATGGACCCATGAGCACTGATCCCTGATGTTTACCATCTCGAACAGATATGGGTTAAGGCCCGCTTCAGCGCAGGAGCTTCGAAACAGGGGCTCATGTGTCCTTGGCGTGCAGGATGCCACCACAACACGGTTGAGATTCTGCTCTTTTATGGCCTTTTTGATCTCGTTAATGCCACCCTCTGAGCAGGTGTAGAGATTTCTCTTTACAAAAGCGACGTGAGGCAGTGTCTCTGCATAGGCCCCAAGCTCTTCCATGTTCAGGTATCCTGCTATGTTGGAGCCGCAGTGGCAGACAAACACCCCGATTCTGATGTTTTCTTCTTTGTTAGGCAACGGCTTTCTCCTTTCTTGCATCTCCGTAAAAGGCGATCTCAGCGGCCCTTTCAGCAGCGCTCGATGCCTGGGCCACGGATTCCGGCACATCCATGGGAGCGCCTGCGCAGCCGCATACAAATATGCCGGGTCTGCTGGTGTCAACCGGGGAAAGAGGGCTTGTCTTTACAAAGTCATAAGCATCCAGCTCAATTCCCAATTTGTCGGCCAGCTCGTATATGCCCTTTGTAGGCGCACAGGCAGTGGCAAGAATGACCATGTCGAATTCCTCGCTCTTGACCATCCTCTCCTTTGTATCTTCGTAGATTACCACCGGGTTGTTATCAGGCCCAGCCTGTATCTCTGCTACACGGCCGCGGACATATGTGATGTTGGAATGATTGCCGCCGCGTATCTTGTATTCCTCAAAACCCTTTCCAATCGCACGGATATCCATGCCAAATATGGTTGAGGTGGTCTCCGGTCCGTGCTCGTGGGCGATAATCGCCTCTTTGATGGAATGCATGCAGCAGTAACCGGAGCAGAACGGATAGAATCTGAAATCCCTTGAACCCACGCACTGGATAAAGGCCAGTCTCTTTGCCGCAGTAAAACCCTCGGCCTTCTTTTTCATGGCCTCAAGCGGTTCAACAATCTCCAGGTGCTCTTTATATTTTTCCGCCCATTTATTACGTTCCTCGTCGTCCTTGTATTCACCCTTCTGAAAGCTTGAGTAGAAGTCGGCAGAGGCTTGTCCGAATTGCTCTTCAAATTTCGCGATCACCTTCTGGGATTTCCCGGCCTTTTTTTCCAGCGCCTCGATCTCCGCCTCTATGGCCCGGTCAGATGGCCTGTCCAGGTGCCCGCCAGTGGGACCGCTTGCGCTTAAAAGCCTCTCGAATTCAATGGCGGTGACAACATTGGCGAGTTTGTCGTAACGGTATTCAGGGATTCGGGACGGATCAAACACATCGTAGCCTGCGGCCACGATAATTGCGCCGACCGTAAGTTCCACGACCCTGTCTTTCTGCTCAAAATTGACAGCGCCTGCCTGACAGGTCTTGGCACAGACACCGCATTTTTTGCCCTGGAGCTGGCGGCAATAGTTGGGGTCAATGGTATGGGTGGAGGGGATGCCCTGGGCAAACCAGCTATATATGGCCTTACGTTCCCCCATGCCCTCGTTAAAGGCGTCAGGGACAACCGTTGGGCATTTTTCCTTGCAGGCCCCGCAGCCGGTGCACTTGTCTTCTTCAACATAACGGGCCTTTCTGCGCACCGTGACCTTGAAGTTTCCTTCCTCTCCTTCCACCTTTTCTATTTCGCTGTAGGCCAGAAGATCAATGTTGGGATGCCGACCGACATCCAGCATCTTGGGCGAGAGGATTCAGATTGCGCAGTCATTGGTGGGGAAGGTCTTGTCCAGCTGGGCCATTTTGCCGCCGATGCTGGGCAGTTTCTCCACCAGATGGACCTTGACGCCCATATCCGCAAGGTCAAGTGAGGACTGTATTCCTGCGATGCCTCCTCCGATAACAAGTATGTCTTTACTCATAATAAGCAAGTTCCTTATAGTTTAGGTCCTGATTCAAACGTTTTTCATGTTGTTAGCTAATAGATCGTAGAGATCCGTGATCTCAATACTCAGGTCAAATGCAGCCTTGGTGCAGGTAAAATGAATCTGGCACTTGGGACAAGCGGTTACGACTGTCCCTGCGCCGGTTTCAGCCGCTTCGTTAAGGCGCTGCATCTGGATCTCTTTGGAACAACTGGAGCAGTTCATCCAGCCGGTGGTTCCGCAGCATACTCCGTTTTCCCTGGATCTGGGCATTTCTCTCAATTCCAGCCCTGGAATGGATGTTATCAGATTCCTGGGGCTGTCATAAATGCCTGCAAGCCTCCCCAACCTGCAAGGGTCGTGGTATGTAACCACGTCACTGGATTGATTAAACACGATAGCGCCGTCCTTGACCTTATCGGCCAGAAAATCGAGGATGTGAACAGGCTCAAAACCCAGCTCCCCGAAATATTTCGGGTAATAGTTCTTAACGGTATAGTAGCCCTCGGGACAACTGAATATTACCTTCTTTGCGCCTGAAGCGCGTATTACATCCAGATTCATCTGAGCGAGCTTTTTGAACTTTTCTTCGTTGCCGTTCCAGAGGGCATCGTGTCCGCAACATCTCTCGTCATTGCTGACTACCGGTTCAATGCCGCAGACATTAAGCATCTTCACGACATTCTGCGCCCCTTTGATGGAACCGGCCTCAATACCCTTAAAAATAACATCATAATAGGGTCTGCACCCTACAAAATAAAAGATATCGCCGGTCTCCCTGGTCTTCAGGTCCCCGATCCAGTAAGTGCGATTCTGTTTGATGCCTTTGGCCTGGAGGTCAGTGATGGTCTGAAGCATGCCGCTATGGGCCGGGACTCCGTCAAAGCCCTTGGAATGCGCCTCGTCACGGACAAGACGGATGAATTCAGGAAAATTGATGCCCGCAGGACAACGGACGCTGCACTGCGCACATGTCAGGCAACTCCATATGGTTTGGTCAGAGGGCTCTTCCAGTTCATATAAAGAGCGCTCGACAATCTGCCTCGGCGAAAAATCAGGAAAGACCCTTGCCACGGGACAACTGCCGGTGCATACCCCGCAGTCAAGGCAATAATATGTTTTTGTGGTGTCAACCATTTGAGCTATTGCAGTCATTACAATGCCTCTATGTTCCCGGACACTACGCCGCCTGTTTTAGCGCCAAAGGTCCAAGGGATTTTATCTGTTCAGTAAATTCTCTTGCAACCTCGGCAAAACGCACACCCTCGGCGCCTGAGATCCATTCAAGACGAAGTCTCGTCTGATCAATGCCCAGGATCTTCGCAAGCTCCCTGGTCATATTAAACATCTTCTCTGCCTTAACATTACCATCCAGGTAATGACAGTCGCCAATGTGTCACCCCGCCACCAGCACGCCGTCAGCGCCGGAATCAAAGGCCTTGAGGATAAAGTTGGGATTGATCCGGCCGGAACACATCACCCGGATAATCCTCATATTGGGCGGATACTGAAAGCGGCTTACCCCTGCCAGGTCAGCAGCGGAATAGGCGCACCAGTTGCAGGCAAACGCAACAATCTTAGGTTCAAATCCTTCGGACATAACAAGACTCCTGTTTCTAATGAAGAACGACGATTGACAATTGAAGAATCATGGAAGCGCTTCGCGATTAGAATAATTGCTGGAGCGCAGCGACATCAACAAATCGTCAATCATCAATCATCAACCGTCAATTAAACGCCGCCTCCACCATGGTCAGCACTTCCTGATCATCATAGTGGAATATGGACGCAGCGCCTGTAGGACATGCAACAGAGCACGACCCGCAGCCCTTGCACATCGCCTCCTGGACATTCGCCACTATTCTGCCGTCTTCTCTCTCCATAAGATTAATAGCATTAAAAGGACAGGCTTCCACGCACTTGCCGCATCCCCGGCACAGAACCTCATTTACATGAGATACAACACCTTCAACCGTAAGGGTTTCCTTGCTGAGCACCACAGAGGCCCGCGATGCAGCAGCCTTGGCCTGGGCAATGCTTTCTTCTATGGGCTTTGGATAATGGGCCATGCCTGCCAGGAATATTCCGTCTGTGGCAAACTCTACAGGTCTTAGCTTGGCATGAGCCTCCATGAAAAACCCGTCTTCATTCAGGGAGAGCTTAAACATCTGGGCAAGGGAATTATTGTCTCTGGGGATGATCCCTGCGGCAAGAACTACCAGGTCAGGGTTAATCGCTATATCCCTAAAGAGGATATGATCCTTGATCGTCACTGAAATCGCAGATCCAGCCTTTTCCACCCTTGGCTTTCCATCGAGACTGTAGCGGATAAAGATCACACCTCGGTCCCTTGCCTCTTTGTATAGCTCTTCACGCTGGCCATAGGTGCGGATATCGCGGTATATGACATAAACTTTGGCCTCAGGGTCCATCTCTTTTAACTTCAGGGCGGATTTTACCGTGTGGGTGCAGCAGACCTTGGAGCAATATGGCCTTTCAGGCTCTCTCGATCCCACGCACTGGATAAACACTGCAGTCTTTATGCCGGATATTTCGCCCTTTTTCATGGCCTCGTCCAGCTCAAGGTGGGTCATTACCCTGTTGTCTTCACCGTAGAGGTATTCCTTTGGTTTGAACTCTTCCGCGCCCACGGCGACAATAACCGCGCCGTGTTTCAGCGTTGTATCTTCATTGTTTCTGGAAACGGTGGTTTCATAGTTGCCGACAAAACCTGTGGCCCCTTTTATGGTGGCCTCGGTGTATACATCAATCAGAGAGTGAGCTGAAACCTTGGATATCATCTCAGCAAGATGAGCCTGTATATCATCACCCCGCCAGGTCTTGGAGAGCATGAGGGCGTTTCCGCCAAGCCTGTTTGACTGCTCAATAAGGTATGTATGAAAGCCCTGCTCGGCCAGGCCAAGCGCTGCGGTCATGCCGGAGACCCCGCCGCCTATGACCAAGGCCTTTGTGTCTACACCTATGGTCGGCTGGGGCAGGGGCTGGATCAACTGGGCTCGGGCCGCGGCCATACGCACCAGGTCCTTCGCCTTCTCCGTCGCCTCTGGCTTCTCTTTTGTGTGGACCCAGGAACACTGGTTCCTGATATTAGCCATCTCAAATAGATACTTGTTAAGCCCCGCGTCCCTCAGAGTCTCCTGGAACAGCGGCTCATGTGTTCTTGGGGTGCAGGCCGCAACTATTACACGATTTAGGCCTTCCTTTTTGATCAGCTCCTTCATCTTTTCCTGTGTGTCCTGGGAGCAGACAAAAAGCCCCTCCTCCACATAGGAAACCCCGGGGAGGGTGCGAGCATATTCCACAACCGCAGGCACATCAACAACGCTTCCGATGTTTATACCGCAGTTGCACACAAATACGCCGATCTTTGGCTCTTGAAAGGATACATCCGTTTCTTCAGGGTATGTTCTCTCTTTGACCAGTGTCCCACGTGCAGAGGACAGGCCCTCTTTTGCACCGCAGGCGGCTGCGCTGGCCTCCATAACGGAATAGGGAATGTCCTTGGGTTCCTGAAAGGCGCCGCATACATAGATGCCCTTTCTGGATGTCTCAACAGGGGTGAAGATCCCGGTTTCGGCAAAATTGTCGCTGTCAACTGCGACACCCAGATTCTTGGCTGTTTCCACCAGTTCCTTCGGGGTCTCCATGCCCACAGACAAAACCATCATGTCAAAGGTCTCAACCTGGATATTACCCTGTTCATCCACATATCGGACGGTTATGTCCTTTGTTACAGGGTCTTCTTCAAGTGTGTGAAGCCTTGTCCGGACAAACCTTACCCCTTTTTCCTTGGCGCGTTCATAGTATTTTTCAAAGTCCTTGCCATAGGTCCTCATGTCCATGAAAAAGATCGCCGTGTCCAGGTCATAGTCTGCATGCTCCTTGGAGATCGTCGCCTCTTTTATGGCGTACATGCAGCAGACAGAGGAGCAATATGGATGATCGCACTTGTTTATATCTCTTGAACCCACGCACTGAAGCCAGCCGATCTTCCTGGGCTCTTTTTTGTTTTCTTTGTCATGATCGGACGGACGCGCCAAGTGGCCCTGATACGGACCTGTGGCGCTTAAGATGCGCTCATACTCGATGCTGGTGACCACATTTTCAAATGAGGTATACTGATAGGTGGGGAATATACTGGGGTCAAAGGGCTTAAAGCCTGCGGCGAGAATGACCGCCCCTGCCTGAAGCACCACCTTCTCTTCCTTGTCTTCGAAATTGATCGCCTTTGTTGGACAGAGTTTTTCACAAGCCCTGCACTTGCCCTTTTGAAAGTAGATGCATTCGTCCTTGTTAATGGCATACTTCAAGGGAACTGCCTGGGCATAGTCCACATAAATCGCCTTGCGCTTAGCCAGGTTCTCGTTAAAAGGGTCATCAACCTTCTTAGGGCATTTTTCCGCACAGGAACCGCAGGCAATACACTTTTCCATGTCCACAAAGCGGGGGTGTTTTAACACCTCTACGCTAAAATCGCCTGCTTCGCCGTTTATTGCTGTGACTTCCGCCAGGGTAAGAAGCTCTATGTTCAGATGCCGGCCGACCTCGACCAGCTTGGGTGAGATAATTCACATTGCGCAGTCATTGGTGGGAAATGTCTTGTCCAACTGAGACATCACTCCACCAATGGAGGGGGACTTTTCCACCAGATATACATAATAGCCCGCATCGGCCAGATCAAGCGCCGACTGCATCCCCGCAATGCCGCCGCCTATGACCACCACCGATCCACGGACGTCTTTTGATGTTTCTGTCATTTACCGGCTCCTCATGAACGAAAACCCATGATATTTTTCTTTTAATTAACCTTATGTGAAAAAAATTACGAGCATAGTCCTATAATGAAGGGGCCTATGCTTGTCAAGAAATATTTATTTGATAATAAAAATTCTAGTTACGGCGGAGGAATGTAGCTGTGGCAGGGCTTTTCACTATTTTTTAAGGTTGAACAACAAGACCCCACATTTCCTGAAAAGAAAGGGATGTCTTGTTGTTGCAGGCGGGTTATTGAACAACTCAGAGACTAAGTTCTGAGGAACATCTTGACAAATTTTGCCCAATTTTCCCTTGAAGTTCTCCTAATATGTCTTCAACAGATTCCCCACCGTCTGCCGCCACCCTCAGGTCTTCATTGGTGGCGGAAAAGAGCCTTTCTCTTTCTTCAGTCATAAACTTGTGCGCCTCTTCACCGTAACGCAGCTCTTTGAGATTTTTTCGCAACTTAGTGGGTTCTATAATAAAAAGCCACCCCCTACTACCTGGAAACATTGCCCAGGAAAAATTACCACTGCGCCGAGCTTTCAGTGGGCGCCTTTTATCTGGCCCTGGCGGAGTACAACAGGCTTAATCGCGTTGACCCTTACCGCTGGCGCAAATAGAAAAAAAACGATATAAGGAACGGCCTCTATGAAGGCGCCCATAATCCAAAGGCGCCCTCATGGTCTCAAGTGAAAGGAATCATTCCTGCTGGATGCTGTAATAGGGATTTCTGTCCTTGAAGATTCGTGAGACGATCCCCTCTTCAGTCAAATCTTTCAAGCAATTGAGGAGCATTTGTCTTTCTTCGCCCAGGGATCGGGCGATATCCTGCAACTGTTGCACACCTGGTTGTTTCTTTAACAGGTTCACGATCCTGGTC
>DIKH01000070.1 GCA_002424495.1 Desulfobacteraceae bacterium UBA5623
GACCAGAGATTCAAGAAAGAAAGAAAGAAAAAAATATGGGCAGCCAGGCGCACGCGCCCAGTTCCAGTTTTCAAAACGGTAGTATTTTTTTATTTTTTATCAGTTGAAGTTACAAGGGAGTTCAAACGGACTCCCTTTTTTTGTCCTTACGGCCCTAAGACATAAGCAGTTCCATGGGTACCAACAATATCAAGTTGATCCTTTCATATGACGGCAGCCTCTATCACGGATGGCAGCGGCAGGATAATGGTGTAACCATCCAGGGCGTTGTTGAGAAAAAGATCGAGGCAATGACAGGGGAACCTGTGACGCTTATTGCCTCGGGTCGTACAGATGCAGGTGTCCATGCATTAAACCAGGTGTGCAATTTCACTACCCAATCACGCATTGATCCCAAGGCTATCAAGGCGGGGCTCAATTCCATGCTCCCGGACGATATCGTCGTAACAGGTGCGCAATATGTGCCTATGGAATTTCATGCCAGATACAGTGTCAAGAGCAAGGTATACGAATACAGGATTCTCAATACAAATGATCCGGATGTCTTTTTGCGGAATTATACCTGGCACATACGCAGAGCCCTGGATAAAGACGAGATGACAAGGTGCCTTTCTGTCTTGACAGGCACCCATGACTTTTCTTCTTTCAAGTCTGCGGGGAGCGGAAACACCAATCCTGTCAGATCGGTGTCAAGGGCTGAACTATATTGTTTGGATAATCAGGTTAGGATCATCATGGAAGCAGATGGCTTTTTAAGGCATATGGTGCGCAATATCGTTGGTACGGTAGTCGAGGCAGGGATGGGAAGACGTGACGCCCTCAACATTAAGAGAATACTTGAGGCAAGAGACAGGCGGAGAGCAGGCAGGAAGGCGCCGGCTCAAGGGTTGTTTCTTGCCAGCGTAATGTATTGACATTTAATAATCCGATATCACGCAAGATATTTGCCAAGATAAACTGGTCTAAGTTAGCTTGACAGCATCAGGGTCAAACCCTGCATCTTCCAGCCAGTCACGGACGGCCTGATAAAGGAGCCGGTAATAATTTTGAGCGCCGCCCAGCCCTTCTCTGCCGAAATAGTAATTGATCTCAAGAAAAAAGGCGGCTGGGTCTTTATCTGAAAAGGGAAAGACAAGATCTGCCGCCGCAAGATTAATTCCTGTCTTCACTGCCAGCTCTCGGGCAGCAATATGACCTTTTTCCTTGAGGTCAGCCCGCCAGTTATGATCAACCTTGGCGCCCCTGCTGATGGTGGTTATCAGCCCTCCCGGCTCTGAAGGCCGTTTCCAGTATGAGATGATCCTCTTTCCAATTATGACAACCCTGAGTACATTACCCTCCGATGGAACAAAGTCCTGGGTAACAAATCCCGAGTGCCCCGACCTCTCCCGTTGTTTCAAAAACTCCAGTGACCCCGTAAGACTTCTTTTGTCTTCCACAAGAAACACGCCTTCCGCCTCATGAGATTTGTCGTCTTTTATCAGAAACGGCAGGCTATGGGGGAATGCGTTGGAATCGGGTGGAAATGATTTTTCGTATTCCTCCGCTGTCCGCCAGCATGATGTCTTAGGGTAAGGCAATTCATATTCTTTAAAAAGGAGGCTCTGGCCGATCTTTCCAGGATATTTGAATCTGGCGTCATAGTTTGGAAACCGGACCGCGCAGGAATTTGAGCATGCCTTGTAAATATCCTCGGGCCTTGCCTGAGGAAGGATAATGGCATCAGCGCGTCTGATCAGATCAAGATCATCTTCATTAATCCGTCTGGAGCCAAGGATGATATTGGCATCGGTTTCAAGACATGGGTGAAAGGAAAGAATCATATCTCTGTAATTGCCTTTTTGAGATGACGTCGTTATTATAATTGCCCAGTTGAATGTCCTTTTGTCAAGACTTAAGGGCCGCGGCCATGACCAATAACCAGAGGTGGCTTTTGTGCGTATCTTGTTGGTTGAGGATGATCTGAAAATTGCCTCTTTTATTTCGAAGGGGCTGAAAGAGGCGGGCTTTGCTGTTGATCATGCAACAGATGGAGAAGATGGGCTTTATATGGCCTCGACCGAGGCCTATGATGCCGCGATTATTGATATAATGCTTCCCAAACTTGACGGCCTGACCCTTATTGAGACCTTGCGGCGTCAAAAGATTGAGACCCCGGTTATCATCCTGAGCGCCAAACGCTCTGTAGATGATCGGATAAAAGGCCTTCATATGGGCAGCGACGACTACCTGACCAAGCCCTTTGTCTTCGGGGAACTCCTTGCAAGGGTACGTGCCTTAATGCGCAGGGGCAGGATCTCTGATGAACCCTCGCACCTTCAGTACGGCGACCTGTCAATAAACCTCCTGAACCACGAAATCACACGATCCGGAAAAAAAATCGAACTTCAACCCCGTGAGTTCAACCTGCTTGAATACCTGATTCGCAACAGGGGGAACGTTGTTTCAAAGACCATGATCCTGGAACATATATATGATTATCAATTCGATCCTCAGACAAACGTGGTTGATGTCCTGGTGTGCAGGCTGAGGAACAAGATAGACAAGGATTTTTCCGCCAAGATGATCCATACTATTCGTGGAGTAGGCTATGTCCTTAAGGAATCTGAGTAACCTTAGACGCACCCTGTGGTTCAGGCTGGCCTTCTGGTACGCGGCGATATTTACTGTCTCTGTCTTTGGGACATTTCTCGCATTTTACCATACGATCATTTCAGTTATAGAAGAACGTGAAGACAATGACCTCCTAAACGAGTCAAAGGAGTTTTCTTCTATTCTGGCCTTAAAAGGGGTTGCGGAAGTCAAGGCTGCAATGGACCTTGAGGCCGAATCCGAGGGTGTGGACAAGGTGTTTTTCCGCTTGACGACACCGGATGGCAAGGAGATCGCTTCATCCAATATGTCATCATGGAAAGAATTGGGCATCGGGAGGGCCGCATTGAAGAAGCTGGCCCGAGGCGGCGATTACATATTTGAAACGATCACCCTGCCGGGCCGTGGATATTCGGTCAGGGTACTAAATGTGATGATTGGGCCAGAGACTATTTTGCAGATCGGCCTATCCCTGGAAGGGGATGAAATGTTTTTAGATGTATTCAAGGACATCTTCTATATGACAATGGCAGGCCTGGTAATTATTGCGGCCTTGATCGGAGGGGCCATTGCAAGGTGGGCCTTGGTCGGCATTGAAGAGGTAACGGCCACAGCTCAGCACATATCAAGGGGCTCCTTTGGGCAGAGGGTGATAGTCAAGGCAAAAGTCATTGAAATAGAGAGACTCGCGACAACATTCAATGCGATGCTTGATCGCATTGATGCCTTGGTTGCAGGCATGAGGGACGTGACAGACAATATCGCCCATGACCTCAAGACCCCTATCACCAGGATACGCAGTTCAGCTGAGATGATTTTGACAGGAGGTGACCACCCCAATGAAAGCGCATCACTGGCTATGACCACTGTGGAAGAATGCGACCGCCTCCTGCAGATGATAAACACCATTCTGGACATCTCCGAGGCGGAGACGGGCATAATGAAGCTCAACCGAACGGTGCTGGATGTTGCAGATGTAATGGATCAGGTTGTGGATGTTTACCAGTATGTAGCAGAAGACAAGGGTATTGTTATACACAAGCAATACCACAAGGGATTGCTTGTGATGGCCGATCTGACCAGACTGGGCCAGGCCATTGCCAATCTTCTGGACAATGCCGTGAAATACACGCCAAAGGGAAAGCACATCTTCCTCGACGCCATAAGCAACAATGGAGAAATAGAAATCATCATAAAAGACACAGGACTTGGAATCCCGACAGAGGATATGCCTAGGATCTGGGACAGGCTCTATCGAGGAGACCAGAGCCGTTCTGAAAAGGGGCTCGGCCTGGGATTGAGCCTGGTCAAGGCCGTCATTACCGCCCACAAGGGACGGGTTGAGGTCTCAAGCGAACCGGGCAAAGGTTCCACCTTCACAGTCTACCTGCCCGTAAACGAGGCATCCAGCGTTGCTTGACACCTAACCCGACTGTCCGTTAATTCTCAAAAGCCCCCCTTGCCTGCCCGGACCTTTTGACTTTCAAAAATGTAATCTTTTGGAAAGGTTTCCGAAAGATCAATAGGATATAAGACTCTCAAATCTGCACTCAGTCGGCAGTCCGCCATATTGGCTCTATGGATAATTTTTTTATGTGGGTTTGGATCTTACATTATCGTGGTTGATCATAATCTCGCTGATTTTCATCCGCAGGTGCTTTTCCTCGCGGGTGAGGCCTTTTTTGTCCCTGATTACGGCCAGACAAGCTCCAAAAAACAATGAGGGGGAAATGGGCATTATCCGTGCTCGTTATATAAAGGGATATCTATGGTGCATTCATGTGGTCATCCTGGGTATGCTCATTATTACCGCCGGTTGCGCGGTTTATCAACCTCATCCCCTGCCAAAGCAACATGTGCTTGCAAAAAATGTGGACGCCTTGCAGCTTCGGGTTGACACACTCAAACAGCCTGAAATGACTGTTTGCCAAGTCAATCCTGCAGACGGCCTGGATCTGACCGATGTCGCAATCCTCGCGGTGCTCAATAACCCGGATCTCAAGGTTGAGCGCGCACGCCTGAAGGTCTCAGGCGCCCAATTGTTTGCTGCCGGGCTTTTGCCTGACCCGCAGGCTTCATTCAGCCTGGACCACCCCACTGGTAACACCACTGGTCTGGTCACTGCCTGGGGATTTGGGCTGGCCTATGACCTCGAAAAACTTGTCACCCATCAGGCAGAAATTGACGCCGAGCGTCAGGGTCTCTGCCAGGTGAACCTCAATCTTCTTTGGCAGGAGTGGCAGGTGATGCAGCAGGCCCGCAGCCTGTCGGTGCAGTATCTGCTTGAAGAACAGCGCCTGAGTCTATTAAAAAAAATGCTTACCCTATATGAATCACGTTACAGACGATCGGCCCAGGGATTGGCCGACGGCAATATCACCCTCGATGTCAACGGCACCGACCTCACTGCGCTGGTGGACGCCTACAGCCAGATCAGCCAGATTGAACAGTCCCATAACACGACCCGCCATGACCTCAATCTGCTTTTAGGCCTTGAGGCGGACGCCGCCCTTCCACTGGCGCCCCTGCCGACGGCGAAGCCCCTCAACCCGGAATGGTTAAAACCGCAGTTGCAATCGCTCTCCCTAAGACGCCCTGACCTGTTAGCCCTTAGGGCCGGTTATAAGAGCGAGGAGGCCAAACTGAGGGCAGCCATCCTGGCGCAGTTTCCTTCTTTGAATGTCGGTGTTAACCGTGCCCGCGACACCAGTGATGTTCATACCAATGGCCTCAGTATCTGTCTGAATCTGCCCATATTCTCCGGCAATCGAGGCCAGATTGCAGTTGAGAGGGCCACCCGTGAGCAGTTGCGCGAAGAGTATCAGGCGAGGCTGGCCCAGACCGATATGGACGTAAGGGAACTGATAGACCTACAGGGGATTATTACTCGCCAGATGGGCGTATTGGATAATTACCTTCCCCGGATGAAGGAACTGGTCGAACGAGCTAGCCAGGCCTATGACCAGGGGGACATCGAGGCGCTGACCTTTCTCAACATGGAATCCACCTGTGTCAATAAGCAACTGGAACGAATCAGTCTGGAGCAGAACCTGTGGGAGAACCGGATAGCGCTGGAGACACTGCTGGCATTACCAGAAACTGTTGCCGCTCAGGTCCTTCCCGTTGGGATTGGGCAGGATGCTCACAACCAAAATCAATAGTAGAGGATTTCATGAAGACAATCACATTAACCCTTGCCCTGTTATTGGTCTTGATCCCGGCCCGTTTTTCAAAGGCCGACCCCCAAAGCGTAGCGGTAAGCGTCACACAGGTCGTTGAAAAGACATTGAAGGAGACCGTCATCGCCTACGGCGCCATTGAACCTGACCCGGACCAGGTCTTGAGTCTTTCCTTTCCCCATGCAGGACTGATTAACAGGGTCTGGGTGCGCTTAGGCCAGAGGGTCAAGCGCGGCGACAAACTGCTTGAGGTAATCACCGCACCGGACGCCCGAATGCAATTTATTCAGGCCCAAAGCACCGTGGACTTTGCTCAGCGGGAACTCAGCCGCCAGGAGCGCCTGCTGGCAGGACAGCTTACGACCAAATCGCAGGTGGATGCCGCGCGAAAGAATCTAAGTGATGCACAGGCAGCACTGAACGCCCTCCGCCAGCAGGGTCTGGAAAAGACCGAGGAGACCTTGCAAGCCCCTATGGATGGGATCATTACCCGCATGGATGTCAACCAGGGGCAGAGAATACAGGCTGACACCACCGCCATGCTGATCGCTGCAGAGACGCGACTGATAGCCCGGATGGGAGTGGAGCCTGAGGACCTGGACAAGCTATCACCGGATAATCCCGTAACCATTGTCCCGGTATTTGTCCCCGGGGTTCAGGTCAAAAGCCTCATCCGCGAGGCCCATGCCATGATTGATCCGACCACCCACCTGGTGGAAGTACTGGCCCCTATACCGGAATCCCAAGGCGATCACCTGGTCTTGGGCAGCCAGGTGATCGGCCGAATCAGCCTAGCGGCCCACCAGGGCCTCACTGTGCCAAGAAGCGCCGTGCTCCGCGATGATGCAGGCGCCTATGTGTTTACCTTGTCCGATGGAACGGCCAAACGGGTAGAGGTGCAAACCGGAATTGAGCAGGGAGGCCTGGTGGAAATTTCGGGCAAACTCAAGGCCGGCAATCCTGTCGTGTTTCAGGGCAATTATGAGCTCTCAGATGGCATAAAGGTAAGGGAGATCACCCCATGAACCTTGCACACTGGGCAGCCGCCCACCGTCGTTCCATCCTGTTTTTGGTGGCTGTTTTCGCCATTGGAGGCATTTTTGCGGGCCTGAAACTGCCGGTTGCCCTGTTCCCCCATGTGGATTTTCCCCGTGTGGTGGTGTCGCTCGAGGCCGGGGATCGGCCCGCAGATCAGATGGCGCTTGCCGTCACCAGGATGGTGGAACAGGCCGTGCGTTCAGTCCCGGGGGTCATTGGTTTGCGCTCCACAACCAGCCGAGGCAGTGCGGATCTGTCCATCAACTTCGCCTGGGGCGGGGATATGACCGCGGCCATGTTGCAGGTGGAATCGGCGATCAACCAGATCCTGCCGACCCTGCCTGCCGGAACCACATTCATGGTTCGGCGTATGGACCCCACCGTGTTCCCGGTAGCCGCTTACAGCCTCACATCAGAGCATGAATCGCTCGTTACCCTCCATGATCTTGCCGAATACCAATTGGTGCCTCTGCTTTCGTCCATTGACGGTGTGGCCCGGGTCGAAGTCATGGGGGGCGAGCAGGCCGAGTACAGGGTAGAAGTTGATCCCGATAAATTAAGCGCCTGTGACCTTACCTTCACCGATGTGGCGGATGCCGTATCAGCCAGCAATGTCTTGCAGGCCGTCGGCCGCATGGAGGACCACTATAAACTCTATTTAATGCTCTCGGACACCCGTATCCACACCCTGAACGATATTGAAAATACGGTTCTGTGTAGCGGTGCCGCCGGCCTGGTACGCCTTGAAGACATCGCCAGGGTCTATCCCACGCCCGCGCCTCACTGGCTGCGGGTGACCGCAGACGGCCATGACGCTGTCCTGGTGCAGATCTACCAACAGCCCGGCGGCAGCACGGTCAATATAGTACAAGGCATCAGAGATCAACTGGCTTCTTATACGAAAAGGCTCCCAAAAGACGTGCACATTGCCAACTGGTATGATCAAAGCCAGCTTATTACTGAGTCAGCTACGAACGTGCGGGACGCCATTGCCATTGGTATAGGCCTTTCTGCCATCCTGCTGCTGGTCTTTCTGCGAAGCCTTAAAATCACCCTGGTCGGAATTCTTATTGTGCCTGCAGTCCTGGCCAGCACCATTTTGTTACTGAACGTACTGCACATGAGTTTCAACATCATGACCCTGGGCGGCATGGCCGCGGCCGTGGGTCTGATCGTGGATGACGCCATTGTCATGATCGAGCACATCGTGCGCCGCCTGCGGGAGCGAAGTCAGGATCTCGCGCTGACCATCCGGGAGGCCGCCATCGAGTTTACTCCTCCGTTGGCGGGTTCCTCTGCCGCCACCATCATCATTTTCGCACCGCTCGCCTTTTTAAGCGATGTTACCGGCGCATTTTTCAAGGCCCTGTCTCTCACCATGGCGAGCAGCCTGTTTATCTCCTTTTTACTGGCCTGGCTTGCGGTGCCGCTTTTGGCCGAGCATCTGTTGCACAATGGGGATGCTGAAAAGGAAGATGTCGGACCGCTGTTCAGGCGGATGCAACACGCGTACGAAAGGCTCATGCACAGGCTTGTTAAAAGTCCGTGGCTGCTTTTGGCCGGTGTCATTCCGCTGATGCTTGTCGGCTACCTTGCCTACCAACAGGTCGGCTCCGGGTTTATGCCCCATATGGACGAAGGCGGATTTATCCTCGATTACCGCGCACCCGCGGGCACATCATTATCCGAAACAGACCGGCTGTTACGCCAGGTAGAAACCATAATCACGGCCAATCCCGCTGTCGATACATATTCGAGACGCACAGGATCCCAACTAGGTGGGGCACTCACAGAGGCCAATGAAGGAGACTTTTTTATCCGTCTGAAACCCTTTCCTCGGCCGCCCATAGATGAAGCCATGGACCAAATCCGCACGACCGTCGAAGTGGAAGTCCCGGGGCTTGAAATAGAAATGGCCCTTTTGATGGAAGACCTGATAGGCGATCTTACGGCAGTGCCGCAACCCATTGAAATCAAACTCTACGGAGACAATCTCGATGGACTGCTCGCCACGGCGCCAAAAGTGGCGGCCGCCATTGGCAAGATTCCCGGAGTCGTTGATGTGAAAGACGGTGTGGTCGTGGCCGGTGATGCCATCAACATCGTGGTGGAACGGGATAAGGCCGCCCTGGAAAGCATTGACCCGGACGCTGTGACCCGGCAGCTTGACGCCTGGTTTACCGGGCAGGTGACCACCCAGTTACAGGAAAACATCAAGATGGTGGGTGTCAGGGTATGGGTGCCTGATTCGGCACGCTGCACCTCAGATCAAATCGAAAGGATCCGGCTTCGCGCTCCAGACGGCCACATTTTTCCCCTTAAGCGGATCGCCAGCGTCTCCATCGAAAACGGACAACCCCAGATCACCCAGGACAACCTCAAACGCATGGTAGCAGTCACAGGCCGCATCAGCGGACGGGATATGGGCTCGACCATTCGAGAGGTAAAAAAAGTACTGGCGCAACAAGGACTTGTTCCCGGCGATATGTATTATGAATTAGGTGGTTTGTACAAACAGCAGCAGATCGCCTTTCGCGGACTGATTGCTGTCTTCATCGCCGCTTTGGCGCTGGTCTTTCTGCTCTTGCTGTTTCTCTACGAAGAATTCACTGCGGCCATTGCCATCCTCGTCTCTCCCCTATTGGCCCTGGGCGCGGTCTTTGCCGGCCTGTGGCTGACCGGAATTGAGCTCAATATCACGGCCATGATGGGCATGACAATGATTGTAGGCATTGTCACCGAAATCTCTATCTTTTATTTTTCGGAATATCAGGATTTGGTGGGGAAAGGCTCAGCGCCTTCGGAGGCCCTGGTCCAAGCGGGAAGAAACCGGATGCGGCCTATCACCATGACCACCCTTGCGGCGATTCTGGCGCTTTTGCCACTGGCCCTGGGGATGGGTCAAGGTTCCGCCATGCAGCGGCCTTTGGCAGTAGCAATCATCTCAGGCCTTTTGGTGCAGTTGCCTCTGGTATTGATCGTTATGCCGGTTATCTACAGCATGTTGGCGCGAAACAAAAAAAGCATGGATTTTCTAAGGTTAGCCGTATAAGATTCTAATTTTTTATGCGATGCAAACCCTGATTTGATGACATGAAAAACGACTGTACCTTATCAATACCAATCCGGCCTGCAAGCCTATCCCTCTTGATATTTTGTCTCTCACTGGTCCTTTTTGCGAGCAACTTTAGTCATGAGATAACTGGTTTTCAAACCCGTTTTGCATTGTTTGCACGGTACATGTTGCAGGATGGGCCAAGTATTTTCCCCCGCACATACATGGGGCCTTACCCGGATTACCCCGCGACATCGGTCTTTTTGATTTATCTGTCTTCTTTAGCCCTTGGCGGTATTACGCCTTTTTCAGCCATCCTGCCGACAGCAGTGGTTTCAGCTCTGATTGTTGTTATCACATTTAGAATCGGTGCGCTCCGTTCCACTTTGTGGGGGTTATTCGGCGCAATGTTTTCCCTGCTGACCCATTCGGTTCTCGAGGAGGGTCGCAGTATTTCTCTTGACCAATATACCAGCCTTGCCACGGTGTTGTGTTTCTATCTTGCCTATTCTCAGACCTCCTCCAATCGAAGGGGGCGTCTTGCGTTTATTCCACTTATAATGGCAGCGGGTTTTGCATTCAGGGGCCCCATCGGCCTTGTTGTTCCAACTGGTGTCTTGTGCGGCCATTACCTGCTGAAGAGGGATTACAGGGGGCTTTTGTTTGTATTTTCCTCAGGGGTCATTTTGATGGGGATATGCAGTGCATCGCTCCTGTATTGTGCATACCTGGAAGGAGGAATGCCATTCGTAGATCGAGTTCTTCACTGTCAGGTCTTGGGGCGTCTTGCCGGTCAGCCTGAAAGGGGATACCTATACTATCTCTTAGACGGATTGGGGGCTTATGCACTCAGTTATCCTTTAGCACTGTTCGTCATTGCTATGCATTTAAAACCTCTATTCAGGGGAGGTGAGTCGGACATGTCTCTGTTGCGGCATGTGGCCTTCTGGATACTAATTGTCCTGTTGGGAATGAGCCTTGCCGGCACAAAACACATGAGATACATCTTACCTGCGGTCCCGGCCCTTTCTCTTGCCGCAGCCTATGTCTTTGTCAGCCCCTTGGAAAAGGCCATCCTGTCACGGATTAAAAGTATCTTGATTCGATTTTTCTTTTTTCTTCCAGTAAGTTTATTCTTCATATCTCTCTTGAGTCTGGCCTTGGCCCATCGTTTTTTCCCGGGTTTGGAGGTTCCCTGGTCAGGGCTGGCAATATCAATGGGTTTGTTGAGCATAATGGTCTGGACCATAAAAAAGAGGGTTATTATACATAACGTCATAAATAGTT
>DIKH01000327.1:0-5091 GCA_002424495.1 Desulfobacteraceae bacterium UBA5623
TCAACTGCCGTTTTTAGGTTGATATAACTATCCACCATAACGTGAGGTCACGCTCGGCGGCCAAGGACTTTGAAGCTACATCTCGGGCGTGGTCCGTCATCGTGTGCTGCCCTGGCTCATACAATTACAATGGTTTCTACCAAGACAGATCTGAATCATGACGATACCCAAAAGGTAGCTTTTCCAAAAGAGACTCAATAGAGGGCACGTTTTTCTTGTCCAACTGCGGATCTGTCGTAGAGACATTTACGTTTCGTCCGGCTTTCTGTAGTTCACAAGTACGATTGGTTACTGCCGTGTCATCGGAAATGATTTGCGATACATTGCAGGTCAGTTTGTCTTGATCAAAGTAGATGACACGAAAATACTGAGGCTTCCGTGCAGGCATCTTGTTTACCTCCGTTTTGTATAACAAGTGATTGAGCTGTTCTGAGTATGTGCCCTTCAAGAATGATACTCAGAAAGAATAGCCAATGATTTTTTGTAATGTTGAGCCAGTTTTTACAAAAATGATGCTATCATATAGAAGTTTGGATAAAACTGCAATCATCCCAACCAAGGCTTGCTTGCCAAAGCTCATATCCCAGCCAAGCACTTAATTTTATAAAGTATTCTTTTGGGATTGGCAAGTTTCTGATTTTTTGCTGCCCAAATTCAATGATTGTTCTGGCATCCATAAGCTGGAGAGATGGGACCTTTGCCGAATAAGCTTTATTTTACTGGCTTCTTGGAGGATAGCCAGAGGCCTTTATTTGAAAGGTTTTGATAATCATTGGGATTTCTTTTAAACCCATGTCATTGATCCCCCTAAAGGAGTCACTCATGATCGGCTGAGAATGAGCAATCCGCTGAGCATAATAAGCAGGTTCATGGTCATATAAACCTCCTTAGTATATTTGACGGCTGAACGGGAACTATTGTTTGTATATAAACGTTCCCACATGTTCGCCGTTTAATGCTCTGGTGATATTGCCCGGCTCCAGACCGTTAATGATCTGGACACGTTCTATAACCTCGCTGTTCTGGATAATCTCCAGGCAGGGGCGCTCGATAACAAGATCATCAAGGTCTTTTTTCATTAAATCGCTTGCACCGATTTCTGGAATGAATTTGGCCTTGGGATTCTTTTTGGGATCATCGCTGTATAATCCTTTTTCATCTTTGATAAAGATAATATTTTTTGAACCGAGCAAGTCAGCGAGGAGAACCATTCCCACATCGGTCCGGTGGACGGGGATTCTCCCTTTGGCAGGCCGAATGGCAAAAAAATCATATGGCGGCATGCCGTGAGTTACCGGAATGATTCCTTCTGCAAAATAGGTCGGCAGCTTGCTGATATCGTCATGTGAAATTTTAATTCCCCCCCAAGGGGATAAGAGTATAGCCACCATCAGGGCGTTCTGCTTTGAAATCGTGCTGCCGAATCGCGCCACAACACCGGTCGGCATGCCCAACTCCAGAGCAATAGTGTAAATATGCCGGCTCCGGGTGCCGCCGCCTGTAGTGATGAGCATTTTATGCTTTCCCCGGTTTTCGCCGATTTCCTGAATAATTGGAGGAAGGGCCTTGGCACCCCTGTCGCAGATGGATTGCCCACCGATTTTCATAATGCAGACATCGGGAAATAACCTCACCTGGGGCGTCACTTCCATGCCATCGGCCAATGATTTGCTGACCAGGCTTTCACCCATAAGCCTGCTTTTCACATGAAGCCTTTTTCCGTCTTTTTCACGTATAAGAGACATTTTGACCCCTCCTGATGTCGAATAGCAGAGATAGACAAGTTATTTGATATCTTTTTTTCTCTTGGCCCCGGCCTGGCGCTCCGGCGAGCCTTTTTCAAGAAAGATAAGACTTGCTCCTGTCTCTTTCGCGATATGCTCAAGCTCGCTCAGACGCATATGGGGCGCGTATACCTTTAAATTCAAATCAGATACGGCAACAATCCTGAACCGGGGTTTTTTTGCCTCGTCCTCTATCATTATCATTTCACGATAAAATATTTTTCCTGCCATAGCCTTTTCTCCTTCTTCATTAAAGATGTTACACTTATAAAATTGTGAATCTTGAATTAATCAGAAGAATTACCCCAGGCCCGCCAATCCCAGCGTCTGGACCTCAACCTTATCCCCTTCGTTTAAATGATCTACCCCCTCAGGCAATTTTATCATGGCATCGGCGATTGCCTGGGACCTTAGGCGGCTCTTCATTTTTATGGGATGGACCCATAGCTGGTTTCCTTTTTTCTCCAGTTTTGCCTGATAAAACTGTGTCCAGGTGATGTCCCCTATAACAGGAGAAGACAGGATGGCAGTTTTATATCCAAATGGTTCAGGATTCATCCCTGACATATGGAGCAGCCCGGGAAGAGCAATCTGGAGAAAGGCCATTTCATTTGAAGGCGGGCCGCCAGGCAGGCAAAATACCACCTTGTCACCAATAATGATAAGGGCCGCTGCCTTACCGGGCCCGAGTCTTACACGGTGAAAGGCCACGTCTCCGCCCATTTCAATCAATATCCTTGTGGTAAGATCCCTCTCGCTCTTCCATGCCCCGCCGCTGGTTAAAAGCACATCCACTTCTTCCAGCATCGCCTCGATAGCGCCTCTTATCCGGCCCTCCTGATCCGGGACGACTTTTGACACTGCTTCCATCCCGAAATGCCTGAGCCAGGAAACCAGGGTCACCATATTGCTTGCATAGAGTTGCCCCGGTGAAAGTTGGCTGCCGGGGGCCACGACCTCACTGCCGGTGGAAATCACGCCCACGCGAGGTCTCGGATAAACTCTTACAGTGTGGATGCCCGCCGCGGCAAGAAGTCCTGTCATGGCAGGTGAAAGGATGTCATCTCTGACCTTAACGGGGCTACCCTTTTCAACGTCGCTCCCACGGACAAGGATATTCCTGCCCGGCCCTGAATCCCTGTAACAGGTGACCCAGCCGTCTTCTTCACTGGTGAATTCCTCGGAGATAACCGCATTTGCGCCTTCAGGGATACTAGCGCCTGTCATAACCTTTATGGCGGTCCCGGTTGTCACGACAAGCCCGCTCATATCACCGGCTCCAATCATTCCTGAAACGCTGAGTCTGACAGGACGATCTTTTGAGGCATATTTTACATCGTCAGAGATCACGGCAAATCCGTCTTTTAGCGAGGCAGTCCTTGACGGACAGTCAACAACCGCATAAGCGTCTTCAGCCGCAACAAACCCGCACGCCTGATCAACCGGGACGGCAACCGCCTTAAGCTTAGACAGCCGGTCAAGTGTTATTGAAATGGCCTTTTCAAGGCCTATGTCATATCTGTCGGTCATAGCGCAGATCTGTCATTTACAAAGGTTTAGGAATATTAACCCGGCAATTAAATAGCCCAACTTCGTCATGCCGGACTTGATCCGGCATCCAGTGTTTTTCTGGATTCCGGAATGACGGATTTAGGGTATTTAATCGCCGGAGTAATAATTCATTTTTTGGGCTGCATCTGCTGAGGGAATACCACCCTGCCGCAGAGGCTTAGATCATAGCCTTCAAGGGTTTCCACCAGGTCGAGAAAAGACTTTTCATGCAACAGGCCCAGAAATAGCTGCACCTTTTTTTCAAAGAATCGCTGTTTTGATATTAATAGATCGAACCTCTCCCACCTGAGCGGCAGAAAATCAAGCCCCAGAAGTCCTGCTACAGCCCTTATTCCCGGGGCTGAGTCGGCTCTTCCCGCCAGGATCTCAAGCCCAACATCAAGGTGCCTTCCGAGTTCCCGATCATAACCCTGGATATTTTTTCCCTCAAGGCCGGCCTTTTCAAGCTCGCGGTCCAGTAAGCGGCGGGTGCCTGTGCCCTGGCCCCGATTCACGATACGTAGCCCCTTCTTTCCCAGATCGGCCACGGCATTAATATTCTTGGGATTACCCTTGGCCAGCAGGAGTCCCTGCTCCCTTCGGCTGAAGTTTACCACTGCGGGCAAATCACCCAGCTCCTGCCTGGCAAAATCGAAATTATATTCTTCCTCATTTTCCTGTAGAAGGTGGCTTACCGCGATATGGCACAGTTCGTTTCGCAATGCCTTTATCCCTCCCATGCTGCCCGTGTTACCAAAAACTGCCACGTGATCCGGATAAAGACTGTTAAACAGGGAGATTGCGCGGTCCAGCAGTATGTCATTGCTTCCGTTTAGTACAAGCAGGTTCTGAAATGATTGTCCGGAAGCGGATTTTGGCATGTTGATGGTTTCACTTTCGAGCCATTGCTCCACCAGATGCTTTGGAAACAGCCATTTGCCTGTCACTTTGGTTGCGGGCAGGCCTTTGTCCGAGATAAGGGAGTAGACCATCTTTTCATTGATATCAAGGAATTCGGCCAATTCCCGGGTGTTTAGCAGTATTTTATCGCCCATACCTTTCCACCTCCTTAACCCCGTATCCTGATAATATATCCTCGTAACTTCATATGCCCTGGTTAGATTCCGGTTACTTTAGATCAAATCCATAAAGAAGGCAATAAATGAAGGGCTCTGTTGTGCTGGCAACGCTATTTTCATTTTGCACCTTGAAGAGGGCCTGATCTATTGAGGTGCCCCTATGATAAGTCAGTCTAAGTAATATTGTAAGATTTAATGATTCAGTTATGACAAATTCAAAAAAATATTGACATATTATTACCCTTTTCTATAAATTCAAACATTTGAGACCTGCCCAGCGGATTGAGGGTGAGTTCCGGGTGAACCAGTTTAAGGTAAAATCAGCAACTTTAGGAGGAGATCTTAGTTATGTTTAAGATATACAAAAAAGCAAGTATGGCCTTTTTGTTCAGCCTGTTTGTTCTGATATGCGCCATGTCTGCCTATGCTGAAGAAGAAAAGGCATTGATGATGGCAACAACAACCAGTACGGATGACACAGGTCTTTTGAATTATCTTGTTCCCAAATTCAAGGAGACTACAGGCATTGATTTGCGCTGGACCGCTACAGGAACAGGAAAGGCATTAAAGCTGGGTGAAAACTGCGACGTGGACGTCCTTATGGTGCATATGCCGGCAGAGGAGAAGAAATTTGTTGAAGCGGGTTTTGGCGTTGATCGTCGCGAGATAATGTATAA
>DIKH01000327.1:5163-21702 GCA_002424495.1 Desulfobacteraceae bacterium UBA5623
CAGGCGATCTTTGTCAGCCGCGGGGATAATTCCGGTACGCACGAGACAGAACGTTTACTATGGAAGGATGCCGGCATTGAGATTCCTGAGAAGGATGCCTGGTATATACAGGCCGGACAGGGTATGCTTGCGACCATCGGGATAGCCGCGGAGCGGACTGGCTACACACTGACGGACAGGGGCACCTATATCAAGTATGAAACCAATGCAGGCGGAAATCCTCCTCTTAAGATTCTGGCGGAAGGTGACAAGGCCTTGTTGAATCAGTACAGTGTAATAGCAATAAATCCAGCACATTGCCCCAAGGCCAAGCTGGCCCTGGCCAATGAATTCATCAAATGGATCACATCTCCGAATGCCCAGCAGATAATTAAGGATTACAGACTTTCCGGCAAACCCTTGTTTACTCCCAATGCTAAAAGGTGATAACACGTTTATCAAAGCAAACAATAATCCAGGAGTCAGAGTCCTAAATTCTGACTCCATGGCCCAGGCCTGGTTTTCCCGGCTAGAGTTTCCCCTTGCCTAAAAGCATCGTAACTGCTCTTTTGTGCAGGTTCGCCAGGATATCTCACCAGTTTGTTCATCAGGCTGGGCAAAAACAAACAATATCGCCTTGTCGTCTTTCAAAACCGCTTTTACCTTTTCACCTATCAGCACTGGCTCATCATCCGTTAATATGTCGCCGTCCAGGCCCATTACCACATTGCAGCCGGTCTGCCGGATCAGCTCATCCACCCTGAGCCTGTCGGCATCAATATAAAAGTGGCCGCGAAAGCGTCCATCGTTCCCGCTAAGCCGTAATCCACATCCGGCAATTGCGCCTATAACACCCTGCCCGGTGCCCCCATGCTCCGACAGGTGGATATTAAGATGGGCTGCAAGTCTGTATGCCTCCTCCTTGGTTAGAACATCGGTCTTCGTCTTTCTGCCAAACTCAATCAGCGCCTCAGGATCATCCAGACGGTCCAGTCTTACAATACACAGCCCAGGATCGGATCCGGGGGCGCTTTCCCGGACCAGAAATGACTGGGCATATTCTGTAAATGGATGCAGAAATTTTTGGCCAATTTCCGCGGCAAAACACATGGCGCTGTTATGCGAGGTATAGGGGATGTCCGGATGGACCAGCATCTGATGTCTTGTGATCGCCTGACACATTCCCCAGCCGTTTTTTTCAAGTGCATCGCACAGAATAGCCGCAAGCTTTCCCGTGCCTCTGCTTTCAAGATTATCTGTATCGTCAATACATACAAGGATGTCCACGTTTACATGCTCCAATAAAATGTTACTGTCTTTTTTTCCTGTTTTTGGTCAGGCGCATTCCCTTTCCTTCCAGGATCTGTATGGTCATATGGTCTGATAATGTATAATTGAAAAAGTCTTTATAAAAACGGCTTGTCTCTGCCTTCATGTCCAGATCACGAAATTGATCAGGATAGACTATCTTTGCCGTCCAGAGTATGGCAAGCGGCGTTTCAAGTGAGCCGGGATGGCCCCAGCGGGAGATGCCGATAGGCAACTGGTAGACTCGGCCCTTTTCTACCGCGGAAATGGCCGCCCACTTGGGGTCCTTCATTATCTGCTCCGCTACACCAGGCTCATTTACCAGAATGACCTCAGGATTCCACAAGATTATCTGTTCGATGCCGATCTGGTGATTTTGATCAAGGAGCCCTTGCTCCCGTGCCGCCACATTTACAACACCTGCGGCGCGAATCCAGTCAGCAGGGAGGCTATCCCTTGTAGATGTCCTGGTGGGCTCGACTGTGGCGTGGTATATGCTTGTGCGTTTTTCATGCGGGGTTGCAGCCACAGCACTTCCTGCACGGGCAATGCATTTGTTGTA
The DNA here is from genome assembly GCA_002424495.1 of Desulfobacteraceae bacterium UBA5623. Taxonomy (GTDB): domain Bacteria; phylum Desulfobacterota; class DSM-4660; order Desulfatiglandales; family Desulfatiglandaceae; genus UBA5623. Next base: position 7,013 of record DIKH01000327.1, read on the forward strand.
ATAGTCGTTATAGGCGGCGGCCTTGTCAGATGCGCCTATGGCCCGGCCAATCAGGGCAACTGCCTGTCGTTGTTCCTGCATGCTGTGAAAATCAATGGCAAGCCAAGTCAAACCGCAGGCGTCAAGCTTGGCTGCCTCGGCCTTGTTTCCGCCGGTATCCACACCTACAAATACAATGTCAGGTTTTGCCCTGGCGAGTTCCTCAATATTAACGGCCCCCTGAAACTTCGGCACAAGGGCCTTTCTGAACGCAGGATACATGGTTGAAAGGAGAACATCACGCTTAAGACCATTTGAAACAGCTACAATATCGTCAGCCCTCCCCAACATGGCAACGACGTGGCCTGTGAAGGCATACATGCACGCAATGCGCTTGATTTCAGCAGAAACCTTTACCCGCCTGCCAAGCGAATCCATAATGGTGCTTGTTTGGACCCCGGTTTGAGAGGCAAGCGGGCAAGCAAATACGATTACTAAATTTAATAGATTGGTAATAATGACTGTATACAAACGTATGCTCATTATTTTTACTCCCAACTCGTAACGAGTAACTCGTAATCCGTCACATGGTTTTCAATGCGACAATGTGCTTCATGGTGCTGCCGTCTTCAGCATCGAGCGAGATTACCCTGGCCTTTACGCCGTAAAGGCTTTTGAGGCTATCTTCATTTAAAACGCTTTCAGGACTTCCCTTCGCAAAAAACACCCCATTGTGTAACAGGGCAACGGACGTCCTTATTCCATTATCTTGAAAATGAAACGCATGGTTTGGGGAGTGGGTTGCCATGATGATGGAAAGTCCTTTCTCCTTCACCAAGCCTGCTATTACCTCCATGATCACCAGCTCATATCGAAAATCCAGGTGCGCGGTCGGTTCATCCAGGATTACCACCGGCGTTTGCTGGGCCAGCGTACGGGCAATCATAACCATCTGGGTCTCGCCCCCGCTCAACTGGGTATAAGGCCGGTTACGCAAATGAGCGATTCCAATATGATCGAGCGCTTCATCTGCTATGCGCCTGTCTGCTTGCGAAGGCGATTCAAAAAGCCCCAGGTAGGCGGCCCTCCCCATGGTAACAATTTCCCTAACTGTATAGGGGAAGGTTGGCTCGTGTCTTTGCGGAACATAAGCGATCTGGCGTGCAATCTTGCCGGGCCTGTAACTTTCAGCGTCCCTACCTCCAATCAAAATGCTTCCAGAATGCAGGTGATGAAGCCCCAGTATGCAATCAAGGAGGGTTGTTTTTCCGCAACCGTTTGGCCCGAGAAGACAAAAGACCTCTCCCGGCCCCACACTGAAACCAATACCCCCAAAAATCTCCTGTTCACCATAGGAAAACGATGCGTCATGAACCTCTACAAGCTGCACTACCATCCTCCTGCCTTGGTTTTTTTCAGCAGGTAAACAAAAAACGGCCCGCCCACCAGTGCTGTCAGGATGCCCAAAGGGATTTCCGATCCGGTGATCAACCGGCCCAGATTGTCAACAACGACCAGAAAGCAGGCACCCAGGGACAGGCTGACAGGAATAAGGATTCTATTATCGTTTCCTACCAGCATCCTGCCTATATGGGGAATGACAAGACCGATCCAGCCTATGACGCCGCTTACGCACACGGCCCCTGCGGTTGCGAGCGTTGCGCACAGGATCACCATGCCTTTTCCCAGCGTGGTATTTGCGCCAAGGGCATGGGCCTCCCGTTCTCCCATGGACAGGACATTAATTCGCCACCTTATGCTTACAAGCCCTATAACGCCAATCGCCATAGGTAATCCTGCAATAAAGATATCATGATAACGGGCCGAGGCGAGACTCCCCATCAGCCAGAAAACAATGGTGGGAAGCTGATCAGTCGGGTCAGCCACGTATTTTACAAATGACAGCAAGGCTGCAAATACAGAAGATACGATCACACCTCCCAGCACAAGCATAATCGCAGGCGCGCTGCGATACAGACGGGCAATCAAGTAGCTGCATACCACTGCAATAATGCCGAATAGGAGGGCAAAAGGATATGCCATTGCCACGGTGTTAAAGAGCAAAATGGCCAGCGCCGCCCCAAAGCCTGCGCCGGAGCTGACCCCCAGAATGCCGGAGCTGACCAGGGGATTTCTGAACAGGCCCTGAAAGGCCGTGCCGCTCGCAGCCAGGCACGCTCCCACCATGCTTCCCAGCAGGGCGCGGGGCAGACGTATTTCCCATACTATGTTATGATAGATCTCCGAGGCCGAGCCTTTATTCCCCAGGGGGTGTAAAAGCGCCCTGACTACCTCAGCCGCAGGCAGGGGATAGCGACCTATGCAAAGGGAGATAAAGATGCATGCAAACGGAGCCAAACAGATAATAATAAAAAGGAGTTTTCCGCTTTTTATTGTCACAACACTGTGCTCTGTAAGCGAGTTAATCCCAGCCAATAAAAAAACGCCCCAGGCGGTAAAGCCGGAGGCGTTTCATGTTTTTGCACGCCAAAAGTTTAACTTTTTCTGCGGTGGATCACAAAAAACAGACCGGACCCGAGAAGCCAGAAGGCAGAAGGGATTGGAACCATATTGAATGAATATGTGTCGGTCAGGAATTTGTCGGAACCTATGATATTAACCCGGTTAAATGTATCCCCCGTATAAGTAAAAGTATTCCATGAAGCGGTGACGGGAATGAGATCTTCGAGATCTGACCCTGAATCCCAAACAAGCCCATCGTTCATATATAACACGATCTGCATTGTGCCGACGTTGTTAGGACGCCGGTGATCAAATGATAAGTAATTGGAGGCAACGGACAAGTTGATATTCGCATTAACCGGGGTAGTACCACCGCCACCAGTTCCATAATACCATAATATTGGGTCGGTACCAGTTCCGCCCGAAAACTCACTAAGGGTTGTAACTACCTGTCCAGTAAGTCCGTCATTAGCAGGGATAAAATCATCCCACGTGACACCAATACCACTATATTCAGTGTCAATCTGCGTGCCATCATATCTAACATCCGTATTACCAAGATAATCAGGTAAGGTAGCGCTTATTCCCGTCTCACTAAACGTAATTGTGAGTGGTGCGGCCTGGGCCGGCATGGTCACCCCCAATACCAAAACAAATGCTGCAAGCATGGTTGATAATTTCTTCATAGCAAACTCCTTTTTCTGTTCATATTGTTTTTACTGGTTTTACCGGAAGATGAGGAACTCTATTCATCTTCTTTATCAAACCATGACATCCTTTTGTGTCCACCAGGGGTATAATTTTGCCCAGTATCATGACAAAATATAAAAATCAAGAAAATTTTAACAAATGGCGACCTTTGTTTACGAGAAAGCACCGGCTCACTAAAACCGCATTTCCATCCCCCCAAAGATGAATCTGCCGGCCTGTGGGAGGGCATAGCTCTGCTGATAGTCCTGATCAAAGATATTTTCCACACCCGCAATGAGATTGACCCTGTCATCTAAAACCTTTTGATTCAGCTTTACATTTACTAAGGTATAGGATCCCAGTTCCGCCTTTCTTATGGGGGGAAGTTTTGAATAATAATATTGATCCGCGACATAACGCACTGAAACATAAGGAGACAGGCCAAACTCAAAGTCGTATTTGCATTCCAGGGTTGCTCTGTTTTCCGGGTGATTCTGCAATTCGTCCTTTCCGGAATCCGAGAGGTCTTTTGTATAAAGATAAGAGTAACCGGCTCGGAGCATCAAATTCTTAATGGCGGCAATTTCAGCGGCTATCTCCGCGCCCCTGAATTCGTATTTGTCAAAATTTTCAAAAAGACTGATATCATTATCCTTCTCAATGAAGTTTTTTGCCATGCTTTCAAATCCGTTAATCGTCAGGCGGGTCTTCCACGGTAATTTAAGCTCTGTTCCCACGGTATAATGATCCACCCGCTCGGTCTTCAGCTCGGAATTTCCACCATTGTCATCATATAGCTGCCGCAGGGAAGGAAAACGGATATTCCGCTGAAAAGCGGTTTTTAACCTCATGCTGTCGGTCAGATCATAATGGGCGGCCAATAGCACGCTGTTATCATTGTCCTTACGCTCATCCCTGTCCTGTTTGTGCCTTCCCAAGCCCAGGACCATGCCCAGCTTCGGGATTGGAGTAAATTCATATTCCACGGTCAGGGAATAGACGTTGATGTCCTTATCGGTTTGAGGATAGAGTATAACCCATTGGGGGGGCAAACCTGATAAGGAATCCTTCACCTTACCGTCGCTTTCCCATTGGTCTTTTTCCGCGGAAAACCCCATGGTGATGGTGCCTTTTTCTCCCAGGTCATATTTAGGCTGCACCGATATCCCCTTGATACTGGTTTTCTGCTCGTACATGGATTGCCATGAATCCAATAAGGGGAGATCATTGCGGTTAAAATTAAAGCTGTCGTACCTGTTGTCATCTTCCTCCATATAATTAATAAAGGCCCAGGAACGAAGGCTGAATGAGTTTGTCGGGTAATATTCTCCGGCTACCTGGGCGGAATAGCCTTCAACGTGATCAATCCTTTCATATTTTGGGTTTGGGGCAAAAGTATCTGACGCATCGGCTATGATGCTGCCGGGGATGCCGTATTCGCCGTTTAGGCAACTGAATGTCAGGCCAAGGTTCAACTCATCGTTTACCTTGTACCCCATGTTGGCAAACAGATTATTCCTTTCCTTGTGACTGTTTTCCCTGTCCCCGCCGTCTTCCTGGCGCGTGGCATGAAAATCATCGGAAAGGGGAAATGCGTCCCTTTTAAGGGCGCTTCCGCTCAAAAAAAAGTCAAAACCCTTGGCCCCCGAGGAGACATTCGCCTCTCCAAGATAGAACTCTCCTTCCCCCACTTCACCCTTGATGGTTCCCTTGGTCTCCTTGGTTCCCTTCTTGGTTATGATATTGATTACCCCGCCCAGTGCCCCCTGGCCATACAGCACTGAGCTTGGCCCGATAGTTGTCTTAATCTCCGCGATATTTTCAACCGGGATAAGGGAAGGGTCGAATTGCTGGTCATAGGCCGAGTTAAGGGGAATGCCGTTTAAGAGCAAAAGGACATGGCGTGTGCGAAAGCCGCGTATGTTGATCCTGGGTGTGCCGTCGCCTCCGGTAAATACGTCCACACCAGGCAAGAGGTCAACCGCCTCAACCAGATTCCTTGCGCCTGAATCACGGATTTCATCTTCGTTCAGTTCATGGACGACGCCGGTTGCCTCCACTCCCTCGGTTTTGCCCTGGACCACGATCTCTCCAAGGGTATAGATTCCATTGTCACTCACGGGCTCTACAGCTCCAGCGAAGGTGTAAAGGCTAAAGAGAATCTGCAAACAACATATTGAAATACTGAATAAAAAAGGCCTGGTGTTCATATATGGAGCCTCTTTTTTCCCTTCCTGGATTTACCGGATGGTTTATTACTGGTTATCTATGGTAATAAACTAGGACATCATTCTAATTTTTTGATATTTATTGAAAATAATTTCATATTGCAATATAAAATATCTCTAAGTCCCTCACCACCATCTTGATCGTACACTCCAAGGGCAGGTGAGGCAACCTTAAGAAGGGGCGAAATCATGAAAAGTCTATGGATTTTTTTGAGTGCGGCTTTTTTGTTTGTTTACTCCACCATGTCGGCCCAGGCTTACACGGTGAGCTTTGATGAATATCCTATAACTTATTATGCTTATCCCATTACCGAGGAGTACTCATCCCTGGGCATCCACTTCAAGTCCGGCGATGCTGCAACTCCACCACTTCCGGGGATCTCTTCCTTGTATGGCGGCACTGTCTTTGATGCCACCAGTTGGGATGGGAGCGTCTTTCCCGTCCTTCCCCCCGTGTCTCAGTACTTAGGCCTTGATAAACCACAGGGAGAAACCGTAGTAACCGGGATTGCAATTGAATTTGATACCCTAAGCACCCAGCTTAGCTTTGAATATCGCAGGCCCGGCAATAATCTTTACACATACAGCGATGTCAACATCTATATGTTCAATACCTCGGTCGCGGTCGATATGGTTCCAGTACACACTGCCTTGATAAAGGCATATACTGACCCATCCAAGAACAAGATTTCCGATGATGACGGATGGCTCCCCTATTCTGAAAAGAACCTCCCGGAATTCAATCTTGTGGTGTTTTATTCTGACAAGAAGTTTGCTATTGATAATCTGTCTTATGGCAAAGATGAAGACGGAGATGGCATCACCGGCGATGTGGATAATTGCCCTCACACGCCCGAGGGTGAAGCTGCTGATGCATCTGGCTGTTCGGCCTCAGAGCGTGATTCGGACGGCGATGGGGTCATGGATGATGAGGATTCCTGCCCTGATACTCCTGCGGAAGAAAACGAAGATGTTGATGTCAACGGATGTTCCGCTTCTCAACTCGACACAGACGGTGACGGATTTAATAAAGATGTAGACAATTGTCCGACAATCAGCAACCCTGATCAGGCTGATGAAGACGGTGACGGCATTGGCGATGTTTGCGATAATTGCTCATCATTAGACAATCCCGGTCAACAGGATTTAGATGGCGATGGAATCGGAAACGCTTGTGATACGCCAGATAAGGCTTCTCTGACATGCCTGGCCGCCAAGGTTAAGGAATCTGCCAATCTATGCAAGGCCATTATGGCATGCGGTTTGAAGGATATTAAAGATTCTCTGAAAGGCATAGATTCATTTGGTCAATGTGTTGAGGTTAAGGCGGCGCCTAAGTTTGAGGACAAGTGGAGCAATGCGGAAAAGAAAAAGATAAAAGGTGTCGAAGTCCCTTGTGAAACTATTGACTCACAAGCCGTCAAACAAAATATTTATAATGCACTCGTGAACATCTATGGAATAATCGTCCCTGACGAGAATATGATTGATGACAAGGAGGAAAAGGATTCCAACAAATTGGCTCAAGCGCTGCTCAAGTCCGCTGGCAACAAGTGTATCGCTCTACTCAAGGCTGAAAGCGCAAATATCAAGCAGACTAACGCAACGAAGTTGGAAAATGCAGAGTTAAATGCCGATCGAACTTTCAAAAATGCCTGGTCTAAGGCTTTGCAAAAGGCCAAAAAAGGCCCGTCAGAATATAATACCGCCAAAATTCAAATCGAAGACATAATTGATCAATTAGTAGAAGATATCTCCGGTATGTAATGTCGGTAAAACCTATTGCAAAGCCGCGATATGAAGATTATGTAATTATCGAATGAAGCGGCTTTTTTTGTTGGCGAATCATCTTATTAACTGTCTCATAATAGCCTTCTCATTCGTCATGCCGGACTTGATCCGGCATCCAGAAATCACTGGATTCCGGCCTTCGCCGGAATGACTGTGAGTCTATACAATTATGAGACTATTAATAAAAGAGCCAATTATTGCAATATACGGAAATCAGTTGGCTAAAGGCTAATTGCTAACAGCCCATTAAAAACAATAACGGACCGCCATGGACTTTTTACTTGAAGGTTTTTTTCAGGCCTTACACCTTTTGTTTACAGGCAATGATGAGACATATTCGGCTATAATGGCCACTCTAAAGGTATCAAGCTGCTCCATGGGCTGTAGCCTTATCATGGGGATACCACTTGGTTTTTGCCTGGGCTATTTTGATTTTAAGCGGAAAAAAATTGTCAGGATAATTGTTGATACCCTGATGGCCTTTCCCACAGTGTTTATCGGTCTTCTGGTTTACGCGCTTCTGACCAATCGCGGCCCCTTGGGTGATATGGGGCTTCTTTTTACCCTGCCTGGCATTGCAATAGGTCAGACCATACTGGCATTGCCCATTGTCATTGGGCTGAGCGCAACAGCAGTGGAGGCGATGGATAAACGGCTTCAAATGGCCATTATGTCCCTGGGGGCTGATCGTGGGCAGATGTTTTTAAGCTGCCTGTGGGAGTGCAGGCACGGGATATTGGCGGGCGCCGTTGCCGCCTATGGACGAGTGATGACAGAGGTGGGCATATCCATGATGGTGGGAGGAAACATCAAATGGCACACCCGTACTATCACAACAGCCATTGCCCTGGAGACGAACAAAGGTGAATTTGCAATGGGTGTAGCCCTGGGTCTTGTCCTCCTGGCCATTGCCTTTTGCGTCAATCTGTCCATTTCTTTTTTACGCCGCAGGGCATGAAAGTGGAAACGCCCATTTACGAGATCAGATCACTAACCCACTTATATGCCGGCAAACCTGTCCTTGATATTAATCATCTACGGATTTCAGATTCCTCCATTGTCGGGATTGTTGGCCCTAATGGAAGCGGAAAGAGCACTCTTTTAAGGCTGTTGGGCCTGATTGAGAGGCCCAGCAGCGGAGAGATCTATTTTAACGGCCGTCCGGCCAAGCCTTTTTCAAATGATTCCAGATTACATATTACGATGCTCCCGCAAGATCCCATACTGATGAAGCGCAGCGTCTCTGGCAATGTCTCCTTTGGTCTTAAGCTGAGGGGCAATCGTGATGATCTTGAGGGCAGGGTTAATCAAGCCCTCGAAATGGTAGGTCTGGATGCAGGCCAGGCCGGCGAGGATTTTTCAATGCGTCCCTGGTATGCGCTCTCAGGAGGTGAGGTCCAGCGTGTAGCCCTGGCAGCAAGGCTGGCGCCCAGGCCAAAGGTGCTGCTGTTGGATGAACCAACAGCCAATGTTGACGCCGTAAGCGCCCAGATGATCAAGGAGGCGGCGATAAAGGCCCGCAAAGAGTGGGGTACAACCCTGATAATTGCAAGCCATGACTGGCAATGGCTCCATGAAATCTGTGACAACATCCTTCACATGTTCAGAGGCAAGGTTTTTGGCTCGGGCCGCGAGAACATAATATTTGGACCCTGGCGGAAATTTGAAGATGGGGCATGGGGAAAAATGCTCGCTGACAATCAGCGGATACGTGTGCCGGAACCGCCGGATAAGGCATCCGCCGCAATAATTGATGTATTTTCCGTCAGTGAGGATGAGTCCAACAGAGGCCGTGACATTATCTGCCTGAGCGGCACTGTCTTGCACCTGTCACTGGACAAAGGGACCGGTCATGTTTTTGTTACGCTGGCAGTGGGCATTCACACCTTCACCATTTCCATGACTGATCAACAGATCCAGGCCCAAGGCATATACCCCGGAAAAAGCCTTCGCATTCATTACAGCCCTGATCGGATAAAATGGGTTTGAAATTCAGCTATAGCCACATGAATTATGCTTCAATCTTCAGCGTCGAGGATTGAGAAACTAAAACTTGAGTGCGGGGAACAGGGGGTGAGATTATCGAAGGCTCGGAGCTGTTCGGCAAGGCATTTGAACATCTTATCCTGTTGGAGGTGAGGGCCTTTTTGTCCTATGCCAGCAAAAATACTAAGGGACTCGAAAAATGCTAATATACCATTTTTCGAGTCCCTAAAGTCTATATCATCTCCAGCGCGCAGGCCATTGATATTCCCCCCCCTCCGCAAAGGCTTGCAAGGCCCATGGTTTTGCCTCGTTTTTTCATGGCATAGAGGAGTGTGACCATTATGCGGCATCCGGTGGAGCCTACCGGGTGACCCAGGCCTATGCCCGAGCCGTTTACGTTTGTGATTTCGCGATTCAATTTCAGTTCTTTTTCAACCCCCAGGTACTGTGCGGCAAATGCCTCATTCATCTCAATCAGCTCAAAGTCTTCCATGCTGAAATTGCTCCGCTTGAATAAATCATGCACGGCCGGCACCGGGCTTAGCCCCATCACAGACGGATGACATGCCCCCCGGCCTGTGGCCTTTATCCGGGCTATGGGCCTTACACCCAGCTCCTTTGTCTTTTCAGCGGACATGATGATCATTGCGCTTGAACCGTCGTTGATTCCGGCAGAATTTCCCGCGGTCAGCTTTCCGGCCTTGGGAATAAAGGCAGGAGGGAGCTTGGCCAACTGGCCCAAGGTCAGCCCCGGCCTGAAATGTTCGTCTTTATCGAACAGGGTTGGTTTGCCGCCCTTTTTTGCCGGTATCTCTATCGGGACGATTTCTTCCCTGAAATCCCCTTCCACAGTGGCACGCTCCGAATTATTGTGACTGCGAAGTGCGACCTCGTCCATCTCTTCCCTTGTGATGTTGTGCAACTGGGCGATAAACTCGGCAGTATGTCCCATGTTGTAAGGTTTACCCCTGAAAAGCTCAAGCGGCATGCCCTCTTTTACCGGGCCTTCTTCCGGGTGAGGAAAGTGATATGACCCGCAAAACTGGGCATGAATCAGGGCGTCCACAAGGCTTGCATCTCCCAGACGCAGACCCCATCTTGCCCCCGGCGCGATAAAAGGAATCCCTGACATCTGTTCCACTCCCCCTGCTAGGATGATATCCGCCATATCCGCCTGGATCATGGCCATGCCGGAGACAACCGCGTCCATAGCGGAGATGCATACGCGATTAATTGTAACAGCTGGGACATGTTCGGGTATGCCTGCCATGATTGCAGAGACCCGGGCAACGTTTAAGGCGTCAATGGGTTCGACGCAGCATCCGAAGCGCACATCATCAATCATCCCCGGTTCAATGCCGGCGCGTGTTATGGCCTCTTTCATGGTTATGCAGGCCATTTTTTCGGGACTGACATCTTTAAGGGTTCCACCAAATGTGCCGATTGCTGTTCGGCAGGCAGATACAATGACGACTTCCTTCATCTTAAGTTCCTGTGGTGTACTCAATAAAGTAAAAAAAAAGCCCCCTCGCCGGGGGGCTTTTTGAAGATAGAAACTTTATTGCAATCTATAATTGAACTTGTCAAACAACGATGTGGCAGACTTACCTCTATTCCTTGGAAGGCAATTCTCTCAGGATTTCGATATTTTCCTGGATGCGCTTGTGATTTTTTTTGAGATTGGCCTTGTTGGGCTTGGCTTTGTTTGCACGAATTATTTTGGTCCGTTTTCTGTTTGAACTCATTTTGGTATCTCCTTCTACTGAAAGACTAAACAAGTTAGACAATATATATTTCAGTGAAAATTCTGTCAAGAATAAACCTCGGCATGGCAATAATAATAACTGATCAGGAGCCAGCATATAGAAATCGGAACGAAGACGATCCATCCTATTGATTTATTAATCTTTACCTGATAATTTTGGCACCGGATCTTGCCAATGGCCGCAAAAGGAGAAAAGCCATGCCCATACGATTCACCGAGACAATATTTTCAGGGGTTACAATTATTGAGCCGCAGGTATTTAGAGACAATAGGGGTCTTTTTTGGGAGACCTTTCACCTCGGAAAATATGCTGAAGCAGGGATTGATCGGGCATTTGTCCAGGATAACCACTCACATTCCAGCCGAGATACGGTCCGGGGACTTCACTATCAGATCAAGCATGCCCAAGGCAAGCTGGTTTATGTTGTTATTGGTGAGATATTTGACGTCGCTGTGGACATCCGCCGTGGGTCCCCTACATTCGGAAAGTGGTTAGGCCTCATACTTTCAGAAGAAAATAAAAAGCAGCTCTATATACCAGAGGGTTTTGCCCACGGCTTCTGCGTGTTGAGTGAAACTGCGGATATAATGTACAAGTGTACTGATTTCTATTTCCCTGAGGATGAAGGAGGGATCTTATGGGCTGACCCTGAATTAGGTATTGACTGGCCGGTAAAAAACCCGATTATATCGGAAAAAGATCTCCGGAATCCAACACTAAAAGATGTGCCATTGGATCGTTTACCATCTTACCAAGGACAGCGGCCCTAACCGCTTATTAAGGGCAGCCTCCTGGAGAGTATTTTAAGCCTTACAATCCATAGTTAGCCGGGATGGTTCCGGATCATACTCCCTTCGGTCCACCAACTGAACTCTGGGATTGGGGTCATAGAAAAATCATTATTCCTTATGTCCCGCCTGAGGTTGAATACTCCACCGCGGATATATCCCTCTGGCCTTGCTAGAATCATTTTTTTAAAGTCTATGGACATTCAAATCACTATAACGGGAATCTTATGAGCGAAGCAAAGCCAATTGAAAGAGACCTAATACCAGGCGCTTCAAAACTTTATATCTTTTTTGGTGGAATCGGCGGTCAAATTGCAATGCCGCCATTTGAGTTTTTTAAAGCCGCCAAGATTATTGATGAAAACAAAATTTTTATCAGAGACTTACGCCAAAGTTGGTATCAAGACGGCCTTCCAGGTATAAGTGCCGATATTTACTCAACAGCAAAGTTTCTCGAGAAGGAAATCCAAGATTTGAACCCGGAAAAGGTATTTTTTATTGGCAACTCAATGGGAGGCTATGCAGCAATACTCTTTGCTACCTTGATTGGACATGGTGAGGCTATTGCGTTTGCACCACAAACATTTATCTCTCCTTTTAAGCGACTGATACACTTAGATAAACGGTGGTCAAAACATATACGCCATACATACAATCGGAGCCTTTTTAAAAAGAAGGTATGGATCTAAAGGCCTTATTAGCAAAGAGCAATTTTAATCCAAAAATTTCTATCTTTGTGTCAAAATATAATAGGCTTGACTGCATACACGCTGAGTATCTCTGGGAATTTAAGAATATCAGTATTTATGAGTTCGATGAAGGTGGTCATGAAATCGTTAGATTTCTAAGAGATAGTGGTAAGTTGCCGGCAATATTGTTGGGAACCTATGTTTATTCGGGTAAAGGGGAGAGCTTAGCTCCCCCTGCCTGAGGGATCATGATTGACAAGTAGGGCTTGCTTTTGATTCCGCCATTTTCAATAAGTGCTTACTACCCCTGCCGGGTCGAGTCCGCGCGTCACCTCCGGGTCTGTAAACAATCCCTTGATCTCCGAGGCCTGATGTGATCCAAGGTTTTCTTCGCGGATTTCGTAGTCAGACAGGATTATGCCGAAGAACTCCTCAACAAAGAGAGCCACCTCCAGAAGCGCTGCCGTACCCCCCATTGCATCTTTCCTTATCTTGCTGAATTCCTTTATGCGTGAACGGACTTGACTTGCATTCATCGGCTGGAAATCTTCCTTGTAAAAAACAGTTGATTCTAATGCCTTTGATTATTATCCTACATTTCTGTATAGTTACTGTCAGGGAAAGGGCTGTCTTCTGTCTGTAAGAGGACACCAAATTTATGGCGACAAAAAAAAATAGACCAAAACCAGATGAAATAGCCTGCCTTTATGACATCAGCAATGCCATCCATGCAACGCTGGATCTAAAGAAGTCCCTCTATGGGGTAATGGATTTGCTCGTGGCCCGTCTTGGAATGAACCGCGGATCCATCGCCCTTTTAAATCCTGAAACATCTGAAATACATATCGAGGTTGCCCATGGGATGTCGCCTGTTGCAAAATCAAAGGGACGATACAAGCTGGGGGAGGGGATAACAGGCAGGGTAATTGAAACAGGTCGTCCAATCGCAGTGCCCGGGATAGGAGACGAGCCGCTTTTCTTAGACCGGACCGGCGCACGCAGTGGCATAGACAAGAGCAAGATTTCCTTCATATGTGTCCCGATAAAAGACGGCCGCAGAGTAATAGGCGCCCTCAGTGTGGATCGGGTTTTTGAGGGGACCTCCCCTCTTGAAGAGGATATAAGGATACTTTCTATTATCAGCAGCATGATTGTACAGAAAGTGGTGATGCTGGAAAAGATTAACAGTGAAAAGGATCAGCTGAAAGAAGAAAACATACGTCTTAAAAAAGAACTGAATAAAAAGTATAGTTTCAGCAATATCATCGGAAACAGCCGGAAGATGCAGGAGGTTTTTTATCTGATCACCCAGGTGGCAAAGAGCAACGCCAATGTGCTCTTGCTCGGTGAAAGTGGCACGGGAAAAGAGATTGTCGCCAATGCCATACACTATAACAGCCTCAGATCGGCCAAACCCTTTGTAAAGATCAATTGTGCAGCCCTTCCGGAAAATCTGATCGAGGCGGAATTGTTCGGTTACGAAAAGGGGGCCTTCACCGGGGCCAGCCATCAGAAGGAGGGTAAATTCGAACTTGCAAACAGCGGAACAATTTTTCTGGATGAAATTGGCTCTCTTGCCCTGGAAAGCCAGGGAAAACTCTTAAGGGTGTTACAGGAAAGGGAACTGGAGAGACTGGGCGGGACAAAGACCATCAAGGTCAATGTCAGGCTGATTGCAGCCACAAACAAGGACCTTGCCGCAGCTGTCGAGGGGAACAGATTTCGGGAGGACTTGTTTTACCGCCTTAACGTATACCCGATCTATCTGCCTGCATTGAGGGAAAGAGAGGCAGATGTCCTGATGCTGGCCGACTACTTCCTGGAGAAATACGCCAAGGAATATGACAAGGACATTAAAAGGATCTCAACCCCTTCAATAGACGCCCTGGTTCGGTATAACTGGCCCGGAAATGTCAGGGAGCTTGAAAATTGTATTGAAAGGGCGGTGCTTCTATGTAATGACCATGTTATACACAGCTATCACCTGCCTCCCACGCTCCAGACCGCAGACGATACAGGTACACATCAGACACAATCCCTGGCAGAGGCCATGGAGATATTTGAGAGGGAATTGCTGATTGATTCATTAAAAAGCAGCAGGGGAAACATGAGAAAGGCAGCAGAGGCGCTTAAGACAACCGAAAGGATTTTCGGGTATAAGGTAAAGAACTACGGGATTAATCCGAAATTATACAGGTAGGAGCTAACGCAGAATTTTTAATTGTTAATGTTTAATTTTGAATAGTAACTTCTCAAAAGTCCGGGTGCGAGCGGGCAGGGGGTGAGTGTCTGTTTTGAAATGGCGCATAA
>DIKH01000209.1 GCA_002424495.1 Desulfobacteraceae bacterium UBA5623
GTTGTCAGAAACGGTGATCTTGATTTTGCCGGAGCAGCCGGCATCTCTTTCTTAGAAATCTGATTTCCTTGAGCTGCCATTGATTTTCCTCCCTGCAATAAAACATGGTATTATAATATCAACAATCCCCGAAGCCGTATTATTTGAATGATGTGCGTAAGGATACTAGGAAGATCAGAAGGGTGTGTCAAGATCAAATCATCCTTTTAATGCTGTAAAAGTCAGAGGGGGGATCAGGTTTGTTCAGCATTCAGACCCAGATCTCCCAGCTCATACTGCACAATAACCGCAATAGCAATTGCAGCGGTCTCCGCCCTCAATATCCTCGCACCCAGTGAGACAGGGATAAAACCTGCATCCATGAAATTGTCAACTTCGTTTTCTGTAAAGCCTCCCTCCGGCCCGATGATTCCTGCAAAATCTCCGGTCGGCCGCGTTGACCTGAACACGGTCTTAAGATCCTTTGCTTCTTCCTTTTCCCACAGGATAACCTTTAGTGCGTCCATCTCATGCCATCTTTCCAACAATCCACTTAAATCCGATGGGGATTCAACCTTTATCGGAACGGCCCTGCCGCACTGTTTGGCCGAGTTTTCCGCCACCCCTTTCCAGTGCGCCATCTTTTTCGGGAGCCTGTCCTGATCTAGCCTGACGACGCTCCTATCGGAAAAAAAAGGCACCACGCAGTCAACGCCCAGTTCAGATGCCTTTTGAATAATGTAATCCATGGACTGAGATTTTGTGATAGCCTGACAGAGTGTGATTTTTAAAGTGGATGGTCGCGGCATTTCAAGCGGCCTTTCCACCCTGACCTTCACCTGCCGGGCCGTGATAGATTCTATGCAGGCCTGAAAACTGGAGCCCTTCTTGTCCATCAGGATGAGACGATCTCCAGGCCTCATCCTCAGAACCCTTGAGATATGCCTTGCCTCAGCCCCTGTAATCCGGCAGGAGCCATCAATTGCAGCAATTTCTTCAACAAAAAAGTTTCTCAACCTCTGTCTCCATAAAATTTAAGATAGCATTTATATAATTTAGCGCCTGATCGAAAATAGCTAACCTTGTTTTTTTAATCCAGGACGGAAATTGTTAACATATTAAAATTATGGTTTTTTTAAATTCAAAATTAACAATTAAAAATTCAAAATTGTCTCCAGACTGCCTTATAGTCCAGACATTATTTAAGTTCCAGTGCCCTGTCAAATCATAACGTTCTCATTAAGCCGGATGTGGGTGGACAAAAAAATAATTGATGTTTTTTGCCGTCTGTCTTATTTTGTATCGCTGTAAATCATATTATGGCATTGACCCTTCAGACATGAGAGGAATACCAATGGCAAAAGTGCCGGAAGAAGACATATTGGAGGAAAAACCAGGTCTTGAGCAAAAGAAGCTTTTGCTTTTGGTCGTAATCATTTCTTCTGTGTTTTTGGCCATAATGGGGACGGGTTTTTTTATCCTGTGGAACAAGATCACTCCACACGAACCCAAGGCGGAACAAAAACACGAGGAGGTGAAACATGAAAAGCAAGACGAGGAAAAGAACGGAGAAAGGCCTATATATTCCCTGTCCCCATTCATAGTCAATCTTGCAGACCAGGATGCAACGCGGTATATGCGGATTACCATGGACCTGGAGCTTGCCGGTGAAGAAACAAAGGCAGAGATTGAAAAAAGGCTCCCCCAGATAAAAGACGCTGTCTTGACGATAATACCTGCAAAGACAGCGAGTGAAGTCAGCACTGTTAAAGGGAAAATCTCCCTGCGTGATGAATTGATTCAACGCCTTAACAGCTTCATCAAAAAAGGGAAAATCACCAATATCTATTTCACGGAATTTGTCATTCAGTAAGGACGACCGTACGCTATTACTCGTCAGTGGTTACGACCTGCGGAAGGGCAATAGAACGTATACTCAAGTGAGAGGATGTCAAACATCTCATCCGTCCCGTTTTTTATGGTCTTATAAAGCTCTTTCATGGTTCCTGCCCCTGATACCAGGGATTTGTATTCATATTCGTTGTAGAACACGGAATCAATGGGGAGCAATATCTGGGAGATATTGCCGTGCCAGTGGATTTTCAGGTCCTCCCTCATCTTAAAGACCTTTCTGTACATGTCCCTTATAATATCAGTCCTCAATAGTGGATTTACCTGGTTTATCATACAGTCTGCAAGCCCTATGAAATAATATATCTCTCTCATTTTCTGTTCATCTTCCCTGTTAATGAACAAGGCCCTTATTGTGCTGTCCATGCCCCCTGTCAATAGATGATGAGGGGGAATCTGGCCCATGTCCTTCCCGCCTTTTTTGTAAGTATCCGCCCTATTAATCTCAAACCTGCGGGAGTTGGCCCTTCCCATCTGTATAAACTGGGTGGTCTCCCAAAAAGACCTCCTGAACTCAAGAGGTTTTCCGGTAATAATATTATCAGGAGGTAAAGGTAACTTTTGCTCTAAATGTAATATCTTGGCCATTTGGCTCCTATGGTCTTGGGTGAAATTTTTCATGCACCCCCCTCAACTGCCCTCTTGTGACGTGGGTATAGATCTGGGTGGTGGATATGTCCGCGTGTCCCAGCATAACCTGGACCGATCTCAGATCCGCCCCGGCCCCCAACAGGTGTGTGGCAAAAGAGTGTCTTAAGCTGTGCGGCGTAATCTTTTTTTTAATGCCTGCCATAAGCCCATATTTTTTTATTATTTTCCAGAACCCCTGACGGGTTATAGGTCTGCCGCTTGGGTTTAAAAACAGGTAGGGAGTATTTTTGCCCTTTGTCATCTGGATGCGTCCCAGCATGGTATAGTTTATGATCGCCTCCCTGGCCTTATCGCCAATCGGGACAATCCTTTCTTTTGAACCCTTACCCATGGTCCTTAAATAGCCTGCCTCCAGATTGATATTTGAGACCTTTAGATTGACAAGCTCTGAAACCCTGAGACCAGTAGCGTAAAGGATCTCGATCATTGCAAGGTCCCTGAGGCCTCTGGGATCAACACCCTTCGGCTGGGCAAGAAGCCTTTCCACTTCCTGCCTGCTCAGGACACCGGGAAGCCTGTGGCCCGCCTTTGGGGCCTCCAGGAGTCTTACAGGGCTGGATTCAATCTTGCCTTCTGAAACAAGGAAACGGAAAAACGTTTTCAGGGCCGATATGTTCCTTGCAATGCTCCTTGCAGAGATCCTTTGGCCGAGCAGGCTGAAGTACGGCTTAATCTGATCCAGTGTGATTTCTGAGGGGGGAAGGCCTTTTTCCCCGATGAAATTCAGGAACCCGGACAAGTCTCTGCGGTAAGAGTCTACGGTATTTTCTGAAAGGCCGCGTTCAACCCTGAGAAAGGCTATGAAATGCTCTAAAAGAAGGTTCGTCTGACAGGTCGGCATGTCATTTTCTATTCGCCGTGTGGAGATGCTATGATCCATACTCATTAAAACAGATAGAACCCCAGGGCCTTATCGCTCGGATCAGAAGGGTCGACCGAACAGAACTCAGTTCCAACAAACTGCTCTGTCATTCTTCTGATCACCACCTCTTTTTTGATAAATGTCTTTCGCCTGTCGTCCAGGTAAAACTCTACAACAAAGGTTGAACCGACCTCAAAGGCCGGCATGGTCCTGAACTTTAATCCCAGGCCGCCCCTGGAGATATCCACCACTGTCACGGCGCCATTTTGGAATTTTCCATGAGGAGGATAAAATGCATATTTTCCGGGGATACTCACCTGCTTCCTATACTGCCTTCTCCTTTCCAGGACAACAGAATAGGAATTCCCGCAACGACATTTGATCTTGAGCCTGACAGATTTATTTATATACTTGTATCTTGAGACATCCGCTGCCTTTGACATGTTGCATTCCGGGCACACGAATATAGCGGTATTGTTGTCAGTTACATAGATCTTTTGTGTCATTTGAAACACGAATCGTTTTTTTCTTGAACTGTGACTGTAACCTTGTTTTTCCCTGAATTCTTAGATTCGTAAAGCGCCCTGTCAGCCATCTTCATTACAGATAGTCTCCATGAACTGTTTTAAAAGGCACGGAGGCAATCCGCTCAGACACTAAATCCCATTTCCTTGAGCTTCTCAATTATTATATCTCTGTCAAACGGTTTTACAACAAAACTGTTAGCCCCGGCCTTTATACAGCCAAGTACGAGTTCTTTTTTTGAATGCGAGGTGACCATCATAATCTTTACCTGGGGATGCTCATCACCTGTCTTTATCCAGTTTTTTCTCTCCGCGTCCCTTATCTCCATCAGCGCCCTCAGCCCATCCATGTCAGGCATCATAATATCAAGGGTGATCAGGTCAAACGGCTTACCTCTCCGCAGAGACTCCTTGAATGTGGTTACAGCATCAGCCCCTGTCTCCACGGTTGTGCTTTCGCCAAATGACCCCATGATCTTTTGCATCTTCTTTCTGCTCACAAGCTCATCATCGGCAATAAGAGCATTCATTTTGAGTCCCCTTTAATCTTGATCTTCTGATTGAAATAATTACCGGGAATATTTTCGTTCACATGTCGAGATGATGATATCATCAAGCCGCCGTTTCGGCACATGGTGGACATCATCGTCGTCCCGCCAGTACCTGATATCATCATCCGGGCCAACCGGTTCAAGTACAACCGTCTCCCTGGGCCTTCCAATGGCAAGGACAAGGAGCATCTCATAATGTTGGGGCAATGCCAGCGCCTGATGAAGGTCACGGCGCCTGATTGCACCGATAATGCACCCTCCAAGGCCTTTTTCAGCCGCTCCCAGCATGATGCTCTGGGCCGCTATTCCATGATCACAGCCGAAAGACCGGCATATCCGTCTGTCCCCTAAAATAATAATATAGGCTGACGGTCGCTCCCCCTCACAGGGGCCGGGCCAGTCCTTGAGATATGCAGCCCAGGAAAGGTGCGGAAATATCACCTTGTTCTCTTCAGGTTCACATGAAAGCACATATTTCAAGGGTTGCAGATTCGCAGCCGAGGCGGAGTTTCTTGCAAGATCAACGAGTTCCTTCAGTGTGTCAAGGGCAACAGGCTCAGTTTCATAAAAGCGTCTAAAGCTTCTGTTTTTTATTATCAGGTCTTTTAGCATTGAGGGTGATTCGCGGAAAGTAGTCACTCTCGGACAACCTCCAAGGTAGGTTAGCTATCAATTTGACTCAGGCCCACTGATGTGGCACAATCCTCGGACAGCCTCCTAGAGTTGACGATATGCGGAAAAGGGGTCAGGTTCCAGTGGAGCCACCGTGCGGAATCGAACCGCAGACATCCTCATTACGAGTGAGGTGCTCTACCGACTGAGCTACGGTGGCCCTTGGCTTACAGAAATATATAGAGTTTTTTATCTTCCATGTCCATTGTTTTTTGGCTTGTGAGAGGGGCATGCCACTGATGAAAGAACCGAAAGATTATATAATTTTTCCCCTGGACCTGTCCGACTATGACCAAGTCATGCATTACGTAGATTTGCTAAAAGACCACATAGGGCTATTTAAGGTGGGACTCGAACTCTTCATCAGCCAGGGTCCCGGCATACTGGGATCTATACGCGACGCAGGTGGGCCGGGCATTTTTCTCGACCTCAAGCTTCACGATATACCGGCCACTGTAAAGAGGGCCTTTCTGGCTGCAAGCAGGTATCTTCCGGAGTTTGTATCCATCCACTGTGACGAAGGTAAAGACACCCTAAAGGGTATTGCTGAAAACAGCCCGGAAAGGACAAGAATACTGGCGATTACTGTCTTGACCAGTCTCAACCAAAAAAATCTCCTTGAACTCGGGTACAGGGATGAGTATGTAAATGACCTCTCCCGCCTCGCGCTTTTGAGGGCGCGAATAGCCAAGGAGGCAGGCTGTCATGGCATAGTGTGCTCAGGCCACGAAGTGGCCATGATAAAGGATGCCCTGGGCCCCGATCTGATTGCGGTCACTCCTGGTATCAGACCCCAATGGTCCCTTGTCGGCCAAGACGACCAGAAACGTATAGTGACCCCGCAAACCGCCGTAAGAATGGGTGCGGATTACATTGTAGTTGGGCGACCAATAAGAGATGCAAAAGATCCTGCCGAGGCAGCGAAGCTGGTTGCGGATGAAATAGCCCAGGCTTTAGCCCCCTCATTTTCCTGATTCGGTCATTTGCCCATCTTTCAGAGAAGTGTAATAGTTACAAGATGGTAATGTTACATAAATGTAAATGTTACACTGTCTTCGCCCGCCATCAATTGACTTTCCATTTATATCTTAGCTGTTAACAATTCAATAATACAATTTTTTTAATTTCCCCCAGTCATGTCCGGTCTATGGCATGCATCTTGATATAGATAATCGAGCTATTATATGAACCGGCATCTCTCAGGATCTGGTAATATTCTGCAAAAGAAATGCGCGTCTTCTGCCGATAATTTATAAAACCATAAATCAAGCGGTCAGAAATGATATCACAGATCCGACAAAACCCGTGAAAAAGGACGAGATAATCCAGGCAGTAAGAGAGGCCGCGGAAACGAGTAAAACAATAAAGCCGGGTGAGACAGGCATATAGGGAGATCCCACGCATTTTTTATGTATTTTTAGGATGCTATAATGATGTCATGGTCAATAAACCCGAAAAAACAGGAGGACATGGCAATGTTTCAACAACCCGTCCAAGAGAAAAAAATCTTTGATAAAAACGCATTTATCAGTCGCGTGCTTGGAGATGAAGAGCTTGCCAGGGAGGTGATGGAGGTGTTTTTAGATGACATCCCCAACAAGATCTCTGCCCTCACACAGGTCATCAAGAGCGGGGACATCTCTAAAGTGAGGGATCACGCCCATGCTATAAAAGGGGCTGCATTGAACGTCAGCGCCCTGGCGCTCGGGGCCGTGGCCTTGGGCATGGAAAAGGCTGGGGAGGCATCTGACATGGACCTGGCTGTGTGTCTCATGCCGCAAGTAGGCGAGCAGTTTGAGATCTTCAAAAATGAACTCATACTGGCCGGACTTGCCTGATCATATTTGACCTGCCTGGATATTATGGATACATGCCGGGGTGAAGCAACCCAGCTGTTTCATCAAACCCAAACATGATGTTCATGTTCTGGACGGCACTGCCTGCCTGCCCTTTGACCAGGTTGTCAATAAGGCTTACGACAATCAGCTTGCCGGTCCTGTCATCCACATTGACCGAGAGATTGCAGAAGTTGCTGCCTCGAACATTGGTACTGATCTGAGGTTTGTCCGGGCCAAAAATCCTGACAAACACGTCATTTTTGTAAAAGGCCCTGTATGCGTCCAATACCTTTTTTAGATCCTGTCCCGGTTTCAACGTGGCATATATTGTAGAGAGTATGCCCCTGCACAAAGGCACCGCATGGGGGGTAAAGGTGATCTTTATGCCCTCGCCAGCCTGAATGCTCAACTGCCTTTCTATCTCATAGACATGCTGATGGCCGGAGATCTTGTAGGCGTTTATCGCGTCGTATCTGGCAGGATAGTGGTATGTCGGAGTTGGGGTCTTACCGGCCCCTGAGATCCCTGTCTTGGCGTCGCAGATGATGGAATCAGGTTCTATCAACCTTTCCTTTACAACAGGTGCAAGCCCCAGATTGCAACTGACCGCAAAACACCCAGGGTTTCCAACTAGGTCTGCTCGTGCAATCTGCGCCCTATGAAATTCAGCAAGGCCGTAGACAGACCGCGGGAGCAGTTCCGGTGAGGCATGTTCCTGTGGCTTGCCGATCCTTGCCGCATATCCTTTGTATGTATCAAGATCGTTGAATCTGAAGTCCCCACTGTAGTCAATGACCTTGATACTCTTTTCGATCCAGGCGGGGGCGTCCTTCTGGCCTACGCCGTCCGGTGTCGCAAAGAAGACCACGTCAAAGTCGTCAGGGCAGTTCGCATCCCCTGGGTCAAGCAAAGGTAAATCGCAGAAACCGGTCAGGTGGGGATAGAGGTCGCTAATGGGCCTTCCTATCTCGTGTTTGGCCATCACGGCTTTTATCTCTGCATGTGGGTGGTTGCACAAGAGCTCAATCGCACCGCAGCCGCCGTAACCACCTGCGCCAATTATACATACTCTGATCTTATCCATCAGCTGAACCTCGCCTTACGAAGAGTAAATGATGCTTTAACCTTTTCAACTCTTTTAACTCTTTCAACTTCTTCAACTCTTTTAACTCGTTCAACTTGTTTCCCGGCCTGTCCGGTGTGTTATATGTTGAATCTGAAATTGATGATATCACCATCTGCTACAACATATTCTTTTCCCTCAAGCCGGACAAGACCCGCCTTTTTCGCTGCCTGATAGGTGCCGTGGGCCTTCAGGTCAGTAAACGACAGGGTCTCGGCCCTGATAAATCCCTTTTCTATGTCAGAGTGCACTGCGCTTGCCGCCTTTACAGCCGGGGTGCCTGCGGTAATCGGCCATGCCTTTACTTCGTCTTCTCCGACCGTGAAAAAGGAAATGCGATTCAAAAGACGATAAGAGCTTTTAATTACCCGGTCAAGTACAGACTCCCTTATATTATAGGCCTCCAGGAAGTCTTCCGCCTCTTCCGGAGACATTGAAACGATCTCTTTTTCAAGACGGCCGCGCACGGCCAGCATCTCTATGTTGTCCGGAATCTTATCCCATTTTGGCTTATCCTCATTTTCGTCGTCATTGTTAATGATTACAAGCATGGGCTTTGCAGAAAGAAAGGTAAAGCCCTTTAGAACAGGATGCGTTGCCAGTATGGGGTCATTGCGGAGCGGGATGCCTTTTTCCAGAAGTTCATGGCAGGATTTGACCAGGATGTGTTCATCTCCCTCCGGCTTTTTTCCCCTCTTTTTGTCAAGCTCAATCCTCTCAATCCTCTTTTCCGCTATTACAAGATCGCCCAGAATCATCTCTTCCTCAAGCCGCCGGAAGTCCCGTTCGGAAGAGGGGTGTGAATCATCCATGCCCCTGAAATTCCTGACCACATGGACCAGGGCGTCACAGGTCCTCAACTGGTTCAAGACGCCCGCGTCTGATCTTGAGGGAGAAGATGAGGGGATCTCTGACGGCAGAAGATATTCGATCTTTGCATAGGTGGTTTTTTTGGGTCTGTACATCTCACTCAAAAAATCCACCCTGTCGTCAAAGACAACAAGGTTTGCAATCCTTGCATCGGTCTTTATTGAACCGTGTTGGTCCTGATCACTTCGCGCGCCTGTGAGTGCAGAAAAAATGGTTGCCCTGCCTGATTGGGACAGACCCATGATGCCAAGTTTCATACCGGAAATAGCCTCCGTTGGTTAACAATGCGCCTATGAGGCTGTCCGAGAATGGCTGTTTTTTCCAATCTCTGCGTCAGCCGGAAATTTTAATCCTCAAAATACTTCAATGTATTCCTGCGGTTAAAATTTCCGGCTTCCTTGATCTTGAAAAAAATATCTCATTCTCGGACATCCTCATATTGGTATCATGGAACCATCCGGAAAATCAATCGTAAGTGACAAGAGGGAAGAATTCAGGAGTCAGGAGCCAGCTTCCAGAATAAAAAGGATTTTTTATGGTGACATGCGGAAAAACTATGCGCTGCTTTTTCTGAGCAGCACATAGATTGCGCCGGCGCCACCATCGTAAGGTCTGGCTGTTGAAAAGGCCAGAACCATCTTGTTTATCGGCCCGCGGTTCAACCAGGAAGGCAGCCGTTCTTTCAGCACCGGGATATGATCCTGGGAATTAAGCCCCCTTCCATGTACGATCAGAACGCATCTTAGACCCTGACGATAACTCCGGATAAGGAAATCTTTGACCCTGGTTTCCGCTTCCTGTTTTTTGAGCCCATGGAGATCAACATGGTCCTGGACAGGAAACTCGCCCCGCTTTAACCTCTGCATCAGCCTTTGACTAAACCCGGGTGTACACCCCTCGATGTATTCGTCTGTGAATGTAATGTCTATTTCCGTAATGCCGCTTACCAGGTCGGACAGGTGGGCCAGGACCTCCAACTCTTCATTTCCCGGGGAATGAGCAGGCCTGACATTGGGGTCCGGCAGCTTTGCGATCCTCTTTTTGCCGTCCTGAAGGGGTGTGACATCTGACATCAAATAGAGAAATAACCCGCTTTCATCCTGTTTTTTCACTGGTGCGGGCGGCTGCTGAACCTTTTTCTCATTTTCCCGTGAGGGGTCAGTCTTAATTAAGGAGGCAAACTCTCCTTTCAAAGGGTTAAAACTCATGGGCGCCTTTATTGCTGACTTTGGCCTTACGGAGCGCACCTTTTTCTTTTTTTTTCGTGGCATTTTCAGACCTCGAATCCAGGCGAATACCATCTTTCCTGACGGGATGATGGAGTGGAAAATAACTTGCATTCGTGTCCATCATATTATTATATCACAATCATTGTCTGGGTAATAACTATTTGCTGATGAGGTGATACAATGTCTGAAGAAAAAATAATGGTCGCTGTTGTTATGGGAAGCGCATCCGATGCAGATGTAATGCAGGGCTGCATTGATACACTAATAGAGCTGGGGATATCTTATCAAGTCAGAGTGCTTTCCGCGCACAGGACGCCTGATGCGACCAGGGAATATGCCTTATCCGCCTCCGGCCGGGGGATAGAGGTGATTATTGCAGGGGCTGGCTGGGCAGCGCATCTTGCCGGGTTTATTGCAGGGCTGACAACTCTTCCTGTGATCGGGGTGCCTATTGATTCATCGTCCCTCAATGGAATGGATGCACTCTTATCCACTGTCCAGATGCCGCCCGGCATACCGGTGGCGACCGTATCCATTGGAAAGGGAGGCGCCAAAAACGCAGCAGTGCTTGCAGCCCAGATCCTGGCGCTGAAACACCCATCGGTTCATGAAAACATGTTAAGTTATCGCAGGCAATTGACACAAAAGGCCCTGGAAAAGTCGGGGATTTAAGTTGGAAAAGGTGGACATCAGCCAGGATTTTCAATCGGCCATAGGCAAGGCCGCAGATGTCCTGCTGGCAGGCGGTGTTATAGCGTTTCCAACAGAGACCCTTTACGGGCTTGGTGTGGATATAAGAAACGAGGCTGCAATCAGGCGGCTTTTTACGATAAAAAAAAGGTCTGACAGCAGTCCAGTGCTGATCCTGATACCGTCTGTTGAGTTTTTGGCCCAATATGTGGATAATCTTCCACCAGTTGCCCTCCGGCTGATTGAGCTATTCTGGCCAGGTGGTTTGACACTTGTTTTTAAAGCAGGATCAATGGCTTCACCCCTGCTCACCGCAGGCACAGGCAGGATCGGGATTCGCTTTTCCAGTAATCCGGTCGCGACCTCATTAGCCAGGGCCATTGATTCCGCCATAACCGGCACAAGCGCCAATATCTCAGGAAAGCCTGCCTGCCGGAGCGCACAGGATGTGCTTGACTGTTTTGGGGAGAATGTGGATCTGATCCTTGACGGGGGAAAGACTGCTCACAGCGTCGCCTCAACCGTGCTCGACGTCACGACCGATCCCCCCAGAATCCTCAGACAAGGGGTGGTCAGCAGGGAACAAATTAAGACTTGTGTCTCTAATGTCGAGGATTTTGGATGATAAACGATTCAGGGTCATAAAACATGCTATGAATTCAAAACCGCAAATAGGACAGGATAAAAGAACCGGGCAGATTATTGTAGTCGACGACGATCAGATTGCCCTGAAGAACCTCCGTCGAATCCTTGAAAAGGCTGGTCATCATGTTTCGACCTTCAATAATCCCTTGCGTGCCTTGAAAAGATTTGAACAAATGCCCTGCGACATCATTATCACCGATCTCAAGATGCCGTATCTTGATGGGCTTTCCCTCCTTAACAAGGCCAAGCTCCTGGCCCCTTCTGTGGAGGTGATCCTTGTTACCGGCTTTGCGAGCCTCGATAGCGCCATTACGGCCACCAGAGAAGGGGCATTTTATTATCTTGCAAAACCTTGCTCCCCTGAAGAGGTCGTCAACCTGGTTGATCAGGCACTTGAGCAGAAGTTTTTAAAACAAGAAAGTGTCAACTCCCGGGTGGAAGCCAAAACAATGTCCGGATCCTTTCCGGTGATCATCGGCAGGAGCTCTAAGATCATGTGCGTGCAGGAATCAATCCGCCAGATCGCCCCATCCGGATCTAACGTGATGATTACAGGGGAATCAGGCACCGGCAAGGAACTTGCGGCCCGTGCCATACACGCACAGAGCCTGAGGGCAAATGGACCATTTGTCGCATTCAACTGCGGTGCGTTCACAGAAGAACTTATTGCAAATGAACTCTTCGGTCACGAAAAGGAGGCCTTTACCGGTGCCACCAGTAACAGACAGGGGCTTCTGGAAATGGCAAACCAGGGAACACTGTTTCTGGATGAGATAGGGGATATGCCTTTTTCCATGCAGATAAAACTGCTCAGAGTAATCCAGGAAAGGGAGTTTTTCAGGGTGGGCGGCACCAGAGCCATCCCTCTGGATGTCAGGATAATTGCGGCCACGGCCAAGGATCTCAAGGCCGCGGTTAGCGAGGGCATGTTCCGTCAGGACCTCTATTTTCGCCTCAATGTGGTCAATATCGTCCTGCCGAGACTCTGCGAACGCAGGGAGGACATACCGCTTTTGGCCTACCACATGTTGGAAAAATTCCGCCGCAGCATGAAAAAGGATATTGCCTCTATTTCCAAGGACGCCCTCGAACTGCTGGAGAATTATTATTTTCCCGGAAATGTGCGGGAGTTGGAGAATATCATAGAGCGTGCCGTAGCAGTATGTCAGGACAGCATCATCAAGGTTAGTGATCTGCCGCCGGACCTGGCCGATCTGGAATTCTATTCATACGAGAGGCCTGACAGCGCCTTATTAAACCTGGATGAACTGGAACAGGACTATGTTCGTCATATCCTTAAGATTACCGGCGGGGTGCGTTCAAAGGCCGCTGAAATCCTGGGGATAGACCGGGCTTCCCTTTGGCGTAAGATCAAGAAGTATAATTTGGAATAGTATGTTCGTTGCTGCAACCTATATGTTCGTCTATGCAACGAATCATTCCTTCCTCAATATATCAGTGTCTGAATGATGTAATCCTCTCCGATGTTGCATGTTGCAACGATCCGATCTGAGCAATATTCCTGCGTAAACATATTTTATCTTTCATTTCAAATAATTATGGCATAGCCAGTCCCTGGCACAGGTCTTGCTGAACTTCTCGTTAAGCGGGAGGCTAGGTAAAACCATGTTCCAGAGAATACTGGTCGTTTTTGAAAACGAAGAGGTCTGCAATGATTCCCTCGAATACGCTCGTGAGTTGGCCCTGCGAATGGATTCCGAAGTGAGCCTTCTTATGCTTGTGGAAATGGCCTTCTTGGATCGTTCCTATCTGGGAACCAAGAGAACCGCCATCAGTCGTATCGAAAAACAGATGGGAGAGATGTTAAGCGGCATAACCACCCGGTTTCTCAAGGAGGGTATAACCATAAGCGCGGCCCTTCGGGTGGGAAATCCTGCAGAGGAGCTCTTAAAGTTCCTTGCTGAAAAGCCGCCTTTTCAGGCCCTGATATGGGGAAGCAGTAAAGGGCTTCCCGAAGGAGGTCAGTTCCCCAGAGGCCACTGGATCAGGAAGGTCTCAAGCACCCTGGAGTGTCCCCTTTTAACCGTAAGCAGCAGGGGCCATCCGGATAACCTTTCTGAGTAACCCTGCGAGTAAGTTTAAAACATCCTGTTTTGGTCTTTCGTATCGAGCATTGTTTGGAATGTAACCTTTTAGCTGAGGAAGCCTGTCCATGGAACCATTGACCACTGAAATGATTCTGGTAATGGCAATGATCGGAATTGCCGTATTTCTTTTTATTGTGGAATGGATAAGGGTTGATGTGGTGGCGATTCTGATTATGGTGACTTTGCCCCTGTTGCATCTGGTCACCCCCAAGGAGGCCTTTATAGGACTGAGCAGCAATGCTGTGGTCTCTATCATTGCGGTGATTATCATAGGGGCGGGACTGGACAAGACCGGTTTGATCAACCGCCTCGTTGGTCCCATTGTCCGCATTGCAGGCAATAGCCAATCCCGTATCGTAATCGCTATTTCGCTCACCATAGCCACTATATCGAGCTTTATGCAGAATATCGGGGCTGCAGCCCTGTTTTTGCCCGCAATACAACGTGTCAGTAAATCAC
>DIKH01000150.1 GCA_002424495.1 Desulfobacteraceae bacterium UBA5623
CCCTTAGGATTAGGAAAGATAACCCGCAGAATGACCGATCCGGTTGTCGGGTCTACAGTAACATCGCGGAATTGAAGCGACCCTTCCAACGGATATTTGGAATTGTCTTCCAGGAGCAGACGGACGTTGTTACGGATCTTCCCATTGTGAAGCCGGCCTTCTTCCAGGCGGCGGCGTAACTTCAGCAGATCGGTTGTGGATTGGGGCACATCGACGTACATGGGATCAAGTTGTTGGATTGTAGCCAAAGCCATAGGTTGATATGCCGCCACCAAGGCGCCTTCCGTTACGTTGGATCTCCCAATGCGACCGGAGATGGGCGCCGTGACGGAGGTGTACCCCAGATTAATGCGGGCAGTTTCGACCGCGGCCTTCCAATACCGGATATCCGCCTCCACTTGTTTCAGTACGGCGGCCGCGTCGTCGTATTCCTGCCGGCTGACGGCTTTATCGGCCAGCAATTCCCTGAGGCGATCGGCCCTCGACCGATTTGCCGACAGGTTGGCTTCGGACCTTCCGAGCGCGGCGCTGGCATTGTCCAGTACCGCCTGAAAGGGAGCGGGATCGATTCTAAACAGCACTTGACCTGCCTTGACATCCGATCCCTCCACAAACAGGCGCTTCTGGATAATTCCGCTTACCTGGGGGCGCACGTCCGCCACCCGGTTGGCGGACGTGCGCCCGGTCAATTCCGTCGTGATAACCAACCGCTTCGGCTGTATCGTCACAACGGCAACCTCCGGACCGCTCTGTGGAGGTCCGCCCTTTGTGGCCGGCTGTCCGCAACCGCATAGAATCAAAGACCCTGCGAGAATCCATGCTGTAGCGATTCGTTTTGCTCCGTCAAAAATCTGCATACGACACCTCATTTTGATTGGTTCATTCACCTTTTAATGGCATCCCAGCAGGCTTCCGTGGTCTGCTTAATCAGGGAATCCTCCAGGATGACAAGGCCGAGGATATGGTCGCGCAACAGGAAGATCAGAGGACCGAAAGCCAAGGAAGACAGCACGGCCTTCGGGAGCTCTTTGAGAACCCGCTGTTCGATCCCCTGCTCAAAAATATCCATCAGAATATCTTGGTTGCCGGACTTGCCCAAAAGCCTTTCCCTATGCGTGGAGATTCCGTAAGGAGAGTTGAAGTACTGCTCCATATAGCGGAAATGAAGAGGATTGGTTATAAGATACCGGAGAAGTTCCCTGATCAGGTAAAGAAATCTTTCCCTGAGGGGCCGTTCGACAGGGTAGCCTTCAAGAATGGTTGCCCTCATCTTTTCTTCCAGCCCTCGATACAACTCTTTGATCAGAACATCCTTGCTTTCAAAATAACGATAGATCGTCCCGGCGCCGACGCCGGCTTTTCCGGCGATTTCAGCCATTGGGGTGCGATGAAACCCCTGTGCTGCAATAAGCTCCAAAGCGGCTTGCATGATGTCGGCGCGCTTCTCTGAGGTTTTCATGACAAGTCCTCACCCCCTCAAATGTTGAGGAATGAATGTTCATTCCTCAGGCACACTTTTATCTCAGAAAAACGACTGCGTCAAGAATCTTTTTTGCTTTTTTGTATTTCAACAAATTATTTTAATACAAATCGAGAACCATTCATGACGGTTCATTTTGTGACTCAAACCAAAGGAAAAATTATTGGAAATCAAGATTGTCGACTTATTATTGATTTTTGAAAGGTCGTTAAGATTGCCCGTAACCTGAGCCCTGCAAAATCAAAAGTCCCATCTGGGCGGGCAACGCGGCGGCAACTCGGTCCGAAGTGTCCGGAACGTAATATTTTGGCATCATGGCAGGAATATCTCAAGGGAAAAGCCCTAATCCGCATGACAAACGAAACCGATCATGGCCAGAACTATAATAACCAAGCCAAACCCGAGATAGAGGTAAGAAAAATAATCAAGTTTAACATTGCTATTAAAAAAAAGATCCAAATTCGCCACGTAACCCCAATAAAGGGTGAAACAATAGTTAATGAGCAGGGCAAGCCTCAGGCGTCCAAAAATAAGCGAGAGGGTGCTGATGCTTAAAAGCAGAACAACTTGCATCATGGGAACTGAAAGATCGGTTGAAAGAAAAATATCCATCCTTCGCCTCCTACATTTTCGTTTTTTGCACCTGATGATTTTTTTTCATGTCTGCAAAAAAGCTATTGTTTTTCAATTTTTCCTTTGTCTTTCCTTAAACATTTTCTCAAGAACAGGTTCCAGGGAAAAACACATCCGGCATACGATCATTCCCCTCCTGTCGATGAGTACCATGCTCGGCACACCCCATATGTCGTAAATTCCGGCCACGTAGCCGGTTTCATCAAGCAGCACCCTATAAGGTAGTCTGTGCTCGACCGCAAAACGTAAAACTTTATCCCGATGTTCCTGGACGTCGATATTGGCCATAATCAGCCCTTTTCCGGCATAGTCGGCATATATCTCTTTAAGTCGCGGGATATCCTCGCGACAGTAAACACACCACGTGGCGCCGAATATTAGAAGCACCGGCTTGCCTTTATGGTCACTGAGTTTGAACTTTTGTCCTTTTAAATCTTTCAGCATAAAATCCGGCGCTTTTTCAGCGGACGCCTGCTTTACATGGCCCAATTCTCTATAGGCAAACAAGCTCGAAACAGTAAAAGGCGAGGGCAGAACAGCCAACAAAATCAGGACGGTAACCCTGCATAATTTCATCACGTCAACCTTCAACGTATTCGTTAAATCCATTGCATTCCCGCGTTAATGAGGAAATACTCCCCCATTGCCAATAATATCCAGCCGGCCAAGCGGTTGATCCTCATCATCCACTTACCCGACGTGGGCAAAGATGAAATGAAGCCGGAAAAAGTTCCTAATGCTAAAAGCAATGTTCCCATGCCCAGAGAAAATACAAATAAAAGGCTCATTCCTAAAACTGCATTTTGACGCGTCGCCACGTAAGACAGGAGAACCGCTAAAACCGGCGTCGTACAAGGACCCACCACGAGTCCGGAGGCGGCACCGACAACAAAGCTGCCCAAAGCGCCTTTCTTTTTTTTTCGCGGCTGCATTTTCGCAATGAAGCCCGGTGTCTTCCATAAAGGAGAAAAAACACCCATAAGCGACAATCCCATCAGAATGCATACATTGGCCAGTAAAAAATAAGTCCAGGGGTTTGTCTGAATTTGCCCGAACAATTTGCCCGAAAAAGCCGCAATTCCACCCAGCAACGTATAGGTAAAAGCCATCCCCAACACGTAAATCGCGGAAAGCCAAAAACCCTTCAGTCTTGATCCTGCGCTGTGCGCTCCGATAAAGGCAACAGTGATCGGCGCTACGGGATAAACACAGGGGGTGAAACTGACAAGGACGCCGCCCAAAAAAGCGGCAGGAAACATCAGAATTGAAGCGCCATCGAGATAAAGCGTGATATTGTTGATAAGATTTTCCATTATCCTTTAAAGCATTCCAAAGAAACAAAAAACCCCTCTTTTTGTGCACAGGGTATGCAGTAA
>DIKH01000439.1:0-2225 GCA_002424495.1 Desulfobacteraceae bacterium UBA5623
TATCTTTTTGAATGCAACTTGGTATAAGGACTCGGCCCTAAACTCTATAGGGACAATATGACATTTTCCAGGACCAGATGTCCGCCTGCGCCTGATTTGAGCAGTCCATCTGCCTCATAGATGAGATCAAAGGCGCGCTCGATATCTGCCTCGGTCCAGTGCTCAGACTGTCTTCTTAGTTTTTCAGCCAAAAAGGTCTGTACCCCGAGTTTCTTAGTGAGATCAGGCACACGTCCGCCTGCGTTTACGACCGATTTAGTCTGCCACAACAATCTGATCTGTCGCGTGAGCATCCCGATTATGCGCAGGCCGGAATCCTTGCCCTCTTCTTCCATGTACCGCTTTAGCACTGATAAGGCCTCACTGCGTTTCTTAAAAGATATGTGGTCTATTAATTCAAATATTGTAAAGCTGCGGCTGAACAGGGCTATGCCCTTCACCTCTGCAAGTCCTACCGGCCTTTGACCATAGTGCAGATAGATCTTTTCCAATTCAGATGCCAGGTCCCTCAACCGGTTCCCGACGATCTGCTGCAAGTAGGCGCAGGCTTGTGAGTCAATGTTAAGCCCAAGGGACTTGGCCATCTTCATGATCCACGGAACGACCTGGTTGTCATAAAGTTCCTTGAAATTGACATCCATCCCCATGCTTTTGATTGTTTTGTAGAATTTTTTTCTGAAATCAGGTTTTGATGATACGAATATCAGGCAGGTTGTTTCCATGGGCCTTTCAAGGTAGGGGATAAAGCTGTCAAGTGAAGAAGCCGGGATGTCTTCTGTTCTCCTGACAATTATCAGCCTGTTATCGGCAAGGAAAGGAAAAGAGCTGGCTGCATCTATGATCTCTCCATGATTGGTTTTGACTTCGTCACCATAGAATATCCGCAGATTGAGATCTCTCGCGGATTCCGGGAGATACCTTTCTCGAATGGCATCCAGGACCATTTCCAACCGGTATTCGCCTGGTCCGTAAAAGAGATAAAGCGGCGCCAGCCGCCCCTGATCAAGTTGCGACAGGACGTCTTCCGGTGACAGTTCAGCGGCCATCAAAACCTTTCCATCGTCCTGAGATAGATCCTGTCAGCAAGCCTTTTTGCAATCTCCTTAAGGGCATTTTTCTGGTTGTAACGGTTGGTCATGGGGTCAGTGGTAACATAAAATCTGGCCTTTTCCTCCATGCCCCGCTCTTCCCACAGGACCCTGCCGGTTCCCCTTTCAACAAGCTTTGCATCTAGTCTTATTTTCAAGCGGCGTGAATCAGTTACTTCATAATAGGTGTCCTTATTACCTATCTCGGTTTCATTAATGTCATAGGTTAAAGGCGTCGTTTCGATCTGTCTGATACTGCCTAGAATAACCATCTCAGCCTCATCCCTTGGGACCAGGGGGACATTTGAATGGCTGATAAACTCTTCCCTGATGGTCTTTGTGAAATCACCCTCAAAACCCAATACCGAAGAGGTGCTGGTCATTAATGGGATTGCAAGGCTCCTGATTTCAATTCCCACCGGTTCACCGGCTTTGTGAAGACGATACCCGCAACCAGTGGAAAAGAGCATGCAGATGACCATGACGACATAATAGGACATATGGCGCAGACTTTTCATAATTCAGACACTATACCACTACATTTACCAGTTTCTTTTTGACAACAATGACCTTTTTAACCTGCTTGTCACTAATGAAGTTTCTGACCCTTTTATCTTTGAGTGCAAATTCCTCGATCTGTTTTTCATCATATGAAGCAGGGACTTCTATCTTGCTCCTCACCTTCCCGTTTACCTGCAATACCACCAGCATGGTATCCGTGGTGAGAGCATTTTCACAAAAGACCGGCCATGGGACCTCGATGAGATTTCCCTCATGACCGAGCCTTCGCCACAACTCCTCTGTAATGTGAGGAGCAACAGGAGAAAGAAGCACTACCGTCGCCTCCACAGACTCCCGGATTACGGCCCATGAAATATCGTCCTTTATACTTTCAGCATTAACAAACTGCATAATTTCATTTACCAGTTCCATGACGGCCGCTATTGCGGTGTTAAAGTGAAAACGGGTGTCAATGTCATTTGTCACCCTTTTTATGGTCTGGTGGGTCTTTCGGTAAAGGTCCCTTGCCCTGCCTTCCAGGGGTTCCCCTCCATCATAAGGACTCACCCCGGTAATATCCGCCAGGTGGTCAATCACAAGACGCCACACCCTGTTCAAAAAGCGAAACACCCCCTC
>DIKH01000439.1:2284-6415 GCA_002424495.1 Desulfobacteraceae bacterium UBA5623
TACTGATCAATCAGCTCCTGTGGGTCAATGACATTTTTCTTTGACTTGGACATTTTTAGTGTGTTGCCCGTAATCACCTCGGCCTGACACCTGACACAGCGGCCGTCTTTGACTTCTTTAGGAAAAAGATATCCATGGGTCGGACATTCCTGTGTCTCCTTGCAGACCATTCCCTGTGTCAAAAGGTTGGTAAAAGGCTCTCTGACCTTTATATAACCAAGGTCATTCATCACCCTTGTGTAGAATCTTGCGTAGAGCAGATGAAGGATTGCATGCTCTATCCCTCCGATATACTGGTCAACAGACATCCAGTAATCCACCCTCTTTTCATCAAGCGGCCCTCTGTCATAATCAGGACAGGCATATCTAAGAAAGTACCAGGATGACTCCACAAAGGTGTCCATGGTATCAGTCTCTTTCCTTGCCTTTCCCTTACACATTGGGCAGGTGGCCTCATAAAATGACGGGGTCACCGGCAGGGGTGAGCCCCCGTTGGGCAACATGTCAATGTTAAGAGGCAGGACCACGGGAAGATCATCTACAGGCACCGGTACAGTTCCACATCTGTCGCAGTAAATAATAGGGATAGGCGCGCCCCAGTAGCGCTGTCTGGATATTCCCCAATCCCTTATCCTGAACTTGACGGTCTTGTATCCCATGCCTTGAGATTGAAGATATTCAGTGATATTGTCCTGGGCAGCAAGATTGCCCTGTCCGTTAAACCGGCCGGAATTGACCAGAATGCCCTGGTC
This sequence comes from Desulfobacteraceae bacterium UBA5623, assembly GCA_002424495.1. Classification (GTDB taxonomy): domain Bacteria; phylum Desulfobacterota; class DSM-4660; order Desulfatiglandales; family Desulfatiglandaceae; genus UBA5623. Next base: position 3,037 of record DIKH01000439.1, read on the forward strand.
AACGTAGGCCTCGTGCATCTCCTCTTCCTTAAGGGACTTATCTTCCGGTTGAATAACCACACGGAGTTTCAACCCGTATTTTCCGGCGAATTCAAAATCCCTCTGATCGTGGGTCGGCACAGCCATTATAGCGCCTGTTCCGTATTCAATAAGAACAAAATTGGCTACGTATATTGGGATCTTTTCACCGGTGACAGGATTGATACAGTCAATCCCGGTATACACTCCCTCTTTTGCAGTGAAATCCGCCGTTCTCATATAGCTGTCTATCTTGAGTATGCGATCTACAAACTCAACCACCTGCCCTTCTCTCGAAGTCCCTTTGATCAGCCCTTTGATCATCGGGTGTTCCGGCGCAAGGCACAGAAAAGTTGCACCGAAAAGGGTATCAGGCCTTGTGGTAAAGACCTCTATGACCTGATCGGAATCGGCCACAGGAAAACGGATGATTGTGCCGTAACTCTTTCCTATCCAGTTTTTCTGCATGGCCGTAACACTCTCAGGCCACCCGGAAAGTTTTCCGCAATATTCAAGGATCTCCTCAGCATAGTCGGTGATTTTCAAAAACCAGCTGTCCATTTCCCTGATGGTCACCTCATCCTGGGTGTGACGCCAGCAGCAGCCATTTTCCACCTGCTCATTTGCAAGGACGCTCTGGCATTTTTCACACCAGTTGACGTGGGTCCTTTTTTTATAGGCAAGTCCCTTTTCATACATCTCAAGGAATATCAGCTGTTCCCACCGGTAATAGCCAGGATCGCACGTAGCCAGTTCACGATCCCAGTCATAACTGAAACCCATGGTCTTAAGCTGCGCCTTCATGGCCTTTATGTTATCATAGGTCCACTTGGCAGGATGCGTGTTATTTTCAATGGCGGCATTTTCAGCGGGCAATCCAAATGCGTCCCATCCCATGGGATGAAGCACGTTTTTGCCGCACATCCTTTTGTATCTCGCGATCACATCTCCTATGGTGTAGTTGCGCACATGACCCATGTGGATCTTGCCCGAGGGATAAGGAAACATCTCAAGCAGGTAGTATTTTTCCCTTGAAGGGTCTTCCGATACCTTAAACAGGCGCTTTTCTTCCCAGGCGGCCTGCCATTTGGCCTCAAGTTCCTGAGGATTATATCTCATATTCCTTTCTCCTCAACTTTCAACAGCCCCTGACCCATCAATGTGTTGTAGATATTATCCAGCACGCCATTTATGAAGCTGCCGGAGTCCTCACTGCCGAATTTTTTCCCCATTTCAAGCGCCTCATCTATTGATACCTTTGGCGGCACGTCTTCCAAAAACAGCATCTCAAAGGTGGCCAGTCTTAAAATGCATTTGTCCAGGACTGACATCCTTTCCATCCGCCAGTTTCTGGATGCATTACGTATAAGCTTGTCAATCTCTTCTTTTTTTTCGCATACGCCCAGAACCAGTTGCCTTGAGAAAAGCTTGACCGCCTCCGTAGAGTTAAAGGTCTCACATATCAGTTCAAAGGCCCCATCAGGATCGCCAGGAGTATACTCCAGATGAAAAAGGGTTTGGATCGCAAGCTCCCTGCCATGTCGTCTTTTACCCATGATAGACGCTACGGGGTAAAAGGTACACGTTGCAAGGGATGTCGTGCAAGGTATAGGGGATACGTACGGTATACTGCTCATGGTGAAAGGTACACGGGGTACGGTTTACGATGTACGATGCAGGATTCACGGTTATCCCATTTCTTTGAACAGGTCTGCCATCTCAATTGCCGCCATTGCAGCATCGTAGCCCTTGTTTCCTGATTTGGAACCTGCCCGTTCAATGGCCTGTTCCAGGGAGTCTGTTGTCAGCACACCGAATGTGACTGGGACATTGCTGTCCAGGGCGACACTTGCGACACCTTTTGATACCTCGGCTGCCACATAATCAAAATGGGGTGTAGCCCCCCTTATCACTGCGCCCAGACATATGACTGCGTCATACTTGCCGCTGACCGCAAGTTTTTTTGCGGCAAGGGGTATCTCAAAGGCGCCCGGCACCCTGACCTGAACAATCTGTTTCGGCGAGGCCCCGTGTCTGATAAGGGCGTCCATTGCCCCTTCCACCAGCCTTGAACAGATAAAGTCATTGAAACGGCTTACGACAATCGCAAAACGCAGTCCCTCTGCCAGCAGTCTTCCTTCCATAATGTTGACGGCCATAGCTCCCCCCCTGAAAAGTTAACTTGCCTCTTTAAGGCATTTAAGTAAGTGTCCCATTTTCTTTGATTTACACTCCAGGTATCTGCGATTTTCCTCTCTGGGTTTAATTTCAATAGGCACCCTTCCGGTTACCTCGATATTATATCCTTCAAGGCCGATGATCTTTTTTGGATTGTTGGTTATGATCCTCATCTTTTTTACCCCAAGGGAAACCAGAATCTGGGCGCCCACTCCGTAGTCCCTAAGATCCGCCTCAAAGCCCAGCTCCTGATTCGCCTCAACCGTATCAAAACCCTGATCCTGGAGGGCGTAGGCCTTTAGCTTGTTAGCAAGCCCTATACCCCTTCCTTCCTGCTGAAGATATAAAATAATACCAAGGCCGGAATCATTGACCATGGACATCGCCTTCTTAAGCTGCTCTCCGCAATCACACCTGAGTGAGCCGAAGACATCACCGGTCAGACACCCTGAATGAACCCTGACCAGGATTTCCTTATCCGGCGAAATATCTCCCTTAATCAGGGCCACGTGTTCATAGTCATCTATATCGTTAATAAAACAGACGGCCTTGAATTCTCCGTAAGGCGTCGGCAATACGGTCTCAGCGGCCTTGTGGACAAATGATTCCATCCTCATCCGGTAATTGATGATATCAGCCACCGTTGCAATCTTTATCCCGTGCTTTTCTGCAAAGACTTCGAGGTCAGGCAGCCTGGCCATGGTGCCATCGTCGTTCATGATCTCACATATGACGCCGGCTGGCCTTAAACCGGCAAGTCGTGCCAGATCAACAGAGCCTTCTGTCTGTCCTGTCCTGAAAAGGACCCCCCCTCTTCTTGCCCTCAGAGGAAAAATGTGCCCTGGCTGGATAAGATCGTGTGGTTTGGCATCCTCAGCCACGGCAGTCAGGATGGTTTGGGCCCTGTCTGCTGCTGATATGCCGGTGGTCACTCCATGACGCGCCTCGATAGAGGTGGTGAAAGCAGTCTTAAAAGGGGAGCGGTTGTCATAAACCATCTGTGACAATTGCAATTGGTCCACAATATCCGGGGCCAAGGCCAGACATATGAGCCCCCTGCCATATCTTGCCATAAAATTGATTGCCTCCGGAGTAACCTTCTCCGCTGCAATCGTCAAATCCCCTTCGTTTTCCCTGTCCTCGTCATCAACAAGGATGATCATCTTGCCTTCTTTTAGGTCTT
>DIKH01000439.1:6429-10369 GCA_002424495.1 Desulfobacteraceae bacterium UBA5623
TAAGCATTTCAAGATTAATGCCCGGGCTGGATTTTTGATCTGATCTATCACTTGAAAATAATTTTTCAATATATTTTCCTATCAGATCCGTCTCAATATTGACCCGGTCACCAATCTTCTTTTTTAAAATTGTTGTCCCTTTTCCGGTCTGCACAATTATGTTTACTTCAAAAAAATCCTCTGTTGAGCGGTTGACAGTCAGACTTACCCCGTCCACGGCGATAGAACCTTTTTCTATGACATAGCGGGCCAGTCCGGGATCAATTGAAATCCGCAATATCCATGATCTCTGCTGAGGGTCTTTTTTGATTATCTTGCCGGTGCCATCCACATGCCCCAGCACCAGGTGCCCGCCCAACCGGTCACTGAGGCGCAATGCCCTCTCCAGATTGACCTCTGCGCCTTCTCTTAGCTCCCCCAAGGTGCTTCTTTGAAGGGTTTCACCGGAGACATCCATACTGAATGCGCCCTGCGAAAGGTCAGTCACGGTCAGGCACACACCATCAACTGAAATGCTGTCTCCCACCCGGCAGTCAGTAAGATCAAAAGGCGGGGCAATCATAACCCTCATATCGTCCCTTATACGGTATAAGCCCTTGACCTTTCCAATACCTTCCACTAAGCCGGTGAACATTTATTCCTTCTCAACGGTAAGATGGATAACCCACTACCATTATATCCCCGCCAAATCGTTTAATCTGTAAATTCTTCAAACCAATACAGCCATCAATACTCTCAGGTCCGGTTCCTGCCGCCATTGGGATGCCGTTGCCTCCCCCCAGTATCTTTGGGGCCAAAAAGATATAATACTTGTCTATAAGCCCGTTGCGAAGCATAGAACCTATGATGGAGGCCCCCCCTTCCACAAGGATGCTGGTTATGGATCTTCCGGCCAGTATATCCATTAACGCAGTTAAGTCAATCCTGCCCTCTTTGACCGGACAGACAACCAGATTTGAGCCTGCTTTTTCATGCTGGCTTAATCTGTCACGGGCAACGTCCGTACCAACAGCAATCAAGGTGTCAGAAGGTGTCAGACGATCCAGGACCCTCGCATTTAAAGGGGTCCTTAAATGAGTATCCAAAATAACACGCAATGGGCACCTTTCCCTGCTGTGCTTGATGCGGACAGTAAGCTCAGGATCATCGGCAAGGACAGTCCCAACACCAACAAGCACGGCATCTGCCTGTGCCCTAAGCCTGTGGACATATTGTCTGGATTTTTCGTTGGTGATCCACTTGGATTGTCCGGTAGAGGTACCGGTCCAGCCATCCAGTGTGATGGCGGATTTGGCAATAAGAAAAGGCTTCTTTGTTGTGATAAATTTGACAAAGACCTCATTGAGGATTCGGCATTCTTCCTCAAGAACGCCGGCCTTGACTTCAATACCGTGATCGCGCAAAAATTGACAACCACGGCCTGGAACATCAGGATTGGCATCCATCATTCCTACAACAACCCTGTTGATGCCGCTGGCCAAGATCGCCTCGGTGCAGGGAGGAGTCCTTCCATAGTGGTTACAGGGCTCCAGAGTAATATAGATAGTACAGCCAGGAGCCTTGCCGCCAAGCCTTTTCAATGCCTCGATCTCTGCATGCGGCAGGCCTGCCTTTTTATGATACCCTGCTGAAATTTGAACACCGTCTTTGACAATTACCGCCCCTACAGCGGGGTTTGGTGAGGTCCGGCCTAATCCTTTACGCGCCTGGCGCAGGGCCTCCCTCATAAACCTGGCATCCATTATTTCCAGAGATTCAGTCATTGATGGTTTCGAAAAAGTCAAAAATAGACTTTTTATACACTTTTAAGTTTTAGGTGTTAAGTTTTAAGCATCTTATTTAACGGCCAAGGCATAACCTAAAACTTAACACTTAAAACCTAAAGCCTGATGAATTCGAGCTGTTATGAATTCATCAATTGCGTTGGTGGTTTTCAGAGAGCAGATGTAAAACCTCTAATGATTCCTCACATCTTTTCTTGCCTTGATAATTTCCTCCAGTTCTGACATAAACTCACTAATATCTTTGAACTGCCTGTAAACAGAGGCAAAACGCACATAAGCCACCTCGTCCCATCCCTTCAGCTCTGTTATCACCCTCTCCCCTATCTCTGAGCTGTCTATCTCCTTTTTCCCCAATTCCTGGAAATAAATCTCAAGGGAATCAACGAATTCTTCTATATTGGGCATGCTGATTGGACGCTTACGGCATGCCATGCTGATTCCGTCAATAATCTTCTTACGATTAAAAGGCTCCCTCCTGCCGTCTTTTTTAACGACCATGGGCAGGACGTCCTCCAATTTTTCATAGGTAGTGAACCTTCTTCCGCATCCAAGGCACTCCCTTCGCCTTCTTATCATCCTGCCATCTTTGCTTAAACGAGAGTCAATCACCTTATTGTCCAGTTTCATGCAGTAAGGGCATTTCATAGGGTAAACCTTTCCAAGTCTATTCCTGCTTCGGTTAACATCTGATCGGCCAGTGCATCGTTGTAACCTTCTTCATAAACCACTTTTTGTATCCCTGCATTGATGATCATTTTGGAGCATATAACACAGGGTTTATTGGTGCAATACAGGGTGGAGCCGGAAATTGAAATTCCATGATATGCTGACTGGATAATCGCGTTTTGTTCAGCATGAAGCCCCCGGCACAGCTCGTGCCTCTCTCCTGAAGGAATAGAATGATCCTGCCTCAGGCACCCAACATCTTCACAGTGCCTGAGCCGGGCTGGAGCGCCGTTATAGCCGGTCGCCAGTATTCTCCTGTCCTTTACAATAACCGCACCCACCTGACGCCGCAGACAGGTGGACCTCTTGGCCACCATTTTGGTTATTGACATGAAATATTCTGACCAGGAAGGTCTCAATGATTACCGCTCCCTATCGAGATCCTGATAGATAGGAAAGAGGCTGCAAAGCTCTGATACGGTCTTTTTGATACCCTGCAATGTAGTCTCGGATTCTGGATTTTCCAATGCCTTTCTTATCAGCCCGGCGACTATTCTCATCTCTTTTTCCTGCATTCCCCTTGTGGTCAGCGCAGGGGTGCCCAGCCTAAGACCGCTGGTTGTCTTTGGGCCTTTTGTATCAAAGGGGATGGCGTTCTTGTTTGCGACAATGCCGGCAATTCCCAGCGCCCTTTCAGCGTCGCGGCCTGTTATCCCCCTCTTTGTCAGGTCCATCAAAATGAGATGATTATCTGTCCCTCCAGTCACAAGATCACAGCCAAAATTCATTAGCTCTTCCGCCAATACTATGGCGTTTTTAACCACCTGTGCCTGGTATAGGGAAAACTCAGGTCTCAAGGCCTCTTCAAAGGCAACCGCCTTTGCTGCTATTATATGCATCAGGGGTCCGCCCTGTATGCCTGGAAACAATGCCTTATCAAGCCTTTCCGCATATTTGTTTTCGGACAGGATCAGGCCTCCCCTTGGCCCACGCAATGTCTTGTGAGTGGTTGTTGTAACAAAATCAGCAACCCCCACCGGGCTGGGATGAAGACCGGTCGCCACAAGGCCTGCGATATGGGCCATATCGGCCATCAGATATGCATTGCTTTCCTGTGCAATCTCTTTGAACATCCTAAAATCAATGAGCCGTGGATATGCGCTGGCGCCTGCGACAATAACCTTAGGTCTGTGTGTTTTTGCCAGTTCTCTAATTTGATCATAGTCAATACGTTGCGTTTTCGGATTAAGACCATAGGATACTGACTTGAACATAGTGCCTGAAAAGCTGGCAGGGCTTCCGTGTGTAAGGTGGCCTCCATGGGACAAGTCCATGCCCATAATAACGTCGCCCGGTTTAAAAAAGGAGAGGTAAACAGCCATATTGGCCTGAGATCCGCAGTGCGGCTGTACATTTACATGTTCAGCGCCGAAGAGTTTTTTCGCCCTGTCTATGGCAAGTCTCTCCACAACATCAACAAACTCGCAACC
>DIKH01000439.1:10440-15157 GCA_002424495.1 Desulfobacteraceae bacterium UBA5623
GAGGCTATCATCAAGAGGTTCTTCTTCTCCCGGTTAATCTCCGATCTGATCGCGGCATAGACCTCAGGGTCTAATTCTCTAAGTCTTCTTTCGTCCAAAATTCATCCTTAACTTCTAACAGTCAATCTGATCCAGCCTCAACTGATGACGGCCGGCCTCAAAAGGCGTATTTAAAAAAATATCCACTATGTCAAGGGCAACACCCACTCCTATAATCCTTTCGCCCATAGCCAGTATATTGGCGTCATTATGCATTCGGGCCATTCGCGCCACGTAGCCGTCATGACAGAGCGCCGCCCTTACACCCTTGTAACGATTTGCTACGATACTCATCCCAATACCTGAACCGCAGATCAATATTCCGCGGTCATATTTACCCTCGGAAATCACCCTGGCAACCTTATGCGCCACCTTTGGATAATCGAAGGGATCCTTGCTGAAAACCCCGGCGTCGTCTACAATACAGCTGTCCAGTTCGGCAAGATGTGCCTTGCACGTCTCCTTCAAATCAAATCCCGCGTGATCAGAACCTATTATAATCTTCATAAAATAACCCCATTAATACCAGCAGTCAAATCATGGTTCGTAAGCCTTGAAAATCAAGCTGGCATTGGTGCCCCCGAAACCGAATGAGTTAGACATTACAGACCGTACCTTTGCTTGCCTTGCCTTGTTTGGCACATAGTCCAAGTCGCATTCAGGATCAGGGGTTTCATAGTTTATCGTCGGGGGTATAATCCCGTGTTTGATAGAAAGGACCGAAAAAATTGCCTCCACTCCGCCTGCCGCCCCAAGGAGATGCCCTGTCATGGACTTTGTGGAGCTTAAGGCAAGCTTGTATGCATGCTCGCCGAATACAACCTTTATGGCTTTGTTTTCTGAAAGATCATTTAATTTGGTTGATGTCCCGTGTGCATTGATATAGTCAAGATCCTCAGGCATCATTTTGGCGTAGTCCAGGGCCATCTTCATGCAGGCGACAGCTCCGGCGCCTTCCGGTTCCGGCGCTGACACGTGATAGGCATCGCCTGTCAACCCGTAACCTACCATCTCAGCATAGATCTTGGCATCCCTGTTTAAGGCATGCTCCAACTCTTCCAGGATAAGTATTCCAGCGCCTTCACCCATAACAAAGCCGTCCCGGTCGAGTTCAAACGGCCTGGAGGCCTTCTCCGGGGCATCGTTTCTGGTCGACAGAGCCCTCATGGAACAGAAACCGGCAAAGGCCAGAGGTGTGACAGTCGCCTCTGCGCCGCCTGTAATGATGACATCGGAAATGCCTTCCCGTATCATCCTGAACGCCTCTCCGACAGCATGAGAGCTGGCTGCGCAGGCTGTTACTGTGGACAGATTCGGCCCCCTTGCGCCGTATTCGATGGCGATCTGACCGGGCACCATATTCACAATTATGCCTGGAATAAAAAATGGGCTGACCTTCCTTGGACCTTTTTCCATAAGAACCGAATGAAAGTGCTCCAGCATGGAAAGACCGCCCAGGCCGGTGCCTGTGACGCAGCCAACCCGATGAGAGTTCCTTCCGTTGATCTTCAGGCCTGAATCATCCATGGCCATCTTGGCCCCTGCAAGGGCATAGTGGATGAATTCATCAAAGCGCCGGATCATCTGTTTTTCCAGGTAATCTTCTACATTGAAATTCTTTACCTCACCGGCTATCCTTGACGCAAAATCGGCTGAATCGAACTTTGTAACAAGCCCTATCCCTGATTTACCGGCGCACACGGCCTCCCAGTTTTCCTCAACACCGGTGCCGAGAGGAGTGACCATTCCCAGACCTGTGACCACAACCCTTCTGGTCATGTTACTGCTCCTTTTATTGGCAAACTATTTTCCCTTTGCATTTTTGATGTAATTGATAGCGTCCTGAACGGTCACAATCTTTTCGGCGTCGTCATCAGGGATCGAGATGTCAAATTTTTCTTCCATCGCCATAATGAGCTCCACCAGATCAAGAGAATCGGCCCCGAGATCTTCTGAAAATGAGACCTCAGGACGAACATCCGCTTCAGCTACATCCAACTGTTCGCAAATTATCGCTATAACCTTATCTTCCAGTTCTCCCATTTAGTCTATACCTCCCCTACTTGAATAATGATATTTGAACAAAAAACGGCACATAGAGAGCTTTTTACGTCCTCACATATACATGCCGCCGCTTACATGAATGACCTGGCCGGTAATATAAGAGGCCCCATCAGAGCAAAGCCAGTAAACAGCCTCTGCTACATCTTCCGGTTGCCCTAACTTCCCCAAAGGAATCTGCTGAATAAAGGCCTCCTTGATCTTCTCCGGGAGCATGGCGGTCATATCCGTGTCAATAAATCCCGGAGCAACGGCATTGACATTAATGCCCCTTGCCGCAACCTCCCTTGCAATAGTCTTTGTAAATCCCATGATTCCCGCCTTGGATGCGGAATAGTTTGCCTGACCTGCGTTTCCTATCTGACCGACAACAGATGAGATACTGACGATCTTTCCGCTTCTTTGTTTTACCATTGACCGGATGACACTCTGAGTACAGTTAAAAACACTCTTCAGATTTATATTAATGACTGCATCCCAGTCAGCCTCAGTCATTCGCATCAATAGGGTATCCTTGGTGATTCCAGCGTTGTTAATCAAGACATCAATCTTCTGAAACCTTGATAAGATATCCTTAAAAATACCGTCAACTGCAGAGAAAGAAGACACGTCCACTCTGTGACTTTCCGCCTCTACGCCCTGTTGAGCGAGCATCTTCAAGGTGCTTTCAGATTCGTTTTCATCTGCATCATAATGGAGGATTACGATACTGGCCTTCTCTTGTGCGAATTTTAAGGCGATTGTCCGTCCAATTCCCTTGGAACCTCCGGTGATAACAACAACCCGTGAAGCAGAATCATTCATGGCAATTTCCTCTGACTCAATTAATATCGCCTCTCATGGCAGGACGCCCTTTTAGCCACAGAGGCAGTTGCTCAACCATATTTTCTATCAAACGATTATTGACATATTGAACAGCCAGCCTTACGGCATTTTTTATTGCGCTTGTAGAGGATTTTCCGTGACAGATTATCCCCACCCCGTTTATCCCCAGCAGCGGGGCTCCGCCATATTCTTCATAATTCAATCTTTTCTTGAATTTCCCGAGCGAACGCCGTCCAAATAAAAGTGCGGCCTTTCCTGCAATGGAATCCTTTAGCTCAGACCTTAACCATCCTGTCACTGCCTCGGCCATTCCTTCGCTCAATTTCAGGGCCACATTTCCTACAAAACCATCACACACGATGATTGATACATTGCCTGCAAAGATATCACGGCCTTCGACATTTCCAACAAAGTTCATATGGCTCTGTTCAAACAATTGTCGTGTAAGCCTGACCAGTTCATTTCCCTTTGAGCCTTCTTCTCCTATGCTCAAAAGCCCGATAGAAGGATTTTTCATGCCAAGGCAGGACGCGGCAAACACATGGGCCATCGCACCAAATTGAAAGAGATGGGTTGGACGGCAGTCAACATTGGCCCCAACATCTATAAGGACCACATATCCCCTTTCAACTGGAAAGATGCCAGCTATGGCCGGCCTTTCAACGCCTTCGATCTTTCCAAGGGCAAGTACGCCGGAGGCGAGGGTGGCGCCGGAGTTCCCGGCGCTGACAACTGCATCGGCCTCACCTCTTTTGACAAGATCAAAGGCAACCACTATGGATGAGTCCTTTTTTTGCCGGACCGCCCTCAAAGGGGCCTCATCCATTTGAACTGTTTCTCTACAATGAAAAACGCTTACACAGCCAGTAGACGGATGGGAGGCTAGCTCTTTTTGAATGATGTCCATGTTTCCGACCAGGGTGACTTTGATCCCCAGTTCTTCAGCAGCCTCTATAGCGCCCAGTACAGCCACCCGTGGAGCATGATCTCCACCCATGGCGTCCACGGCTATGTTCATACTATTTCTCTTCTTTTATAAGTATCTTCTTACCATCATAAATACCGCATTCAAGGCAGACATGGTGCGGTAATACCGGTTCATGACATTGAGGACAAGTGGCAAGATTTGGCATTTTGATGCTGTCGTGAGATCGCCGCATATCCCGTTTGGACTTTGATGTTTTCTTTTTTGGTGTAGGCATAATTTATTGTTCTCCGTTGAGTATTATGGTTCTTAACTTTCCAAAACCACTATGGCCTTCCCCACGCTGGCATTGACATCCTACCTTATTCAAATTGGCTCCGCAGACTGGACATAGCCCGGAACAGTCTGCGCGGCAAAGGGATTTTATGGGCAATGACAGATAAACCTGTTCTTTTACAATATCATTCAGCTCAATCTCATCACCTTTTACGAATTCTATAGACAGATCATCTTCTGAAAGTTCAACCTCGTCTTCAACTTCATCCGGATAATTGGTGGACAGAAACAACCTGAAATCCAGATCCAATTCACGCCGGTAGGTTTCAAGACACCGGTCGCACCTGAATAGAAAAGCTCCTGCCAGTCCGCCATCAATAATGAACTTCATCCCCGCTCTGACAATATCCATGTGGCAGGTCAATCCACCATCAAGACCCAGGACTTGACCACTATCGTCATCATCCTGCCACCAATCCGGTTCAAGGACGAAATCAAAGCGGCGGGCCACACCTGTGATGGACTTCAGGTCAATGATCATTACAAACAAACCTATAAAGAGCGATAAAAGCTGACCTATGGCATAAGGGC
>DIKH01000051.1:0-9322 GCA_002424495.1 Desulfobacteraceae bacterium UBA5623
TATAGACGAGGGTTGTTCAGTTTCTGATGCGGTGGACCCAGTGCTTTGGACAATTTTTCAGTCTAGCTAAGCTCTGAGCCGGTTGTATTGTTTATGCTTCTTTTATTCTTTTCAACCGGGTCAACGGATGGAGCCCATAGGGCGACTGAAATTCCCTTCCCACCTGCGCGCCGCATTAGCCCTCAATTGCCATCTTTCTTAATCGTTTTGCCTTGCTTCGGTGAAAATCTATTGCAGCTCTGGATTGGTCATAAACAAAAGATGGACATACGCATAATCTGGATCAATGATTGCATGGTCTGCCCCGGCACCTTCAAAAAGTCTGCATCTTTCTATACCCAAGATATTGGCCGGTTTGTATGCTGGTGTCAATCCCGCAATGGCTATCTGACATTTTATCAAAGGGAGATTGCCCATCTGTGTTTGATCTGATATGAGTAGTGTACAAATTGTTAAAAGACAGATGCTACGCATATGAACATAAAGTGGAATGCAAAAGATATCATTGACCTGGAATTTTTTCTCCATAACGGGGAAAACGCGGATGAAGCCCCCTTGGAAAGTGGAAAGGAGCTTATAGATCGAAAGATCTTCCTTGAGGAGATTCAGCCGCACTTAAACACGGAAGCGCTCAGCCCCTCCACCTGTCGGCGTATGTTTCTGCGGCTTTGGCTGGAAAAGCGGCGGGAAATGGAAGTCGCTGCTTCCGGGGCCAATACCTTGCTTCCGGGTGATGCATTTAACGATTTTTACAGGCTTTTTTTTTACTTGTTTGCTGCAACCGGTATCGTTTTCGGGTGGGGACTGGCCTTCACTGTTCTCGCCTATACCGGAAAAGCTCCGATCAACATTTCTATTTATCTGGGGGCATTTGTACTTACACAAATCGCGCTGGTTTGCGGGTTTATCCTCCTCTTTCTTTTTCGCGGGCATGTCTATCTTTTGAAAAATATGGGACCCGTCTACCAGATGATCGGGTCACTCTTTGTAAAAACAATTACCAGGGTGAAAAGCCGGGCGTTTGAAAAAATTCCGGCAGGAAAGAGATATAGCATAAGCGCCGCGCTGGGACTGATTTCAGGAACACGGAAAATATACAGCCCTGTTTTTTATTGGGTTCCATTCCTTCTGATCCAAGTTCTGGGTATTGGATTTAACCTGGGGGTGCTGGCTGCTACCTTTGCCAGGGTATTAAGCTCGGATCTGGCCTTTGGCTGGCAGTCCACCATTCAATTCAATACCAGCACTGTCTATCATCTGGTGAAATCCGTTGCTGTTCCCTGGTCCTGGCTGGTTCCCCAGGGAATCGCATACCCCTCCCTCGAACAGATTGAAGGCAGCAAGATGGTGTTGAAAGACGGCATTTACCATCTGGCCACTATGGATCTGGTGGCGTGGTGGCCTTTTTTGTGTTTCTGCGTGCTGTGTTACGGGCTTCTGCCCAGACTGATCCTGGCATGGGCAGGATGGATCGGACAGGCCATCTCTCTCAGGCGGATTAAGTTCAGCCATGCGGCATGTGAACGGTTAATCCGCCGGCTTCAAACCCCTGTAGTCCAAACCGGAGGAGATCCATATGTTGGCCGGGGAGGGGAGGCCGTTAAGGAAAAGTCAAGCTCTGAAGAGATTCAGAGATCCACGGTGACGGCGCCGCTACCGGATGAGGGCGCAGTAATCCTGGTTCAGGACGATATCTTTGACAGGATTTCTGAATATAGCCTGTCTCAACGCATAAAAAATACCCTTGGATTTCGGTTTTTGGAGAGAATCAGAATCGGCCTTGATCCGGATAAGGATGTATGCACAATACGGGCATGGGCAGACACTCTGGAGGAAAACTTTCCCGTTCATGTTGTCCTGTTACAGGAGGCGTGGCAGCCGCCCATTAAGGAGGGGCTTTCATTCCTTAAAGATGTGCGGAAAATTCTTGGAAAGGAAAGGAGGCTGTACATCCTTCTTATGGGAAGGCCCGCGCAAGATGGAAAAGAAATGCCTCCGTCTCCACAGGAAAATGAGATATGGCGGCAGGCCGTAAAAAAACTCGCCGATCCCTATGTGCAGGTGGAAACTGTGAGATAAACCCATGGAGAAAAATAACGTCCCGGAATTTGCCATCTTAGGCCATCCCAACGAGGGAAAATCCTCTGTCGTGTCGACCCTTGCCGAGGACGACACGGTTGTGATCAGCCCATTTCCTGGAGAGACCGTTCACTGCCGGGTGTTTCCCGTTACCATTGACGGAGTGGACATCATCCGTTTTGTCGACACCCCCGGATTTCAAAACCCCCAGAAGACCCTGGCCTGGATGAAAACCTTCACAGGGCCGGGCACACTGCTGGTTCATTCCTTTTGTGATGTCCATAGAAACGCCGAGGCATTCAGGGATGAATGTGAACTGCTCTCCCCCATTGAACGGGGGGCGGGTATAATCTATGTTGTGGATGGCTCACGGCCCTTGAGAAAAAACGACATAGCAGAGATGGAGATCCTCAGGTTGACCGGTCAGCCGAGGATGGCGATTATTAACTGCAAACAAGAGGAGGAGGGGTACCTGAACGAATGGAAGATTGAGATGAGAAAGCACTTTAACTTTGTCAGCATGTTTAATGCCCACCAGGCAACCTATGTTGAGAGGATTGATCTCCTTGAAAGTCTGAAACGGATTGATCCGGACTGGCAGCGCCCTCTTGAACAGGTCATCCTTGCATTCAAAACCGATTGGCAGCGTCGCAACCGGGTCACGGCCGAAGCAATCTGCGCCATGCTGAAAAACTGCCTGACCCATGATATCTCCGAAAAATACTCGGATAGGTCCCAGGTGACGTCAATTAAACAGCGGCTTCTGGATCAATATAAGAAAGAGATTGCAAAAATAGAGGCCAAGGCTCATGGTGAGATCAAAAAGCTCTTTAAACACAATATCTTCAATCCGGAGCTGCCGCCGCAATCCATCCTGAACGAAGACCTCTTTAATGAAAGAACATGGCGCCTGCTGGGGCTGCGGCCCGGTCAACTTGCCCTTGCGGCAGGTATTGCCGGCGGGCTGATCGGAGCAAAACTGGATTTTATGACGGCGGGACTTGCGTTTGGAGTTTTTACGACGATTGGCGGAGCCATCGGTGCAGGTTCCGTGCTTCTGGGCGGTGAACATATGGCCAGATCAAGAGTTGGCGGGATTAAGCTGGGAAAGCTAAACATAAAAGTAGGCCCAAATGAGAACATCCAGTTTTTATACATCCTCTTGGACAGGGCATTGATTTACTACACCCATATCATCCACTGGGCACATAGCCGGCGGGATAGCGTTACATCTACTCTTTCGGAGAAAAACATAAAAATGGGGATGACCTCTCACTGGCATGAGAAAGAGAGAAAGATCTGTGCGCTGTTCTTTAGGGCGCTTAGAGGAAAAGATAGCCGGAAGATTACAGATGCCGGGAGTAGTCTCACTGTGTTATTGGAAAGTGTGTTGACAGATCTCTCGCATAAGAGTCCCGGTGCGGCAGTTTAATCCGATGAGAATACTTCATCAACTTATTGTATTGTAAAGGGAAAAATATAAAAATGGGAATGTTTTCATTCAGGCCTAAGGCCGCGGGCCTTATGCAATCACTCATGTTATCCTTATAATCAGGCATTATGATTCCAAACATAATAATCATTACCGGTCTATCCGGTTCGGGCAAGAGCACGGCCCTTAACGCCCTTGAAGATCTGGGCTATTTCTGTGTAGACAACCTGCCTGTCCGGATATTGCCGAAGTTTCTGGAACTGCACTCAAAGAGCGCCTCGGAAATCCGTAAACTTGGCTTTTGCATGGACCTGAGAGAAAAGTCTTTTGCCAGGTCTTATGAGGCTGTCTTTGCAGAATTGCGGGAGAAGGGATTTCATCCGGAAATCATTTTTCTCGAGGCATCTGAAAATGCCCTTATTAAGCGTTACAGTCAGACCCGGCGCCAACACCCGCTTTTTGACGGGTCAAGCCTTCCAGAGAGCATCAGGGCTGAAAAAACCCTCCTTAAGGACCTGAGGCAATTCGCAGACCGGGTAGTTGATACCTCCGATATAACAGTCCATAAACTCAAAAACACCATATTTTTTTACGCAAACAAGGACACCGAGCCTCAAAGAATGCGTATTCAAGTCCTTTCTTTCGGTTTTAAACACGGGCTTCCCCTTGAGGCGGATCTCCTGATAGACGTCCGGTTTATGCCCAATCCATACTTTGAACCCGATCTGAAGGACCTGGATGGCAAGGATGCAAGGGTGCGGCAATTTGTTAATAACTGGCCTGAGACTTTGGAATTCCTGGAAAGATATGTTTCTCTGCTGGTGTATCTGATTCCCCTGTATGAAAGAGAAGGTAAGTCGTATCTTACTATCGCTGTAGGTTGCACCGGCGGAAGGCATCGTTCCGTGGTGATTGCAGAAGAGCTCCTGGCGCGTTTACAAAATCTGGGAATAAAGATTGACTTGACACATCGCGATATAGATCTTGCATGAACCATTGTATCCAGCCCTCGGTCCCATGTTTTTCATGTGTGAGGACGAGATAACCTGGCAAACCAAAAGCAAAAAAGGAGACCAATGCCCATGTTGCTTCCCGGTGATTTTTTTGATCTTGACGGTTATGAACATAAGGGGCTTTTTACTGCCGATCAACCTGTGTGGACAGTGCTTGACCGTTTGAAGGATTATATTGAATCTCTCTTTAAAAATTCCTGGCCCCTTAAAGGTTGCGCGGGAATGGTGGAAAAGCCCATTGTCATAGCAGACGGCGCCATGCGCTATGACCTTTCTGTCCGGCCCGCCGCTAAGGGAGCTGTTCAGGCGTTTGACGGAGACAGCCCGGTCCAAAACGCAACCATAATAATGCAGGGCGCTTATCTAAATGATGATAGGGTGATCATCGGTCCTGGGACCGTTGTTGAACCAGGGGCGCTGATAAAGGGACCGACAGTGGTGGGCTCAGACACTGAGGTGCGCCAGGGGGCATATATCCGTGGTGACTGTCTTATAGGAAACAAGTGTGTTGTAGGTCATACCACCGAGATCAAGAGTTCAGTCATGCTGGATGGGGCCAAGGCAGGACATTTTGCCTATATCGGCGACAGCATCCTTGGAAAAGATGTAAACCTGGGCGCAGGCACAAAGCTCGCCAACCTTAAGATGATCCCAGGTAACATCTTTATAAGGGATCCGGAGGGAAACTTCCACAAGACTGGCCGGCGCAAGCTGGGGGCCATACTTGGCGACCGGACCGAAACCGGGTGCAATTCGGTTACATCGCCCGGCACATTGATGGAGTCCGGCTCTGTTGTGCTTCCCACAATTTCGGTCCCAGGGGGTTATTATCAGAAGGGCTCCTGTGTGATGCCTCGCCGAGGCTCAATTGACGTCAGAAGCAATATATTCGGCGAGAAAAGATGAATGTACCCGCAGGCCATCACAGTTCACCCCCTGGCCGAACGACCGATGGCATCTGCTCATTGGAAGAAAATGCCGCTGCCGCCTTCAGCGCCTCCTCGTGGGAGGCGTAAGATCCTATCCTGACGGTGTACCAGATCCTGTTGGATCTTCCTTGAAAAGGAACCACGCGCGCCACATATCCTTTACCAGTCAGTTTATCGGTCAGCCCTTCCGCATTTTGCATGGAAAGAAATGCCCCGGCCTGAATACAAAAGCCCGTGCCTTGTTCATCTGACCGATTTGCATATCCTGGATTGCTGTCTTCATCATTTGTCTTCATTATCCAGTCAAGTTGCCGGCGGGTCTCAATGCTGTCCGGGTCAATTTCCAGTGCCTTGTTATAGTCTGAAACGGCCAGTGCCTTTTTTCCCTTACAAAACCAAGCGGTCCCCCGGTTATTGTAAGCCTTAAAAAAACCCGGATCGGCCTCCATGGCTCTGTTATAATCTTCAATGGCCAGATCATATTCAATCTTGTGGAACCAGGCCACTCCTCTGTTGTTATAGACCTCGGCGCTGCTGCCTCCAATTTCAATCGCCTTGTTGTAGTCTGCTATGGCCTGGTCATAGCCACCAGTTTGACACCATGCAATGCCGCGATTGTTATAGGCCTGATGATTGCCGGGATCAACTTCAATGGCCTTTGAAAAGGCTTTTACAGCCGCTTCATATTGGTTGCGATTCAACTCCAGAAGTCCGCGCTCAAACCAATCTGTTGCAGCAGATGCAGGCCCGCAGAAGACCGGAGAAAAAACCATCGTCCACAGCCAGCAAATCAGCACCTGCCTGATCAATACCTGCATTTTTTGTGGCCTCTGAGGGAAAACTCCCAGGATTGTAAGAATAAGACAAGTTTTCCTCTTGACTTTATTTTGATAGTTTTTCTATTATTCACCTCGTATGAGCATGGATCATACTTATGTATCATAAAACCAATAAGAAAAATTTTAAAGTCTAAAGGAGGTAACATTTTGGTATGAGATTAAAATCTCTTGGCGTTGTTGCCGCAGGTTGCGCGGCATTGCTTTTCCTGGCTATGGGTCCTCTGACCGCCGCTGATGCACCGGCTGTTGTCAAGGCCCCTGATTCTATTACGATGGAATCAAAGATCTATAAAAAACACACAAAAAGTCCAGTTACATTTTCTCACAAAAAACACGCTGAATACAAGGGCATTACCTGCGATCAGTGTCACCACGTGTATAAGGACGGGAAAAATACCTGGAAAGAAGGCGACGCGGTACAAAAATGTGAGGCCTGCCACACTGAGACCGGCAAGCCGCCAAAGGAAATGAAAAAGGCCGATGCCATCACGAAGTATCACGCAGAGGCCCTTCACGCTAATTGCAGGGGCTGCCATAAAAAGATGATTGACAAGGACAGCGACATGGGCAAGGCCCTAAAGGGCTGTACCGGATGTCATCCTAAGACCAAGAAATAGATTTCCGGTAAGATTGAAAGAGTGTAAGAAAAAGCCGATCTTAAAAGGATCGGCTTTTTTATTGTACGAGCCCCTATCATATCCGCTCAGAAAAAAAGCGCACCCCCATCATCATTCTGATGGAACCGCGCTTTCTGGTGTTTCAACAATGTAGCCTAGATTTCAGTCACCGTGATCGCCTCGTGCTCACATACCTCGACGCAGCTTTCACATCCGAGGCACTCTTCTGCATTCACTGGTTCAGACTTGCCATCTACCATTTCATAGACATCAACAGGGCACACCTCAATACATTCTTCACACCCTTCACACTTTTCCTTGTCAACTACTACTTCATAACCCATATGCTAATCCTCCTATCTAAATAAATAATAGCTTTTTGATCTCTAAAAATTTGCGCTGTTAACAATCCCTTTACCGACAAACAAGCGGCTTACTTAGCAGACTGATATTTTGGTGTCAAGTTCTTTTGGGCAGACTCCATAACATTCTGTTTTTTTAATGACTTGTTACTCCTACCTCTTCCTTAATGGATATGGCTATCTTGAACAGAATTGTCAATACGAAAAATCCGGTCGCCCATATTGCAAGACAGATTATTATCTCCGGGACAGTGGGCATGTACTCAATGACCTTGTGAAAAGGATTGGGGATAAAACCGCCGATAACGAGCCCCACACCCTTGTCTATCCACGTGCCGATAAAGACCGACACACATCCAAGGACCAGTGTGGTCTCGTTTCTGCGTAATGCTGGAATGATCAGGAGCACCAGTGCAGCAATACAGAAGAACACTGATGTCCACATCCATGGGACAAGTCTTGCATGTCCGTCAAGACCTGCATAGAGATAGACCAGTGAGCTTTGGTGTTCAGGGATGCCACTGTAGAAAGCGGTAAAGATTTCAAGGAGCAGGAAGAAACAATTGAGTATCATGGCGTAGGTGATGATCCCGGCCAGGGTCTTAAGCTGTTCCTTTCCAGGATCGAAGTTACTGATCTTCCGGACAAGAAGGCAGAGCAGCAACAGGAGGGCAGGTCCGGCTGCGAATGCCGAAGCCAGAAAGCGTGCGGCCATGATGGCTGTGATCCACAGGTGTCTTCCAGGGATGCCTGCATACAAAAATGCCGTGACCGTATGGATGCTGAAGGCCCATGGTATTGAGACATAGGCCAAGAACTTGACCCATTTCTTATATTGCACTCCCTTTCTCTCTGCGGCCAGGACATTCCATCCGACAATAATATTGAGAAACAGGTATCCGTTTAACACGATCATATCCCAGAACAGAATTGACCTAGGGCTTGGATAGAGGATCACGTTCAGCATGCGGACAGGATTTCCTATGTCCACAAAGATAAACAGAAGGCACATGATAACCGCGGCGATCGCCAAAAACTCTCCCAGGATGGTTATCCTGCCAAATGCCTTGTAGTCGTGGATGTAATAGGGCAGCACCACCATCACGCCTCCAGCGGCAATACCGACAAGATAGGTGAACTGTGCAATATAAAGCCCCCACGAGATATCCCTGCTCATGCCAGTGATTTTCAGGCCTTCACTGAACTGCATAAGGTAGCATATGACACCGGCGCTCATCACGACAAGCAGAGATATCAATAACTTCCAGTAACCTGGACTTCCTTTTAACGCTCGCTCAAGCATAGTAACCTCATATCAAATAATATACTTTCGGTTCAGTGCCCAATTCGGCCTTGCGCCGAACAGAATATCGGCTTTGCAACAGTTTTCTGATCTCTGAGCCTGGATCATTCAAGTCCCCGAAGTGAAGGGCATGGACCTTGATATTTTGACATGCCTCAACACAGGCAGGAATCTTGCCGACGCCCAGTCGCTCATCGCAGAAGTTACACTTTTCAACCACACCCTTGCTCCTTGTCGGATAATTCATATTGGTCGGGAAATCCGGGTTGAGTTCCTTTGGGGCCTTTCTTGGGTCGCCCCAGTTAAAGCTCCTTGATCCGAACGGGCAGGCCGCCATACAAAACCTGCATCCAATACAACGATGGAGGTCCATCATCACCACGCCGTCTTCCCTCCTCCAGGTGGACTGTGTCGGGCAGACCCTGCAGCAGGGTGGGTTTTCGCAGTGGTTACAGAGCGCAATAAAGGGCTTTTCTTTTACCTCTTCAGCTATAAATTCATTGTGCTGACTGGGAAATACATGCTCATAGCTCTCCTGCCAGATCCACTTCATCTCTTCCTTGATATTTTCCCCAAAGTTAGGAACATTATGCTCCCGATGGCAGGCGTCCATGCATTGCTTGCATTTTCCCTTTTCCTGCTGCTCAAGGCATTTGCTCATATCAATAACCATTGCCCACTTTTTCTGATTGGTCGTAACCGGGGCAGTCCCCCCTGTCGAGGCTATGATCTCCCCAGGGGCAAGGAT
>DIKH01000051.1:9409-21112 GCA_002424495.1 Desulfobacteraceae bacterium UBA5623
ACATGACAATCCCAGCAATAAGGGGAGACGCCAAGATAGTTGTGACACTCGTCACAGAATTTTGACTTATTTGAATGGCACTCCATACACGTTACCTGAAGGCTTTTATAGTATGTCTTTCCTGCCGCACCTGGAGTGGGAACGTCGCTTGAGGTGACAAAGCGCCTCCATTTTTCCAGCATCTGGCTGTCAAACTGGCCGTTCCACCACAGGTCTTCATTGGCATTAAAATACCTTGTCCCACCCCGTACAACCTCATGTCTCCAGTTGTCGAGCAACTGCATATGCCAAGCCGTCATATAGGGCTTTGGCGCTATACACTGTTTGGCCTCTTTAGCCTTTGGGCTAAGTTCCGGAACAGGCGCCTTTCCTGCTGTTCCAGCATTGTAGATGAAAGGAGACAGGAACAGGCAAAGGCCGATTATCAGACCGGGTAGTATCGTCCCTCTATCATAGAACGTCATCATTCCTCATCCTCCATTCCCGGGAGGGGTTCTCCACGAAGGTTTGTGGTCCTTTCCTTTTCTCCATCAAACACCAGGGCGTTTGCAACCATCTCATGGACCCCGGTGACCGCAACTTCAGGCACCCAGTAACCAAGGGAGGTGGGAAGCACCGCCCTATCCAGGGCGCATATACAGGAGAGCATGTTTACGCCGTATTTTTCATGCACGTGTTTAACCGCATTGGCCCTCGGCAACCCGCCCCGCATCCTCAGCTCCATGTCTTCACCGGCGTTCAGGCCGGAGCCGCTCCCGCAACAGAATGTCTGCTCCCTTATGGTGTTTGGCGGCATTTCATAAAAATTGTTACAGACGTTTTTTATCACGTATCTGGGCTCTTCGAGAAAGCCCATGCCCCTGGAGGTATTGCATGAATCATGATAGGTGACTATCAGGTTGTCATTGCGGCTGGGGTCAAGCTTCAGGCGGTTATTCCTGATAAGGTCCGCGGTGAATTCAATGATGTGGACCATTTTTGTCCCCGTGGCGGTTTCAAACTTAGTACCAGTGATGGGTGATACGGGCTCCTCAAGAAAATCCGCCGGTCCATTCCAGGTATTCATGTACTGGTGAACTACCCTCCACATATGACCGCATTCCCCGCCAAGTATCCACTTTACACCCAACCTCTTGGCCTCTGCGTACATCTTGGCGTTGAGTCTTTTGGCCATTTCGTGTGATGTGAAAAAGCCGAAATTGCCGCCTTCAGAGGCGTAAGTGCTCCAGGTGATATCGAGTCCCTGCGCCTTCAGGTAATGGAAGAGCATCAGATAGCCCATTGCCGTATAGGTGCCAGGATCGGCGAATACGTCTCCTGAAGGTGTAACAAACAGGATCTCAGCCCCTTTCCTGTTAAGATCCGGCTCCACCCTTATGCCTGAGACCTCCTCGATTTCATCAACAAAGAAATCAATCATGTCCTTATAGGCATGGGGTTGAATGCCCAAATGATTGCCGGTCCGGTTACAGTTGGCGACAGGTCCAGCTATCCAGTCAATATTGAGGCCCAGCAGATTGGTCAGCTCCCTGCCCATTATGGTGATCTCCGCCATGTCAATGCCGTAAGGGCAAAAGAGAGAGCACCGTCTGCACTCAGTGCACTGGTAGAGATATGTCCACCATTCTTTCAGCACTTCCTCTGTAAGTTTTCTTGCGCCGGCGATTTTCCCCAATATCTTACCCGCGGCGGTAAACTTTTTTCTGTAGACCGACCTTAGGAGTTCCGCCCTCATCACCGGCATGTTCTTGGGATCGCCTGAACCGATAAAGAAATGACACTTGTCCGCACAGGCCCCGCACCTGACACAGATATCCATGAAGAGCTTGAAGGAGCGGTATTTATCAAGCCTGTCCCTCATCCCCTCATCAATGATCTGTTCCCAGTTTTCAGGCAGCTTCCAGTCATCATCCGCAGGGTTCCAGTCCCTTGGGTTGGGCATGCCGACGGCGGCAACATTCTTGGCCTTTCCGCCGTAACAATAAATGCCCGGCCTGATCTCTGCCGGGACGTCCATCCAGCCTTCCATCAGGGGAGGCGCATGATCAATCTTCGATAATTCCTCTGGTTTGGGTGTATCTGCCATGTCTACTCCTTAACTCTACGTTATTCTTCTTCCGCTTTTTTGGCTGGCTCTGAGTCAAGCCCCTTTTCAACCGGAAGGCCGGCCTCTATCATATGTTCCCTGAATTCGTTTTCGTAGGCCTCGTAGGTATGAAATTTCACCGGATAGTTCCACGGATTAACGTGTCTGACCATACGGCTGGTGTTGGCAAGATTCCTTGTGGGGCTCAAAAATATTCCTGCCATGTGCATGAGTTTACTAAATGGAAAATAGGCGATAAGGACACATAAACAAAAAAGATGTACATAGAAAATTACGCCGATACCCTCCGGGGCGACAGGGTGCAAGGTGAATAGCCCTATGGCCAGCTCTTTGACGGCAGTGATATCCACCCTGATCAGATATCGCATCAGTATCCCCGTAGTGCCCAGGGTAAGGATCAAAAACAAGGGAAAATAATCTGCCGGAAGAGAGATATATCGGACCTGGGGGATGTAAATCCTTCTGAGAAGGAGATATGTCACTGCAAGCATCAGCAGCATATCTGTCAGGTACACGCCGGGAGTGCCCAGCCCGTTTATTGGCAGAAGGCCCAACTGCATAAAACCGTCCAGTTTCTCAAGGAGATGGACAAATCCAGGAACCGGTTCCATAAAGAACCTGAAATGCCTCAAAAAGATGACCAGAAATGAATAATGAAACGCCAGGGCCGCAAGCCACAGCCACTTTTCCCATTCATAATCTATCTTAGGCCCGGTTTCAGTGTTTCTGTATTCCAGTTTAGTGTGTCTGAAAAGCGACCGGAAGGTCAGCACCTCAAAGATCATCCGTGCCACCACGCCACAGGTATTTTTGGGATTGTCAATTGGATTTGACTTTATCCACGGAAAGGACCATTCCTGCCCGGCAGTTGTCGGGATGCGGTAAGGCACCGGCGAACGTGACCAGTTCATAACCCGATAAATAATTCCTATGACAAAAATAGCCAGGGCAGCATATGGGACGATTACCCCAAAAAAGAAGTTAAGCTTAAGCACCCCTACACCCACCAGGGGGATCATGACAACCGGCCCCATGCCTATGGCGGCAATCACCATACCGAGAATAAAATTCATAGGTTATTACCTCACTCTTGTTCGTTCAGCCACTATTAATCGCCTGTTTTTCAGGTGATATGAACTACAATCTAGATCTAAAGAACCGGATCAAATTCCGGGATTTCAACTTTAAGATTCGCCCTCTCGAGTAAGCTGGAAACCTGGTTTGTCGCCTCGATGACCCTCAATTCGTACAGCTTTTTCTTGCACCCGGCATATATATCAAAGGCCAGGAGCGCCGCGGCTTCTATTCGTTCCTCAAGCGCTTCCATGTCATCTTTGGTCTCACCCTGCCCAGTGTCTACCCCGATTTCCTTCCTGATCAGCCTTTTTAATGCAAGGACAAACCCCACTGCCGCAGAAGGCTTAAAATCCTGCACCGCCCTGATCCGGACTATGTTGTCAAGACTCCTTGAAATCTGGTCAATATCATTGTCTTTGATCAATTGATCGTAGAGGATCTCCAGATCCTCTGCAATGGTCTGACCGACAGGGTTTGAAAACCGGTCTTTCTCTCTTTTAAGAAACCTCTGTGTGTCAATGGGATATGTACTAATGACAAGATCGCGCCATTTTTTGATGATGGAGGACCGTTTGTCAAGTAGTAGGCCGTTTAAGCTCATTTTCACGCGCGTCTGTTCACTTTAGGCGCCCTTCAGCAAATAAAATCAATAATAAACTTTTAGATGCCCCGGCGCCTGGTATTTACCGCGCCCTTATAGATAAATCTTTTATTTGGTGTCAAGGAAAAAATGCAAAAACCTGCCTCAACTAAACAACACTCAACTTCTTTGAGCTATATTCCCTTGACAATGGCAATTGTTGGTATTATTGAAGAACCGTTTTTTTCATCGGGTAAAAATTTTATATTATTTTAGGATCGGAACTGGGGGTTAGGCATGGCAATTGATACAACCATATATGTTCGGCCGCAGAGCGGGATATCAGCCTATCTTGACTGGCTACAGATGCTGACAGGAGCGGGCCTGATCCTGTTTATGTGGAGCCACATGATATTGGTGGCGAGTGTAAACTTTGGTGTTGATGCTATGAATACCATTGCAAAGTTTTTTGAAGACTCTTACATGGCACAGGTTGGCGGACCTATGATAGGGCTGACATTTCTGTTGCACTTTGCCCTGGCGGCGCGAAAGGTCCCGTTTCGCACGGAGCAGCAATCCACCATGTGGAAGCACGGCAAGATGCTTCACCACAAGGACACCTGGCTTTGGGTGGTGCAGGCGGTAACAGCGATGATCATACTGATCATGGGGGCCATACATATGTGGACGGTGTTGACCGATCTGCCCATTACAGCCCAGAAGAGTGCTGCAAGGATACAGGGAGGATTCTGGCTGGTATTCTATCTGATACTGCTGCCCATGGTCGAGCTTCACGTGGGCATTGGTTTTTATCGCATAGCAGTCAAGTGGGGATTTATAAAACGAAAGACCAGACAGGGATTTAAGGGGTTTGAAAACATATTGACCTTGATCTTTATCGCAATCGGGCTGATCACCATCGTCCGGTTTATTTTGATACAAGTGATACAAGTATAAGGTTGTGGATTTTTTATAGGAAGGTTTTCCTTATACCCTAAACCTTATACCGCTTAATGAAGGAGTCAAGCATTGGAAACCATATATACCGATTTGCTGAGTATCGGAGCAGGGCTTGCCG
The DNA here is from genome assembly GCA_002424495.1 of Desulfobacteraceae bacterium UBA5623. Lineage (GTDB taxonomy): Bacteria > Desulfobacterota > DSM-4660 > Desulfatiglandales > Desulfatiglandaceae > UBA5623. The sequence continues at coordinate 14,252 of DIKH01000051.1, forward strand.
GAGAAAGGGTTGCGGTCGAAGCGGCCGTGGCAGGCTTTGACACCATATGCCTGAGCATTGTTCCTCCTAGAAGATCCCATTCATCTGCTGCCCAGGGTGGCATGCAGGCATCACTGGGCAACTGTGCAATGGGCCAAGGGGACAACCCTGATGTCCATTTTCAAGATACGGTTAAAGGCTCTGACTGGGGATGCGACCAGGAGGTCGCGCGCATGTTTGCCGAGACAGCGCCGATAGCAGTCAGAGAAATGGCCTTTTGGGGCATACCCTGGAACCGTGTGGTGCCGGGAAAATCCACCTATTACAAGGGGGGAAAGCAGTTTGAAAAGGTTGAGGCCAAGGAAAAGGAAGGTCTCATTACCGCAAGAGACTTTGGCGGGACGGCAAAATGGCGTACCTGCTATACGTCTGACGGCACCGGCCACACACTATTATACACCATGGACAACAAGGCCGTAGAGGCAGGCGTCAGGGTCCACGACCGTATGGAGGCTATAAGCCTGATACACGACGGCGAGACCTGTATGGGTGCGGTTGCAAGGTGCATGAAGACAGGAAAACTCAGGGTCTATCTGGCAAAGGCGACTCTGATCGCCACCGGCGGCTACGGAAGAATCTACCGTGAGACGACAAACGCGGTGATCAACGATGGCTCCGGCGCCATAATCGCCCTGGATACAGGGATTGTGCCAATTGGAAACCCGGAGGCCATCCAGTTCCACCCCACGGGCATCGTGCCGACACACATCCTGGTCACAGAAGGGTGCCGTGGTGACGGAGGGACACTCCTGGATGTTGATGAAAAACGCTTTATGCACGAATACGAACCTACTAAGGCAGAGCTTGCATCCAGAGACGTGGTCTCCCGCTGGATGACCCATCACATACGCCAGGGAAAGGGCGTGCCAAGCCCTTACGGCAATCATTTGTGGCTGGATATCAGACACCTCGGGGCTGATCATATAAAGACAAAATTGAGAGAGGTGGAAGAGATCTGCAATAATTTTCTGGGGGTGGACCCGATCACCCAGTTGATCCCTGTAAGGCCTGCGCAGCACTATACCATGGCAGGGGTTAGGACCAATAAGGACGGGGCCGCCTACGGACTCAAAGGGCTTTTTTCCGCCGGAGAGGCGGCCTGCTGGGATATGCACGGATTCAACCGCTTGGGCGGCAACTCCCTTGCCGAGACCATCGTTGCGGGAAGGATAGTGGGCATAAAGCTGGTGGAATTTCTCAAGGGCTATGAGGTCAAATTCAACACCCAGGCAATAAAGGACCGAGTGGCAATAGACAAGGAACGGATTGAACGGCTTGTCGGGTGCAAGGATGGAAGGGAAAATGTCTATGCCGTCCGTAACGCAATGCAGGATCAATTGATGGACAAGGTAGGTATATTCAGAAACGGCAAGGACCTTCAATCGGCAGTGGACAACCTCCAGGTGATCTACGAGCGTTCAAAAAAGGTGGGGCTCCACTCAAACGGCATTGGTGCAAGCCCGGAGCTTAGCCTTGCAATAAAGATACAGGGGATGTTGAGACTGGCCCTGTGTGTGGCACATGGGGCCTGCGTCCGCACGGAGAGCCGCGGGTGCCATGCCAGAGAAGACTTTCCTGAAAGGAACGACGGGGACTGGCTCAAGAGGACCCTTGCCACCTGGAAGGAGGGGGACGTGCTACCCACCCTTAATTACGAGCCTGTTACAAAGGTCATTGAGCTTCCCCCCGGAGACAGGGGCTACGGCTCAACCAAAATCATCAGTTGAGAGCTAAGGGGAGCATGATATGACAAGAAGATTGACATTCAATATATTCCGTTACAACCCACAGGACCCCGAGTCAGTTCCTCATACGGACAACTTTGTTCTTGAAGAGGCAGAGAGAATGACCCTCTACATCGCCCTTACGAAGATCAGGGAGGAGCAGGATCATTCACTGACCTTTGATTTTTGCTGCCGTGCAGGCATATGTGGGGCCTGCGCAATGGTGATCAACGGCAGGCCAGGCCTTGCGTGCAAGACCCTGACAAAAGACCTGCCAGATGAGATCACCCTGATGCCTTTGCCTGTATTTAAGCTGGTGGGCGATCTGTCGGTTGATACAGGCACATGGTTCAGTGCGATGAATGAGAAGGTGGAATCCTGGGTTCACACAAACAAGAAGATGGATCCGACCGTCCAGGAAGAAAGAATGAATAATGCCCTGGCCGAAGAGATCTATGAGCTGGAGCGCTGTGTGGAATGCGGCTGCTGCGTGGCAGCCTGCGGGACCGCAAATATGCGGCAGGATTTTTTGGGGGCAGTGGCCTTAAATCGCATTGCCCGGTTTATAATGGACCCCAGAGATGAAAGGACCGAAAAAGAGTATTTTGAAGTCGTGGGGACCGACGAGGGCATCTTCGGATGCATGGGGCTTCTGGCCTGTGAGGATGTCTGCCCCAAGCAGCTTCCCCTCCAGGACCAGCTTGGCATCCTGCGCAGGCAGATGGGCTGGACAGCGGTAAAGCAGTTGTTCCATATTGCAAAATGATTGAACAGGTGTGACCGGCAGCCTGCGCAGCAGGATGCCGGTCACACCCTATGGCCTTATGCTCCAGCCAGATCTCAATTGGCCTTCCTCAATGAACCACCCTGTCCTCTAATTGCGGATCAATTTTTTCAAGCACCTTGCCGCTGCCGTCCAAGATAAATATCATAAAACCCTGCCCTCCAATCCTTGCGACCAGGTCTTCATAAAGTATCGCCTGCACATCATAGTTGCGGCCCTTTTCCCTGGCGAGCAGGTTCAGATTCATCAATGCCGCCTCTTTTTTTAAAAAGACCGGCACAAACGAGACATGAAATTCCTCATCCTGCTGACCCAAAAGCTGTTCATTGCCCTCAGGCCCATGAACTACAATATATACCCACTGATCATCCTTGATTAATCCGCTCATATACCGACTCTTTTCTTTAATGACCGGATGCTGGATCTGCGACCTTGTCGAATTTCCCCTCTTTTACCAGGAGGTATTTCTCCCAGAAGAGTTCATCCGGCCTGATATAGGACTTGGTCTTGTTCCTGTTCAGGAATTTATTGAATCCACCCGGGCCGGCATAGTACATCGCATATACTGTCCGGCAAAGTGTGTCGTGATCCAGGGGATTCTTCTTATCCATCTTTTTCAACGCATATTTTTGCAGGTACTGCTCCAGGATCTCTATGCCTGCGCTGGCATTGTACTCGATATTCCACCTGAGATTTTCAGGCTTATAAACCCCCCTCCAGACACGTTCGTTTACCTGCATTAATCCCACCGATGTGTTATTGCAGGAAATAACATAACGCACCTTACCTTTTTCTTTGATAAACTGCCTCCAGCAACTCTCCTGCCATGCAGTGGCGAGGCACAGGGGGCGAAAGTACGGATAATCCTTTTCCTCATGACGGTTTTTTGCAAGGGTGGAAACAACCGCCAGTTCTATAACCTGTTTGACCCTGTCCAGGTAATCCTTAATTGCCTCATCGCTCGGTATCCATGGCTTAATGGCTTCCAGTTTGTCGGATGGGACCACACCGGCGTATGCAGAGGCGGTCCAAAATTCCCTCCAATTTCTTACCTGGATTCCAACCGGCTCTTCCTTGTCTTCTTCAGGCATATCCAGCTCCTGGATGTCAAAGGCCGGGCCTGATTCATCCAGCGGGGGGCCAAAACCCAGGAGCGTGCGCAGGCCGGGGTCTACTGCGTATGAATACTCCAAAAGCGGATCGGTCTTGCCCTGGCTTATCAGTCTGGCCAGCCTGACAAGGCCATCCCTGCTGATGTCCAGCCCGATGGAAGGCCCGATTTTCTGCAAGACCGCCAGGGCATCGCTTGAGGAGATAAAGGCAAGGTAATAAAGGGGTGAGTCTGACATCTGCTGGACAAGGTATTTTTTCATCATCCCGGTAATCTTCTGCCACGACCATATGAACTGCTCACCCACCAGGTCACGGCCCAAGGCGTTTTCCTTAAGGGCGGTTATAAAGCCATATCTGGTTTCCAGGACGGTCTCCAATATATCCGCCCTCTCGCCACGGGTAAGAGGCTTTCCGGTAAAGGACTGGATCTGATAGACCAGGTATGAGTCCCAAGCCTCCCATGTCTTGGCCAGACTCTCGATCTCTTCCGGGGTGGGTGCCTCCACGGCATCTTTCTGCTGGGGCAGGAGTTCTACATCCATTAAAAAATCCAGTCTGACCGCATCCGGGTCAATGCGCAGCTGCCCGGGCCTGAGGGTGCCAAGCCATTTTTCAATGCGGGTCTTGTCATCCGCGGCAAAAAGGAGAGGCAAAAACCCTTTTAACTCGTTTAACGGCATGGACAGATCAACGGTTGTCTTGTCCAAAAAAGGCAGGACATTGGCCTGGACCAGATCCCATAGGGAACTGGCCATAGTGGTCCGGACATGCTTGAGATTATAAATCCGTGATTCAACCGTCTGGAAACTGATAGTGGGAGTATTTTGATCCAGGCTGACCTTTTGCAACACCTCCAGGTATCCCTCCCAGCTTTTCAGCCTTGCACACATTCCCAGGACAGGCGCCCCAAGGGTGATTTTGATGCGGTTTTCAAATCTGATCAGAGACTCTTGAGCGGATATTTTTGGCTCCCAGAGTTCCACCCTGGTGCAGCCGTCGTCATATTCCACCGGCACCGCCTTTTGACCGGGCAAAGTATAATACTGATGAATAACAAAGGAACTGAGGAATGGGTAATCAATCGTGACAGGCAGACTAACCGTGTCGGTCGTTCCAAAACAAAGTGTTGGCCAAAACAAGAGCGCAAAAACACAAAACGTGCGAAAATTAGAGGGTTTTGGTTTATTTCGATACATCTTTTATGCTCCGGTTAATATTTTTCAAATTAAGTCTTAAAATGTTTTGACTATCTTCCTCAAATTCAACATTCAAAATTAAAAATTCAAAATTGTGCCGCAGGCACTATATTCCGCTTGACGGACACAGGTGAATGATCGCGCAGCGATCATGGTCCGGCTTTTTGGCTTTACAGACCTCTCTTCCGTGATAAACCAGCACATCTGAAAAACGCCGCCACCTTTCTTTGGGCAGGAGTCTTTCAATATCCTTTTCTATCAGATCGGGGTTTTTGTTGTCGGAGAGAGAAAGCCTTGCGCTAAGCCTGGTCACATGGGTGTCCACCACCACCCCCGGCACATCAAAGACCGCACCCAGCACGCAGTTCGCCGTCTTTCTCCCAACCCCAGGCAGCCTGATCAACTCTTCCATGGTGGAGGGGACCTGACCTCCGTATAGATCAACCAGTCCCTTGGAGCAGCCCTTTATCGCTTTTGCCTTGTTCCTGAAAAAACCCGTGGGCCGGATATCCCCTTCCAGCTCCGAGACAGGCGCCTTTATAAAATCCCCAGGGCCTTGATACTTTTTGAAAAGGGTCTTTGTGACAACATTGACCTGTTTGTCCGTGCACTGTGCAGACAGTATTGTCGCAATCAGGAGTTCAAAGGGGCTCGTGTATTCAAGGGCCGTCTTTTCTTCGGTATAGATCGGGTTTAGTATATCAAAAATCTGTCCCGCCCTCTGCTGCTTTTTCTTTAGGCTTTCCATGAAAGTTGACCCTTTTTAAAAATTTTTCCCAATACCCATGGGCTTCGATCCCAGCGGCCCAACAAAGGCTCAGTTTTTATACCAAAATTTGCAAAAGGTCAAAAAACTTAGGTGGGTGAAATCCTTGGCATGACAGTAACCAGCTCCAAGTAAAACAAAATGTCTCTCAGCAACTGGCCGAATTATGGTAACTGTGAGTTTAAATATTAAATCTTTACATCATGGGGCTTATATACTGATATCCTATCAACCTCTGAAAAGCCATCATCATTGGTTATCAGCGTTTTGATTCCCTCTTCCTGCATACTTGCAATGATCATGGAATCATTAACCATTAATCCGTAACCTACCCTGAATGAATGGCTCTTAAGAATTGCATCATACGGAAGAGGCTTCACCGCTATGCCCATTTCTGCGATCTTTTGGGTGTTTATGTAGTATTCATTAAGTTGTTTAATTATTTCAGGATGTTTTGTCAATTTGTTTGCAATATCCGGTGGGTTTGCAAGTTTCTTTTTCACAGCCTCGATCATCATCAAACGGTGAAGAACCTCAAGCAATACGTTTACAGAGGTCAAGCCGAAGATTTCTTTTTGTTCACAACGAGCTAAAAAGTCGCTGCATTCATTAGGCACACCTGTAAAATGGTAAATGAAAATATTTGCACCAATAAAAACCCTCTCCCCTTTTTGAACTTCATCAAGCCTCATAAACACCTTCTTCTTCCATAATAGTCTTAAGCATGGAAGGGGAGATCTTCATTGTCCCTTTTGTTTCATTTACTATATTTTTTTCGCTACTCTTTTTTTCTTCGATCATTATAAGATATGTTTTCAACGCATTTTCAAGTAGTTGACTCAAAGATATCCTCTGGGCTAAGGCTGTCTTTTTGGCCCTGTACAATAATTCATCATCCAAAACCGTACCAAGTTTTTTTTTCATACTATGGCCCTCCTGCTAGATAAGCATATCAGATGTCCCTAATGCGCTCAAGATATAAAGATATCTTTCTTGATTTCTCGAAATAATCAGGCAAACAAATAACGGTGCAGGAACATCAACACATGCTCAACAAAAAGCCTCTGATTTCACTCAGTTTCGTATCTACTCTAAGGTTACCGGTTATCAGCCATTCAATCAATTCAACCAAACAAGAAGTCCAAGGCTATTTTGGAATATTCCCCCAAAGTCGCAAAGGCCGAGCTTTCGCCATAAGTTAATACTACAGCGGCTTTTTTTATAGACAACTAAAATGGA
>DIKH01000131.1 GCA_002424495.1 Desulfobacteraceae bacterium UBA5623
TTGCCCAGCCTTGCCAGCCTTTCCACCTTCTCATCGTCAACTAAAAGACCGTTGGTGTACACCTGGAAGGCCATAGAAGAATGCCTTTCAATCATATCCAGCAACCACGGCACCATGAAGGGCTCGCCGCCCAGCACGATTATAAAATTGGTCCCTGCGTCGGATGCCTGGGTAACTATCCGATCCACCTCATCAAAGGTCAGCTCATTAGTCTTGTCATGGGTGCCTGAATAACAGCCGTAACAGTTGAGGTTGCAGCGCATGGTGGGACTGATCATCAGGGTGCCTGGGGGCGCCACACCATGTTTATTGTAAAAATCAAGCCTCTTCCGGTAGCCAAGCAAGAGGCACCCGAGTATCATGTTGTTCATTACTGCTGATCTGGCGGCGGGGTTTGCGTTTTTTAAAATCCTGCGGGTTGCCTGTATGCCTGGGTGGTCCTCCTCTATCATCCGCCTGAGGGAGGCAAACCCCCGGTGGTGCCATTTGATTGAGGCAAATTTTTCCAGTATATTAAGGGCCTTAATAAGATTGCCGTTTGACGCATTGGCGGTTATCTTAAGAAGCTCATCAGATACTATCTTGGGGATTTTAAGGTTATTGAGATTCATCTGAGTTGTGGCTATAGTTCTCAGACGCAGTCTAAGAATCTATCATGATTTTTTATTGATGATAAAATCGGCCAGGGCCTCAATCGAGGCAAAGGCCTCAACTCCCACCTCTTCGTCCTCGATGAGGACACTGTATTTTTTTTCAATGGCGACAACAAGCTCAAGGGCATCAATGGAATCAAGGCCCAGACCATCTCCAAAGATCGGCTCCTCATCCACGATCGAATCAGGGTCTACATCCTCCAGACGGAGGGTCTCGACAATAAGAAGTTTAAGTTCTGATTTTAAGGTTTCCTTATCCAAACCGGGCGTTCCTCCGCGGCCTCCATAGTTTTTCTGTTTGTAACCCTTCAATAAGTCATAAGGATTTGAATACCCCGAGATCCTGATTCAAAAGAGGATATATCTAGTATAAGGATGTCGTAAAGTCAACAAATGAAAAATTGGGAAACGCTTTGGATGGGTTAGATGTTTTGGGGTTCCAGCCAGGGGCGTGGAATCTCAAAACCCGCGAACCCATGGTCTCCCCAATTTGAAAAAAGCTAAGATGTTCCGATTTGGCATGATTTCAGAATTCACTGGATTTCTTGAAGAATTTCATGTAAATATTCCATGCCTTACCCCAGAAGATCTGATGACAATCAGCCGCCGGCATTGGAGATAAGCTCAGCTATAAAGCAGACGAACTTGTTGCGATTTTGACCTCGATTGTTAAGAAGTGCAGAACAGACAACGAAAAAAGGAGGATGTGGAGTCTGAAGTCTGATTCGTGAAATATAGAATTTCACTCTTCACTCTTGACACTTTTTAAAATCATGGCCAAGAACAAAACCGTAAAAACCATTACGCACGAGGAGGCCAGGCGCAAATACATCCCCACTGCCGAGTCCCAGTCGGTGATGCGAAAGGATGAGGAAAACCCCATTCGGATCGCCTACGAACGCCGCAACCGCTATCTCGACCCTCACCTTGTCTGGAGGGGAAAGGACGAACAGGACTGGTCGGATCTGGTAGTGCATGCGCAGCCCTTGTATATCCAGGAAAAGGTCCACCCCAAGGTGCTGATTGATGATCTGGTCCGGCAGACGCGTAAGGACGAAGGAAAAAGATGGGAAGAGGCTCATCGAGTAGTTGACTGAACAAGCGAAAAGCCTTACAAAAAAATCCTAATGAATACAGATCTGACATTTATAACAAACGAAAATAATCAACGCCTCAAAGACAGATTTGAAGTGTTGATAAAAGACACCTCTCTTTTTGACTGTCTTGTTGGGTATTTTTATGCCAGTGGATTTCATATGTTGTATAATTCCCTGGAAGAAACTGAAAAGATTCGAATTCTTATCGGTATCAGCACCAACAGACAGACATATGATTTGATGCTCAAAGCCAGGGAACCAAACCAAAATGTCATTGAATTCTCACACGCCGAAACAAAAGAAGAAGTTGAACATCTTGTAGAAGAGGAGTTGACTGATTCAGAAGACAATCAAAAAGTTGAAGATGGGGTGAATAAGCTCATTGAATGGATAAGGAATGAAAAACTGGAAATAAGGGCCTATCCATCGCAACATATTCATGCCAAGCTTTACATCATGGCCTTCAAAGAGGGTGACCGGGATGTTGGCCGTGTCATTACCGGTTCCAGCAATTTCACCCGGGCGGGTTTAGCGGATAATCTGGAATTTAATGTGGAGTTGAAAAACCGCAGCGATTTTGAATTTGCCCGCCAAAAGTTTGATGAATTATGGAAAGACGCTGTGGATGTGGGTGAAAAATATGTTCAGACCATTCAGGAAAAGACCTGGCTCAGTCAGAACATCACACCATACCAACTTTATCTTAAATTTCTGTATGAATATTTCAAAGATGAACTCAGCCAGACCGACGAGGTATTTATAAAATATCTTCCCCCTGAATTCAAAAAACTCGAATACCAGGAACAGGCGGTTTTAAATGCAAAAAAAATACTCCTGGAGTATGGCGGCGTTTTTATTTCAGATGTCGTAGGGTTGGGCAAGACCTATGTCTCCGCCATGCTGGCGGGACAGCTTGACGGCAGAACGCTGGTCATTGCCCCTCCGGTGCTGCTTGAAAAAACCAACCCCGGCTCCTGGCCCAACGTGTTTTCCGAATTTCGTGTGTCGGCCGACTTTGAGTCACTGGGAAAACTGGATGACCTGCTCTACAGAGGAACTGAAAAATATACCAATATCATCATTGATGAAGCCCATCGCTTTCGAACTGAAACAACGGTTACTTACGAGAAGCTGGCGGAAATCTGCCGCGGCAAGAGGGTGATTCTGGTAACAGCCACACCTTACAACAATGCGCCCAGAGATATTCTAAGCCTGCTCAAACTCTTTCAGAAGGCCAAGAAGAGCACCATTCCCAATCTGCCTGACCTGGAGGCCTTTTTCAGCCGGCTGGACCGAAAACTGAAGAGACTGGACCGTCAGAAAGATTATAATGAGTACATCAACGCTATTAAAGAAAACTCCCGGGAAATAAGGGAAAAGGTCCTGAAATATCTAATGGTGCGTCGTACCCGGACAGAAGTGGAAAAATATTTTTCCGATGACATCACCATTCAAGGGCTAAAATTTCCCGAAGTGGAAAAGCCGATCCCCTTTTTTTATGAATTCAATGAAAACGAAGATGCGATATTCAACAACACCATAGAGCTTATTGCGCAAAAGTTCAAATACGCCCGTTATATGCCCTTGCTCTATTATCAAGGCAAGGTAGACCAGCTTGAAAAGCAATCCCAGCGGAACATGGGCCGGTTCATGAAAATACTGCTGGTCAAACGTTTGGAAAGCAGTTTCTTCGCCTTCAGAAATTCAATAGATCGTTTTCTACACTCTTATGAAATGTTTATAAAAGAATACAACAACGGTAATGTCTATGTGAGTAAGAAGCACACGAACAAGATATTTGAAATGCTGGAAAACGATGACGATGAGGCCGTTCAGCGTCTGATAGATGAAGGCAAGGCTGAACGATATCCAAGCAGCGACTTTACGGAATCTTTTCTGCATGATCTTCAGCACGACCATGATGTTCTTATGGAGACAAAAAAACTATGGATGCATCTTGACCGTGATCCCAAGCTCTTAAAATTCATGAGGGAACTGTCAACAAATTCAGTCTTTCGGGAAAATCATTTGATTGTCTTTACGGAATCCAAAGAAACAGCCGACTATTTGTTTAAAAATTTGCATAAAAAATTCCCCGACAAGGTGTTATGTTATACCGGCGATTCAGGAGAAGTGACGCGCGACAAAGTGATTGAAAATTTTGACGCCCGCGCCCGCCATCCGAAGGATATCTACAGGATACTGGTCTCTACAGAGGTGCTGGCCGAGGGCGTAAACCTGCACCGTTCCAATACGGTGATCAACTATGATATCCCCTGGAACCCCACTAGAATGATGCAGCGGGTCGGCCGCATAAACAGGGTGGATACGCCTTTTGATAAAATTCACACCTTTAATTTCTTCCCAACCACACAATCCAATGACCAGATCAAGCTCAAAGAGGCGGCGGAGGCCAAGATCAATGCCTTCCTAACCCTCCTGGGCGGCGATGCAGAACTGTTGACTGAGGGTGAACCCATAGGTTCCCACGAGCTTTTTGACCGCCTGATTTCCAGCCAGACACTGGAAGGCGAGGATGATGCAGGGGAAAGCGAATTGAAATATCTGCATACGATCAAAGAGATTCGGGATAAGGATCCGGACCTGTTTGAAAAGATCAAGCGGTTGCCCAAGAAGGCACGAACGTCGAAGTATCACTCTGAACCAGTAATTTCCGGTTAGAAAATTG
>DIKH01000447.1 GCA_002424495.1 Desulfobacteraceae bacterium UBA5623
CACCTCTGGTGGTGGTAGTTGACTTGACGGATCAAAATGGAAAAAAGGTGAAGTTGTCTGATTTCAAGGGAAAAATATTGCTTTTATATTTCTATCCAAAAGCAAATACTGGCGGCTGTACCAAACAGGCGGTCAGTATCCGGGATGCAAAGGGAGATCTTGAACGACTTGGCGTAATAGCTGTCGGCATCAGCCCTGATCCTCCGGATACGCAAAAAAAGTTCGATTCAAAACATGATCTGGGGTTTTCCCTCCTTTCAGATCTCGATCACAAAGTGGCGGATGCCTATGGGTCATGGGGAGAGAAATCCATGTATGGCAAAAAATACGAAGGAATCATCCGTTCTTCATTTCTGATCGGCCAGGATGCCAGGATTATGGAGGCGTGGTATAAGGTAAGCCCAAACGACACTATCCCCAAGGCCCTGAATGCCCTGTTCAGAAAATAAGAAGAGCGACTAAAAATCGGCTCACTGGCGGGGATTCCTCTGGTGCTTCATTCTGCCGGTGAGCCGTGACGCTGACTTTGACATGCATTGGATTGTGTGTTATATTGTGTGAAAATATGTGTCAAAGGGAGGTTAAGAATGGCCACAAACCTAGCCATAGATCCTGAATTGCTTCGAAAAGCATTAGAAGTCAGTGGGTTGAAAACCAAAAAAGAAACGGTCAATTTGGCCCTGCAAGAATTCATAAACAGACATAAGCAGCTTGAAATAATGGATCTTTTTGGAAAGATGGACCCAGACCCCAACTACGATTACAAACAAGGAAGAAGCCGGTGAAAGTTCTTGTTGATACTCCCATCTGGTCTTATGCCTTACGTACTCGAAATGAAGAATATTAATATGAGATAGAGCAACTTACATCTCTAATCAGAGATCAGAGGGCTCTTATTATAGGTCCAATTCGTCAAGAAATTCTATCTGGTTACAGTGATCTCCGCAAATTTAAAAGATTGAAGGAAAAACTCTCATTTTTTGAAAATGCCCCTATTCGAAATTCTGATTATGAATTAGCAGCCGAAATGTGTAATCAATGCAGAAAAAAAGGAATTCAAGGTTCTCATATTGATTTCCTCATATGTGCTGTTGCAACTGGATTGGATGTCCCCATCTTTACCACAGACAAAGACTTTTTCCATTACAGGGAAATCCTTTCAATAAAACTTTTTTAATACAAAAAATTTGAATATTTTTTCTGTTTTTTAAATTCTAAGGAAATCTCTTGGGCCGTATCACAGACATCCTTTCAACGCGGCTTAAACCTTTGGGAAGCGACGCTCCTGATTGCTATCTGGTCGGCGGGGCAGTACGGGATCATTTACTTGGCCGTCCTACGAAAGACATTGACATTGCAAGCAGTGATCCTAAGAGATTGGCCTCGCTTATTGCCCGTGACAGAAACGCCGCTATTGTCGCCTTCAGGGAGGAGACGGACAAGGAATGTTTCCGGGTGGTGGACAGGGATTCACCTGATGTGTTTGTGGATATCGCCCCTGTCCGTGGAACGGCCATCAGCGATGATTTGCTGCTCAGGGATTTTACAGTCAATGCCATGGCCATCAGGCTTGGGCCTGGGGGAGAGCATGGTGAGGTCATTGACCCTTTGAATGGGGCCGATGACATCAAAAATCAGATGATCAGGGCCACCGGGCCTGAGACGTTTTTAAATGATCCATTAAGAATCCTGAGGGCCTTCAGGCTTGCGGCTGAACTTGATTTTACAGTTGAGTCCTCGACCCTGTCAGCTATAAAAAAGTCTGCGGCCTTGATTGCAACCGTATCGTCCGAAAGGATTTTGGTGGAGTTGTTGGGAATCTTTAATGCGAAACGCGCCTCATATTTTATAAAAATGATGGATGAACTTGGTGTGATTGATGCCATATTTCCGGAAGCAGGACCAATGAAGGGTTGCGGCCAAAACAGCTGCCATCACCTCGATGTCTGGGACCATTCAATGATGACCATGGAGTATAGCGAAGATATTATAAATAATCTTCAGAACTTTTTTGAACCTGTTCATCAAAGTGTAGCCAATAACCTGAATGAAGGCAACAGGCTGCCATTGATCAAGCTGGCCGCGCTTTTTCACGATGTTGCCAAACCGCAATGCCGCAGCAATGGACCGGCTGGGGCTCATCTGACTTTTTACGGCCACGCAGAGAAGGGGACTGAGATCATGGAAGCGATCGCATCGAGGCTTAAGATGTCCAATCAGGACCGTGACTTTCTGTGCGCCATGATTGCCGAGCACATGCATCTGCTGAGTCTTTCGAGGCCGGAGGTAAAGACAAGCACACTGATGCGCTGGTTCCGAAAATTGGGGGATGACATCATTGCCTTGATAATCCTTGAAATGGCGGATACTATGGCCACCCTGGGGCCTGATTCAGATGCCGCGGAGCAGGAAAACTTCATCGAGTGGTCAAAGAAGACCGTGGCCGCCTATTATGGGCGTATCAAGACCCAATTGGGCCGTCAAGATTTGATCAGAGGAAAGGACTTGATCGCCATCGGCATGAGCCCCGGACCTCAGATGGGAAGGGTGCTGAAAGAGATAAGACAGGCACAGGATGCAGGCGAGGTGAAGAACAGGGACGAGGCAATCAGATTGGCAAGTGGCATGATGCTGAAGTTTGAAGTAAGGAGACAGAAGTCAGAATGGATATGAAATCCGGACCAACTTTAAATTTGAACAAAAAAGAACTTGCCTTTGAACAGGGCCCTATCAGACCGCCCAGTGAGGCGCGAAGTCTGCTTTTGCGGGTGACCAGGAATTGCCCCTGGAACCAGTGCCTTTTTTGCAGGACATATAAGAAAAAGAAATTTTCCCTGAGGACGGTTGAAGAAATCAAGCAGGACATCCAAACTGCCAGAGAAATTGCGGATGAGATTATCTCAATCTCCTTTAAGCTTGGCTCCGGCGGCAGGGCGGACGACAGGGTGATCAGTCACATATTCGGTCAGTCCGGTTACGGTGAATGCTTCCGCGGCATCACCATGTGGCTGTATTATGGTACCGGCGCCTGTTTTCTGCAGGATGCGGATAACCTGATCATGAAGGCCGAGGACATGGTTGAGGTCTTAAGGTTTCTAAAGGAGAAATTCCCGGAGATCACTCGGGTGACAAGCTATTCCAGGTCCCGCACCATTATCAGAAAGTCAGTGGAATCCCTTAAGGAGATCAGAAAGGCGGGGCTGAACAGGATTCATATCGGGCTTGAGACCGGCTATGACCCATTGCTCAGATTTATAAAAAAAGGGGTCACGGCAGCCCAGCATGTCGAGGCGGGCATAAAGGTGAAAGAGGCTGGAATGGAGGTATCAGAGTATGTCATGCCAGGCCTTGGAGGGCAGGAGATGTGGGTTGAACACGCTGTTAAGACGGCAAAGGTGCTCAATCAGATAAACCCTGATTTTATCCGGTTCCGCAGCCTCAGGGTCCTGCCTGTGGCAGGGCTTTATAAAAAAATGACAGAGGGAAGCTTTACCAGACAGGACGATGACATGGTGGTCGAAGAGATCAAGCTGTTCCTGGAGACACTGGACGGAATCACCAGCATGATTACCAGTGACCATATTACCAATCTCCTGGAGGAAATCACCGGAAGGCTGCCTGAGGACAAGGAAAAGATGCTTGATGTAATAAAAAAATACCAGGAGTTGCCTGACCCTGAAAGGCTGATATACAGGGTGGGTCGCCGGGGCGGCGCATACAGGTCCACCGATGATCTGACATTTGACCTCTCAACCTACGGCAAGATCCAAAACCTGATAGAGGACATCAGGTCAAAACAGGGACCTGACGGAGTTGAAAAATTCATAACTGAGATGGCGGACCGCTATATCTGAAATGGGCTATTATCCGATTTTTCTTAAACTCGATGGCGTAGCAGCCCTCGTGGTGGGAGGGGGTCGTGTTGCCGAGCGAAAGGTTGAAACACTGATCGAATATGGGGCATCAATTACTATTATTAGCAGTGAGTTGACTGATAAACTTAATGCTTTGGTTGATAATGGCAGCATTTTTTGGATCGGAAAGGAATTCGAGGACCATCACTTAGACGATGCGACACTGGTCTTTGCCGCCACCGATGACAGCCTTTTGAATCATCAGGTAAGCCAAGGGGCCATCAAGAGGGGCCTTCTTGTAAACGCGGTTGACCAGCCTGCGGATTGCAGCTTTATTGTCCCTTCCATAGTCAGGAGGAAAGACCTTGCCATTGCAATATCCACATCAGGGAAAAGCCCGGCCCTTGCTAAAGCCATAAGAAGACAGCTTGAGTCTCAGTTCGGAAAGGAATATGAGCCCTTTCTGGATCTGATGGGCCGCCTGCGCAAAGAGGTCCTGCTGGCAGGATTTTCACAGGAAGAAAACAGCCGGATTTTCAACGAAATCGTAGACTCCGATGTCCTCAAGGCCTTTGCCGAAGATGACCGGCAGAGGGTCGAGACCGAATTAAGAAGGATATTGCCGCCGGAGCTGAAGCTTAAGCGCTTATTCTCAAAGGAAAGGCTATGATCTCCATATGGTTCAATATGGCGTTTGTATCTGAACTGCTGGCCAGTGTGGGATTCATCTTTTATCTGATCAAGCAGCGCAAATCAGTGTTCCGGTGTTCTTACTGGGTTCTCGTTGCCGGCTTTGTCCTTCATACGATATTTCTTGCTTCTCAATATGTGGCCACGGGGGCTATCCCTGTCCTGGAATTTCGCTCTGCCCTGTCATTTTTTTCATGGAGCATTATCCTGGCATATCTAGTTTTTCAGTTAAAATTCAGGTTGAGGGTGCTTGCCTCCTTCATTGCCCCTTTCGCGGTTTTTTTAATGATAATCTCATCGGCCATGCCCCACACCAACGGCCCTGTGGGGGAGCAGTTCAAGAGTCTGTGGCTCACCATCCATATTGTAATGGCCTTTATGGGTAATGGCATGTTTGCCATAACATTTCTGGGCGCCATCATGTATCTGATCCTTGAGCGTTCAATCAAGAGAAAAAGGCGTGGTTCTTTTTACAGCAGGCTTCCCTCGCTTGCGACCCTGGATTCCATCAATTATTATTCTCTGG
>DIKH01000103.1:0-492 GCA_002424495.1 Desulfobacteraceae bacterium UBA5623
TTAAGCATTCCGGGTAGGTCTTTTTCCCTTTACACTGTTTCGGCAGATCATGGACAAGTTGCGTTATCTTTTTAAGCTCTCCCTTGCCTTGCACCAGTGAGTGGCTGGCACAGATCTGTTCGACAAGGGTTGTGCCGGAACGGGGCATGCCTACTATGAAAACCGGAAGCTCTGAGGTGCAGGAGTCGGATGCCTGGGAAAATCGAGCAAACAGCGATGACTGGAAGATCTGGCGATAACGTTTCAGCTCAATGCCTGTGGAGATCCAGCCAACGCCAAGGCTGTCTCGTTTCAACTGGTTGGCAAGTTGATAGTGGTGAAAGGCCTTCTCGTATATTGCCAGATCATCGTAAATTTTACCAAGGCCAAAATGAAGAAATATCGCATTGTCATTGGTCAGGTCGGGGCTGCGAAGAAGGGACGTGAGTGTTGCAATGTCGGGATCGTCAGGCGAAGAATATTTTTTATATCGGGTCAGCAGGTAGCGGCTGA
>DIKH01000103.1:545-2284 GCA_002424495.1 Desulfobacteraceae bacterium UBA5623
TTAAGACCAGGCCCATTAACCGGTGCGAGGGGCATGAGTCTGGTTGCAAGCGAAGGGCCTCTTGCAGGGCCCCGGCGGCTCCCGTGCTGTCACCCATGAGACGACGGATGGCGCCAAGTTCGATAAAGGCTTCCAGGTATTCAGGGTTCAGTTCTACGGCATGAGCCAGCTGTTTCTCACCCTCCACGGAATCTCCGGTTTCATGGAGGCAGCTGCCATAATTATAAAAGCAGACTGCGTTGTCAGTGAGGATTTCACAACAGTGTTTGTAGCAGGCCAGGGCTTCTTCTATTTTTTTTTGGGAATGCAGCAGGTTGCCGAGATTGTTCCAGGCCTTGCCGTGTCCTGGGAATGAATGAATTGCCCTGCGGAAGCACGATTCTGCCTCCGCGAGGTTGCTCAGACCTTTGTGCTCATTTCCTTTGCTGAAAAACTGTTCAGCGGCAAGAGGGTCAGCGGTCCGGGTAGGGGTCTTTTTGCTTCTTTTAAGTTTTCGTAAAGACATGGCGGGTAGTGAGTGCCTCCAGCATTATTGTTTCAGGTCTCCAACGCTGTCTTTTTAAGCCTACCACAGTCATTCCCGCGCTGGCGGGAATCCATAGTCGGCAGAATTCACGAACATGGATTCCCGATAAAAGAACTCGGGAATGACACAGGTGGGCGCGCTCGGAATGCCAGCGGTATGCGTCCTTGAACATGACAGCGGCGGGCTTACTCGGGAATGACATCCGGAACATTTATTTTCCAAGAGCGCTCGGTTCGACACAGCAAGAGCGCTCAGCTCACCATAATAAAACAAGTCACGTTGCAGCTCGATGAGAGGGGCGCGCCATGATAACTTACTATGATATAAGCATTAATATGCTGTCGCTGTCAAGCCTGAGCGTTATCCGGTGAGTTTGTCGCCGGTTGATGCGAAGAGTGGTGGGTGAAATAGCCCAAATGTGGGTGCGCCATTTCACCCATGGTCGAATGGTGATAATAAACCTTTAATATCAACTATTTTTGAGCATCGTATAGGGTGATGTACCCAATATGAGTGGGGCTAAGTGTCTAAGCCAAAATGCTCAAAAGGAGAGTCATGGAGTTTGAATGTGTCTGAAAATGAATGGGGCTCAGGTGTCCTTGTATACTGAAATATAAGGATAAAAACTTTTTCGAGAAGGATTCTTTCCTGCTGGCCTGTAATTTGCATACATTACTACGATTTGATATTTTCCGTTTGAATGGATATGAATCAACGAGCAATGCAATTGCCCCCCCAAGGGCATTGTTCACCTGGGAGCTGTTTTTGGTCTAATATTCCTATGATGAAGACTGAAAACAGGGAAGGAAATGAATTCTAAAGAATAGAGGAGTATTATGAAAAAGAGTTACAAGAGAGGTCTATTGCTCTCTGCTCTGACTACCGCCTCACTCGTTGTTGCATCTCAAGGGTACGCTGCCTTTGTCGGCACACATCCTGATGTAACATTGAAGACGTGGAATAATCCTGCTGACTTGACAGCAGGAAAAAAGAATATAGGTCAGGGAGAGGCGTACAGCCCCAGGGCAACCTGTGGCGGCTGCCATGGTGAGGTCGTCGACGAGAACAGCCATGTTGCTGCAAGGGTAGACGGTGTCGCTCAGGGAAGTTATGATGGCGGCGGCGCCACCAAGACCGTGGTGAAGACTCAGGGTGTTGAGAATCAGACCACAGGTGAAGTAGAATGGCTCAGCTTTAATACCAAGGCCTATAA
>DIKH01000103.1:2345-2551 GCA_002424495.1 Desulfobacteraceae bacterium UBA5623
TTGGCTCTAAGTACTGGGAAAATTCAACCGGTATGTTCGGCAAGTACTGACCTCCTTCAAACCGCCAGTTGGCGGCTAAGGATGTTGATCCTGTTGGCAACAAAAAATCATTTGAAATGGGCGCCCAGAGCTGGGTAGAGTCCTGTGGTGTCTGTCATGCCGGTGGTGGTCAGTTGGAGTATGACCGTGACATGAACTGGTACTCT
>DIKH01000191.1 GCA_002424495.1 Desulfobacteraceae bacterium UBA5623
ATCCCCATGTGACCGCCCAGACAGGGGCCGCAACAGGGAGGTCCTATTACTGCGCCTGCATCCAAAAGGGCCTCAATGATTCCTTCCCTGATCGCCTGCCTGTAGACAAGGGGAGATCCGGGGATTACTATAAGCCTGGTGTCGCGGGCGGTGCTGTGCCCCTTGAGCACGCCTGCCGCCTCGCTCAGGTCCTCTATCCTGCCGTTGGTGCAGGAACCTATAAAGACCTGATCAATCGGGATAGCGCCTGCCTGAGAAACCGGTCTGACATTGTCCGGCGAATGGGGAAACGCTACCTGGGGCTCAATATCACTGACACCCACATCCATCACCCTTTCATATACCGCATCCCGGTCGCTGACAAAAAACACGGATGCCCTGTCTGATCTTCCCTCCATATAGGCGCGTGTGATCTCATCACACTCGAATATGCCGTTTTTGGCGCCCGCCTCCACGGCCATATTGGACATGGTGAGCCTCTGGGTCATTGGGAGATTCCTGATCACATCGCCTGAAAATTCCAAAGCCTTATAAACCGCACCTTCCACACCCAGTACTCCTATGGTATAAAGGATCAGATCCTTACCTCCGACCCATGGACGAAGCTGTCCATGGTAAACCACCCTGATGGTCGCAGGCACCTTTAGCCAAGTACTTCCGGTTGCCATGGACACACCGACATCGGTGCTTCCCATGCCGGTTGAAAAGGCGCCCAGTGCCCCGTATGTACAGGTGTGGCTGTCAGCGCCTATCACAAGATCCCCTGGCACGACGAGGCCCTTTTCAGGGAGGATTACATGCTCTATGCCTGCATCCCCAGGTTCAAAGTAATATTTTATGTCATGGAGTCTTGCAAACTCCTTCATGATCTTTGCCTGCTGGGCTGAGGGGATATCCTTGTTGGGCACGAAATGATCCGGCACCAGGGCTATTTTTTCCCGGTCAAAGACCCTGCCTGTTCCCAGTTCGTCAAAGACCCGGATGGCCAGGGGTGCGGTAATGTCGTTTGCGAGGACCATATCCACTGAGACTTCTATCAGGTCTCCCGGGCTGACCGAATCCTTGTTCGCATGTGCGGCAAGGATCTTTTCTGTTATAGTCATTGAAGCAGTCAATCTACAGCCTCCTGTCATCCGATATCAGCGACGGGTTGTTTTTAAGATAATCCAGGCGATTGAGACCATTGATAAATGCCTTTGCGCTGGCGGTGATGATATCGGTGTCCGTTCCTTTTCCCAGGGCCACAAGGCCGTCTTCGACCAGCCGGACTGTCACTTCGCCCTGGGCGTCCATCCCGCCTGTAATGGCGCTTACTGTAAATCGCAACAGCTTTGACTTGGACCCTGTCATCTTTGCGATGGTGTTATAAGTGGCGTCAATCGGGCCAATGCCGAACCCTGCCTTCTGCACTTCCTTTCCCTTTATCTTCAGCCTGACTGTTGCGGTCGGGACTGTGACAGTGCCGCTTACCACATTGAGGTAGCCAAGCTCATAGACATCATGGACACGAAGGACCTGTTCCGCCACCAGTGCCTCTATGTCCTCGTCAAGGAGTTCTTTGCGCTTGTCCGCCAGTTCCTTGAATTTCTCAAACAAGTGATTTATTTCATCCTGAGTCATGTCAAAGCCCAGATCCGTCAGTTTTGCCTTGAATGCATGCCTGCCGGAGTGTTTTCCCAGGACCAGACGGTTGGTGTCAAGGCCGACGGTCTTTGGTTCCATGATCTCGTAGGTCATCCGGTTTTTGAGGACACCATCCTGGTGTATGCCCGCTTCATGGGCAAAGGCGTTGGCTCCGACTATGGCCTTGTTGGGCTGAACCACGATGCCGGTGACCATGCTGACAAGGCGGCTTGAGGGGTAGATCTCCTTGGTCTTGATCCCTGTGGTGAAGCCCATCAGATCACTGCGGGTGTACAAGCTCATCACCACCTCTTCAAGCGAGGTGTTTCCGGCCCTCTCTCCAATACCGTTTATGGTCACCTCAGCCTGACGGGCGCCGGCTTTTAGGCCTGCCAGGGTGTTGGCCGTTGCCAGACCCAGGTCATTGTGGCAGTGGGTGCTGATAATCACCTTTTCGATGCCTGGGGTATGCTCCCTTAAGTACTTGATGAGCTGGCCGAATTCATCAGGAAGGGCATAGCCGACAGTATCAGGCAGGTTAAGTGTTGTGGCGCCCTCTTTTATGACCGCCCCATACACCTGACACAGAAAATCCCAGTCGCTCCTGGAGCCATCCTCAGCGGAAAACTCCACATTTTCCGTAAATGACCTGGCATATCTGACCGCCTCGGCCGCGGTCTCTATCACCTGATCCCGCGTCATCCTCAGCTTGTGTTTCATGTGTATGTCAGAGGTGGCAATAAATGTATGAATCCTTGGGTGGACCGCATACTTAATCGCTTCCCATGCCCGGTCAATATCTGTCTTTGAGGTCCTGGCCAAGGCTGCCACCTGCGCATTCCGGATGGTTTCCGAAATCAGCTTGACCGCCTCAAAATCACCATTTGACGCAGCAGGAAACCCAGCCTCCATCACATCCACACCCAGCCTTTCCAATTGACGGGCAAGCCGCAATTTTTCCGCTGTGTTCATGCTTGCGCCCGGCGACTGTTCGCCGTCTCTCAATGTTGTATCAAATATTATTACCTGGTCCGTCATGATTAATCTCCCTTATAAGCTTGTACTGAACGCTGTCTGCAAGGGCCTGCCAGCTTGCCTCGATAATATCCTTGGAGACCCCGATGGTCGTCCAGATCTCCCGTGCATCCCTGGATTCTATCTGGACCCGCACCTTGGCTGCGGTTGCCTCACTGCCGTCAATGACGCGAACCTTGAAATCAATCAGCCCCATCTCATTAATATGCGGATAGAATTTAGTCAAAGCCTTTCTTAGGGCGTTGTCCAGGGCATTGACAGGGCCGTCGCCCTCGGCAGCAGTGATCTCCTGATCATTTCCCACAGTAATTTTTATGGTTGCATGAGAGGAACTCTCACCGGATCTGTCCTTTTCAATGGTCACACGAAAAGACTCCAGTATAAATGGTTCCTCAAATTGCCCAATGGCCTTTTTAATCAAAAGCTCCAACGACCCCTCGGCAGCGTCAAATTGATAGCCCTGATCTTCAAGCCTCTTGATTTCTGCAACGATTTTTTGGCTGTCAACACCATCGCCTCCCAGCCTGATTCCCATCTCCCTGGACTTGTATTCTATGTTGCTCTTTCCGGAGAGTTCAGAAACCAGGACCCTGCGTCTGTTCCCAACCATTTCAGGCCCAATATGTTCATAGGCCGCCGGATTCTTGGTAACCGCACTTACATGCACCCCCCCCTTGTGTGCAAAAGCGCTCTTTCCAACAAAGGGTCGCTGATTAAACGGCGGTATGTTGGCCAGTTCGCTGACAAAAAGGGATAGCTCAGTCAGATGCCTGAGCCCTTCGGCTGAGACACACTGATAGCCCATCTTCAGTTGAAGATTTCCCATAACAGAGATCAGGTCCGCATTTCCGCACCTTTCTCCGTAACCGTTTATGGTGCCCTGGACCATGCCGGCCCCGGCCTTGACCGCCGCAAGCGAGTTAGCTACAGCAAGCCCGCAATCATTGTGGGCGTGAATCCCCACAGGAATGCGAACATGAGGCATGATTTCAGTTATGATATCCGTGACCTCATAGGGCATGGAGCCTCCGTTGGTGTCACATAGCACAATGGTGTCTGCGCCGCTGTTTATTGCAGCCTTCAGGGTCCTTAGGGCATATTCAGGATTATTCTTGTAACCGTCAAAAAAGTGTTCCGCATCAAAAATGACCTCCCTGCCTTTTTTCTTCAGGTATGCAATGCTGTCAGCGATCATACCCAGGTTTTCTTCCAAGGACACCTCAAAAATCTGAGATACATGAAGATCCCAGCTCTTGCCAAAGACTGTCACGGTCTTGACCCCTGTCTGTAAGAGGGCTTTGATATTTTGATCATCCTCCGAACTTATCCCGGGCCTTCTGGTGCTGCCAAAGGCGGTGAGGCGTGAAGACTTAAAGGAGGTCCTGGCTGCCAGTTCAAAAAAACGGGCATCTTTCGGGTTTGAGCCGGGCCAGCCGCCTTCAATATAGGCAATGCCGAATTCATCAAGCTTGCCGGCAATCCTGAGCTTGTCCTCTGCAGAGAGGTTTACCTGCTCTCCCTGTGTCCCGTCCCTCAGGGTTGTGTCATATAGGATGATATTCCCGGACATCGCATTTCTCCAGCATAATAATAAAAAAAAATCCGTTATCAGGCTTCCCTGATAACGGATTTTGTAAGATCTTTTCTAACTCATCTCGCCATTATCAGGTCCGGCCGTTTTGACTTTACGACCAAAAGTACAAGCAACAGGGATAGTAGCAACCCTGTTGCACTGATAACGACTATTATCTCATTGAACATCTGACTATTCACGTTTGTCCTAGTCTGACCTTGGAAAAATTCCATTTGAATTTTAGTATATTAATAACCAGACCCAAGGGTGTCAAGATTTTTTTGTAACTTTTTTTGAAACTCTCCAGGAGACTGCCCAAGAATCTCACTCTATCGCATTGGTGCTTATTCTGCCAAAGACTGGAGAGAGTTCCCCTGTGACCCACCTTACATGGGCGGTAATGGGCGCGAAGATCTTTGGGCTGTTCTTTTCCAAGGCCAGGGCCTGTGCATTTTTCTCATAAAGAGGCTTGGGCTCATAGGACCATCCCTTTGCAAGCCTCGCCTCTTCCTTCTTCAACGTATAATGAAGCGCCATCCCTGACAGGGTTGCCATTATCCTGGTCTTCCATCCGAACTCCAGGTAGAGCCTGTTGAGGATTTCACCCATCTTTGCTTTCATAGGCTGATTTCCCCGAAACCATCTCTTCATCGCCCATATCGCACCCGCATAAGTGGTTTTTAGTGCCTTGTCCTTCAGGGCAAAACGCCTGCGAATGCGTTCATTCGGATGGTCTTTGTATCTCTGCCAGCCGTTTAATGTTGTACGGATCAGTCTGGCAAGGCTTGGGCCGTTGACCTCGAAATCCCTCTTGAATGCGTTGATCAGGTACTGTTCTTCCTGGCCGTGCTTGATGTGCTGATGCCTGAAATTGAAGCGGTACTGTCCGTGGGCGTCTGCAGCTGAAAATTCCGATTCAGGAAGAAGTGTGCCGTCTTCCAGATGGTTCTTATACAGAGCAGTGCCGGGAAGAGGGGTGTAGAGCATGAACTGGTGAAAGTCCGTATCATGGCTTATCGCATGGTCTATGATCTGATCAATGTCTTCAGGGGTGTGGTTTTCAAGGCCGATGATAGAGGAGCCCAAGACGCGAATTCCGTGAGATTGTAAATTGCGGACAAATGATCGAGTGTCTACCTTGCTGAGCTTCTGATATTGACTGTCTTCGCCTTCCAAACCGGTCCAGACCCAGGAGATCCCCAGCCCCACCAGTTGCTCAATGGTATAAGACTGTAACACCCGGGCAGAACTGAAGACATATAATGACCAACTCTTGTTATACTCTTCCATCAGTTCAAGCACGCGAAGCGCACGTTTTCTGTGGAGGAGGAAGTTCTCATCAAGTATAAAAAAAGATTGGACCTTGAGCCTTTTTTCGATCCTGCGCATTACGCTGAACAGTTCTTCACCTGTTTCATAATAATTGATGAATTTGCCCTTTCCTCCGAACATCGCCGAGGTGGAGCAAAAATTGCAGCCCATGGGGCAACCTACGGAAGGGATCAAAATCGCGGCTGTATCGCTAAGTTTTTCAGACAGGGGCATGCCCATTATCCTTGTGCCGAACCCGGAATAGACCACCGGATGCCTGACAGGGGCATTTTCCTGCTGTCCCAGGAACTTCCTGAACCATTGGACACCGTCTCCCTTAACGATATGGTCCGCATCTATGATCTTTTCAATATCATCCTTATTGGCGACATGTCCGCCCACAACGATCGTTGCCTTTGGCTGTTGCTTTCTTATAATTTCGCACATCTTCTTTACTTTGCCGACATTGGGAATGATTGCGCTTATACCGACAATATCGTATGAATTGTGCTTAATTTCTTGGATGAAACGATCAAGGGATGGAAAATCAAGGAGGGTGCAGGGGGCCTCAATATTTGCCTGAAGCAGCATCAATCCAAAGGAACGATGAAACATCCGAAGGGAAAAGCCCCCTTGTGCTCTGGTGACCTGGTTCTGATATAGCTCCATGGGATTGATCTTGCGGCTTCCATAACTGTCGTCTTGGGCATAAGGCCCAAAAACGCTGGATAACAGTACGTTGGCCCTTTTTCCAAGCCTGTGTACAGGCTCTTTTTGAATCATAATGTCTCCCCATAGTTGATAACCTCGTAACCCGGCGGGAGATTACCCTATCCCGCCATTTGAATTTGATTCAAATGGTTCAATAACACACTGGGCCAATACTTATGCGACCTCGGCCTGTTTGTTTTCCTTATACGAGTCCATCAATTTTCATTTACAGGTTCTTGTCAGTTAAATTTATAAATATACTAATTCAATTATAATTAAGCAAGAAGTTAACCTAAAAAAG
>DIKH01000169.1 GCA_002424495.1 Desulfobacteraceae bacterium UBA5623
ACACAAATGTGCGATGCCCCATATTAATATAAGACATCAGGGAAACGCAATCCATTAGGAAAGTCGAATTGATTCCATTTTTGGGCACTGGCCGCTTTATTCATCTTCAAAAGGATATCAGGCAAATAAAGGGATCTTAAAACGGGGGTACATGTGGGAATAACCGGTATGTCACACCTTTCTTGAAAGGTGTGACATACCGGCTCTCTTGCGGACTTTCTTTAGGCCTCCATTATTTTCCAAAGAGTAATCCGTTCTCCATGAAATATAGCTAAAGAGTTATCTGCTTAGTGCAGGGCCATGCCGCCGTCAACAGCGATCAACTGGCCTGTTATAAAATCAGAATCATCTGATGCAAGAAACAGCGCCGGCCCAACCAGGTCTGTCGGCTGCTGGTTTCTCTTTAAATGGACCATAGAGGCGACGAATTCGGCAAGTCCTGGGGGTTGACCTGGCATCTCTGTACTTGCCGCGGTCAAGGTCAGTCCCGGACAGATGGTGTTGACTGTTATACCAAATTCCCCCAGTTCGGCGGAAGCACATCTTGTAAGCCCCATTACTGCAGCCTTTGAGGCAGCATAATGAAGGAGAAATGGGATGCCCATCAGCATGGTGGTTGAGGCTGTGTTGATAATCTTTCCCTTTCCAGCCTGCTTCATGTAGGGTACAACCGCCTTCATGGACAGCCACTGGCCTTTAACATTGACTGAAAAAACCCAGTCCCACTCCTCGGGTGTGATCGTGTCCCAGGGTTGCATGGACAGCCCTGCATAAATGGCAGCGTTATTGAGCAGGACGTCAATCTTTCCATATTTTTCCACGGTCTTCTGGGCCATCGTCTTGGTGTCTTCCTCTTTAGAGACGTCCACCTTAATGGCCATGGCCTCGCCGCCATTGGCCTTAATTTCATCAACAACCTGCTGGCTCTGCTCTAATTTCCGTGCGCAAATGACCACCTTGGCGCCTTCCTGTGCGAATCTTAAGCTATAGTCTCTGCCGATACCCTGATTTCCGCCCGTAACTATTACGACCTTATCTTTCAATCTCATGGCATATCTCCTTTGCACTTATACTGAGATTTAAAGTTTTTGAGGCTCTTTACCCTTTCTCCAGGGAAAGAGAAAACTCAATATGATCACCCATAATATAGAAGGACGAAGAAACCCGAAGACCACAGGCCAAACGTCCTGTGGTTCAAGGTAGGTTTCCAGGTGCCATTCTGCAGGAGATGTAGCCAGCGCATAAAGGCCCATATTATCGCCTTTGGGACTCATGGACGTAACGCCCGCCACCAGTTCGGTCTGGCCTAGTCCTGTTGATGCTACTCTCATTTTTTCCTCCGTTAAAATTAATTGATTAAGCCTTTGTCCCACATGTCGCTTCTCCGTTTCCAGATAAGCTGGAACCATGCCTGATAAAACCGAATGGATCCCCCCTCCCCCCTGTGAAACCAGGAGGAGACAATTAAGGGGAGAGGGATTGCGGGGAGACAATCTTATGCCCTTTTCTTTACTGAGTCATCTTTTGTAGGAGTCGAGTTCTCAGCAACAGCCTTTGGTTTTCCTACTGTTATCAGTGTCTTTATTACAAACCATATGTTAGAGGGGATCAGGGCACGCCACACAATGGCCCGCAGGTCCCGCGCCTGAAGGAACACCCTTACCCTCCATACAACCGGCTTTTTTATCTTCACCCTCATTATTACCCCGGACATCGAGGCTTCCATATCAACCAAGTCGCCCATGAGCTCCGTTGTTCCCAGTCCGGTAGATCTAAGTTTCATTTTAGAATACTCCTTTCAACAATTATTGACCCAGAGGCGGTACCATTGAATATTTCTCTATTCCAAGGTTTTTAAGCTTTCCATAATAGGGGACCCTGTTTTCATCCCAGCCCCTTAAATGGCAATAAAAGTCCATGGTCCTCTTAAGATCAAGCATGGCCCCCTTATTTGGGCCGTCGGGCAGTGGTTCTTTGTAGAACCTATCAGGCAGTTTCTCGTCTTCCAGCTTGATCCCCGCCTTGAGGTTAAAAAGCCTTTGCAGATTGAATATCCTCTCCCCAATAGACAGGAAATGAAATATTCCGCCAAAGCCGACGCCGGTTGCAGCCATTAAAAGGGCGCAAACCTCTATCATAGTGATACCTGCTGAAGCAAAAAGGCAGAGTCCCGTGGCATCCCAGGCAGCAATCATATCCTGAGAGGCCTTTGATGCCATCTCCTTTCCCCTTTCCTCAATTGGGTCGAGATTTCCCGCTGTATGCAGAATCTCAAAGGGAATGGTATAACCTCTGCAGTGAGATGCCCCAATGGTGGATGTCATATAGCTTACGCCCATGCCCTTGGCGCCCCTTGGCTCATAGCCCGGCAGCTCCAACTTGTGCATGCCCATAAAGCACTCAAGATGACCCTGCTTTTGGGCGAGCCTATAGCCACCGTCAGCAAGAACATTTCCAAAGCCCTCTCTCTTGCCAATCATCTCGACAAGTTTGAGCACCAGGGCCTCGTCTCCGAATTTGATCTCAAGACCTCCGGTATCCTCTTTGGTGAGATAGCCTTTTTCATACAACTCCATGGCGCAGGCAATGGTCCCACCGGTAGAGATGGTGTCAAGGCCTAAACGATTACAAAGGTAATTGGCCTTGGTAATAGTGTTGAGATTTCCTATGCCGAGATTGGAGCCTAAAAGCGCCAAGGTCTCGTATTCAGGACCTTCGCCCTCTTCTTCATACCCCGGCTCAGAGATCTTGGTGCCCCTGCCGCATGATATGACGCAGCCATAACAGCCCTTCTTTTTCTGCAGAATGGTTTCAGACATCCTTTCACCGCTGATGTCCATGGCCTTTTCAAAGGCGCTCCTCTGAAAATTCCTGGTCGGCAGGATGCCCATCTCGCTTAAAAGCATCACCATAGAGGCAGTGCCAAAAAGGGTGAAACCTTCGGTGCCTGGATTGGTCTTAAGCATCTCCACTGCCATCTTGGCAACCTGCTTTAATTCCTCTTCTCTTGCCACTTCCGCCTTCTTTGAACCCATCACAGCCAGGGCCTTCAGGTTCTTTGACCCCATTACAGCCCCAATTCCGCAACGGGCCGCTGCCCGGTGTTTGTCATTCATGATTGCGGCAATCAGAGACAGCTTCTCTCCGGCAGGTCCGATGCAGGCAATCCTAGGCCTCTTGCCCGAACCTTCCAAGTCTTTTCTGATAATGTCCTCGGTTTCATGGGAGTCTTTCCCCCAGACGTGGGCGGCATCCTTAAACTCTACACCCTCATCTGTCACCACCACATAAACAGGTTTATCAGACTTACCTTCAAATATGATATGGTCATAACCGGCATTTCGCATGGCAGGGCCAAAAAACCCGCCGCTGTTGCCAAAGCCCAGTAATCCGGTCAATGGTGATTTGGTTGTTACCATATACCTGGATCCTAAAGGCGCCGCAGTCCCTGTGAGCGGCCCAATAGAGAAGATCAATTTGTTGTCAGGTGACAATGGATCAACCTTAGGGTCCATCTCGTCCATCAGGATGTTTGTAGCCACACCATGACCGCCCAAAAACATCTTTTGGGTTTCAAGATCAATATCCTCTGCCTTGTAGGTCTTATTTGTGAGATCTATCCTTAGAATCTTTCCCAGCCAACCTTTCATAGCACTCCTCCTTTGTTCAAGGCGACTGCGTCGCCTTGAATCGCGGCGCTGACTCCGTCCAGCACCTTGTCCCGGCGCCTTGCGCCAGAACAAGGCACTGGACCCGATGTCACGCGATTG
>DIKH01000029.1:0-5203 GCA_002424495.1 Desulfobacteraceae bacterium UBA5623
ACTGATATCTGAGGTGGTTATGGTGGTGGTTACAAGACTTGACTCCGAACTTTGAGTAACCTCCAACTTTGACACATACTCCATATTTTTCGTAACATTCATCAGGGCGCTGCGGCCGTTTAGAATATGTACTTTGGGATTTGATACGATTCTTATATCCCCATATGTCTCAAAGGCGTGTACGGCAAGATTCCAGGAAGTATCATCAATCACAATTGAATCAAGAAATCTATCCCAACCCCCATCCTTGCTCCACAACTGGCCGCTTGGGGTCACGTTGGCAGTAACTCCAAGACCACTATCCCCGCCAAAGACGTTCTCCCAGTCAATACCTGTTTGATGTTCTTTTGATAAAGTGACCTCAATAATTTTAGCCTCAACAACAACCTGCCTGGAGGCTTCAAGCTCCAGCTGCTCCAGATATTCCTTGACCTCGTTCTGGACCCTTCTAGGCGCCCTTACTGTAATAATGCCCAGATTCCTGTCTATACTCGGGGCGGGACAGCCGTCACATTTAATTATCTCCTTTAATATCTTGTCTAAATCGTCCCAGAAATTAATCTTGGCCTCTCCTGCGAGGGTGGCGTTTGCCGACATGCCGGTTGATTCATTACTTTCTTGGCCTAACATATCCCCACCAAGTGATGTCTTGAATTCATCGTTAAAATTTGGCATGGCCAGATGATATCTGTTTGTCTCCTTATAATTTACAACAATAGTGTCTTCCTTTATTTCATAAAAGTAATCCAGTTGTCTCAAGATATTATCCAGGGCATCATAGAAATTGTCTGCGGCCATGATATAGCAGTCAACAAGCCTTTGCTGATCCACATCATCGGCCCAGCTCACTGAAAAGCCTTTATGATCTGCCAGGGCTTTGATCACCTCACCAAGGCTTACTTTGCCCTCTTTGGTGACAAAATCGGCCCCAACAGGGAGATAGGGCCTTCCCTGTTTCATTTCAATGTCAACGGGTCTTACCATGTAACCGGTTTCGTCCTCTTGCGCAGAAAAAGGCCCTGGCGCTGTCTCATCCTCCACGACTGGTTGATCGGGGACATTTGATTTCTTACTCTCAAGTGCCGGTTGAGGTTCCTGCCCTGCCAGTTGCTGATGCGCGCCGCAGCCCGCCAGCATAATGAAAACCATGAAAGACCATACTATACAGCTTATTCTCTTCATGCTATTGCTCTCCCTAATTGCAAAGGGTTTGAATCTTTTTGTGAATAAGTCCGTGGGCTTTTTTGTCTATGTTGAACCCGGATTTTTGAATCTCTCTATACTTAGTGCATGCCTTAACTGTCCTGCCCTGCGCTTCATAAATACCGGCCACTGCCAGACTCACCTCAACAGAGGGCCCAAAAATCCGTTCATGTTTTTGATAAATAGACAGGGCATCAGAGTATTCTTTTTGGTTTTTCAGGAACTGGGCATAATTAAAATAGGCCTCGGGGATCTCCGGCCTGCCGGCTATGGCAATTTCAAATAATTGCCTTGCATCTTTTGAGTTGTCCATTTGGGCTGCTGAAAGCGCTGCAAAAAGGGCTGCCTCGGAATTATTCGGATTCATATTAAGGGCCTGTCCGGCAAAATAGTAGCTCTTTGCATAACGGCCCAGAGAGTAATGAAGAAATGCCGTCTTCATGATAAGATCTGAATTGTCTTTCCATAAGGTATAGGCCTTTTCATAGACAGTCAATGCCTCTTCTTTCTTGCCAAGGGCCTCAAGATTGTGGGCTTCAATAATAAGATCCTGAGCCTGCTGACGGTCTTCCTTTTCTTTCTTCAATATCCGTGCAGGCTGTAAGATTTCCTCGGAAAAAGTCTTGACGACCAGCTCTCCCTTTTCTTCAGAAGATTTTGCCGGCTTTGGCTTAATTATATAGGTTCCAAGCCGTTCTTCCTTGACAAGGCCTTTGAGATCCAAAATGAGATCCATTGCCGAATCCCAGGGCACTTCCTTTAAGGCCAAGGTAAGTTCACCCTTCACCTGGTCATCAATAATCAAATTCTTGCCACTGAGTTCGGCAAAAAGTCTGAAAACGTTCTGTAGATCGGTCTTATAGAAATCCAGGGTTATTTTTTCGCCTGTATACTTATCCAGGGTATTTGCCTCTTTGCCTTTGGGCTCTTCTTGTGCCTTTTTAGGCCAGCCAAAGATCTCATTTAAGTTTTTTTGATGCAGCGCCAGGGACTCGTCGCTTTCTGAAGCATCAGCCTTGGATGTATTTTTTGTACGGGAAGACGCCTCTGCTGGCATCCAGCATTTTACAATGACCTTTCCTTCCTTGTCGTGCATGGTGCAGTGAAACAGTTTCGAAGTATTGGCGGACTCCAATATGACACGCACATCCTTTGCCTGGCTGACGGTCTTAATCCTGGAGACAATAGGGCCTTCAACCTGGATTGAGCTGGAAACGCCTTCCTTTAGTTGAGCGTTTTCAAAGACAATAACAAACCGTGCAGGAGAAAGCAGGCTCACTCCATGATAGGTGTCAAAAGCCCCTTCAATTAAGATCTCTATTTCTTCTTTAGTCTGTTTCCCTACCTTTATGTCTGTCAGTTCACCAGCAGACAAATGTAAGGGCAATCCCAGTAACAAAATCAGACCCATAATAACTGTCTTGGCCATTCGTTTCTCCTCTTTATCCTTACTTTGGGGCAAAGGAAAAAACCGTAATTTTATATTGTCCCCTCAAAACCAACAGAGGACATCGGCTATTTATTCAATGCCTTCTTAAATATTTTTTCAGACCTGCTTGTGGCCTCGCTTGCCTTCCTGGCTGCTTCCTCTGCCTTGTCAGCCGCCTCTTTGGCCTCTATGGCGGCTCTTTCCGCCTGCGCCGCCGCATCATCAGACACAACGGCCTCGCCCGCAGGTTGGATTTTTTTAACTGATGTGGCAAGTCTGCCTGAGGCCTCGGCGCTTGCAAAATCAGATACAAGGCTATTAACAGCCTGTTCTATTGACTTTTTAATAAGCTGATTTGTATCCGGATCAGCATAAGCAGTGCGTGGGATAGAGCATGTTTCCGCCCTGTTAAGCCACAGTACATTGCCTGTCCTGGCATCCTGCACCAATAATCTAATCTGGACAGTAGCGCCCGGCACCTGACCCTGTTTTTCACCAATAAGGCCGGTCACAAACGCGCCTCCACCCCAGAACCAATCCCTAACGATGTCATAGTCCTTGATTTCATCCTTATCAACCTCGATGAAATCGTAGGTTTCTGTTTCCGCGACTCCGAACCCTGTTCTGAGACTAGACTTGAAAACAAAGGGAATAAGGCCGGTCCTAATAGGATTAAAGGTGTCCTGCTGGTCTGTTCCAAACTCTATAATCCGTCCTCTAATCACATAATCAGCCCCAAAGGCACTACCCAGGTCTTGGAGGGTTTCCCTGTCCATTGCAACAGGCCTGTTTGCCTGATATCCCCCGGATTTATTGCTGATTATTTCCTGATAAATTACTTCTCCCATTTCCTCTTTCATTTCATCAGACCAGCTGCCCTGTAATTCTTTATCAAGAAAAGAGGTGTCAGAGCCGCCGGAAAATTCCCTGATGACGCCCTTGTCTACCATATGTTTAACAAGATCTTCTTGCGCTGCGGGAATAAACCCTGCCTGATATAGTGCGTCCTGCAATGCCTCAAGCACAAGGGTATTCCTCCGGCAATGGTCATAGAGGGAGGACTCCGGCGTATGGTCTGCAAACGGGACAATAACTACCCTCGTGAATTGACCTCCGGCCGGAACCACCGGCTTGATCGTCTCCTTGACTGTTTGACCACAGGAGACACATAAGACCAGGAAAAAGATACCAATTAGACCTAAGCTCAGTTTACGCTTCATTTGTTTTCTCTCCTGTTATGACCGAAAATTTTCTTTCTACCGACCTTAACTTATTCATGAGGCTGTAATAGGCATTTCCATCTCGACCGATCTATATATAATATTCCTGTTCCGATCGCGGTATGGAATTTTGATGATGACTTTTCTGACAGTCTCTACACCAAAAGCCGTTTTTTTCTCCTCACATATAATATCATCCACAAAACCACTGTTTATCCCTATCTTGGTGCCCTTTTCAAGAAAGTAGCCCTTTCCTGTGGGGTCGGTCACCATTGCCCAGACCTTGTCTTTGCCCCTGACAACCGCTGTTAAAATCAGTTTGGACATCTCGATTTTTTCGAGTTCCGTCTCAGGCTCTTTATCAGATAATATTGCCTCCGCGTCTTGTATTCCTGCATCTCTTACAGATAGGCTCCTTGCCCCGATTCCCTTTCCGGACTTGGAAATAAAAGGTTCAAAGGGATCAGTCTTGCCCGCAGGATTATAGACATAGCGCTGGTTCTTGTCTTCCTTAGCCTCTTCTTTAACCTCTTTTACCTCGCCCGCTTTGGTTCCAACCTTGATTTCTTTTTCGGGCATTGGCTGTTTGTGCACGACATCAGAAGCTGCAAATGACGGCTGGGCGATAAATATAATCAGGCACAGCAATACACACGACTTATTTATCCGGTGAAGATTGATTGTTATTATATTTTTTGGGTTCACCGATCTATTCCTTAAATTTATAGGTAATGGCACGGCAATTAACCGTCAGTGAGGTATCGCTCCCAGAAGGAGACATTGAGACATTTTCAATGTTCACAATTCGCTTCATCTTCCCCACCCTGTCAAAGAACAGGAGAACATCATGGTATTTGCCTTTAACTTGAATAGAAACAGGGATTTCAGTGTACATTGTTTGAGATTGCCCGGTGCTTGGGCTAAACGAGTTAAATTCTAGGTTGGATGTGGCGCCCAAATCTGTAATGGTTTTTAAAAGGGAGGGAATCTCTTCGGTCTTAGGCAAGAGCGTCAATGCCTCCTTGTATTGGGCTTCGACCTGTGCGACATCTTCTTCGAACTTCGCCAAGTCCTTTGTCTTCTGTTTTGCCTCGGTTATCTTACGGTTTATTTCTACGTTCTGTTTTTCAATTTTTTCAATTTCATCGCATTTTGGGACATAGACCAGCCAGATGAAAAGGCCTCCCAGCAAAAGGAGCGTACCTACAAGGATCAATACCCTGTAAACCATCTTTATCTTTTCAATCCGTTCTATGATCTCTGTGGATTCCATTTCTTTTGACAACCTATGTTAACCAGGGTTTACTATCTCTATTTGCCGGGTTTTGTGACAACCTTTTTAACATTTCCC
>DIKH01000029.1:5302-5996 GCA_002424495.1 Desulfobacteraceae bacterium UBA5623
GTGTTTTCAAGGCTTGTCATGAAAAGGGCGACAGTATCATAATCCTTTGCAACACCGGTCATGGTCACTTTGTCACCTGTTTCACCAAGGCTTTTCAAGAATAATCTGCCCCTTGGGACTGCAATGGCGATCTCGTCGAACAATTGGACAGGGCCGGATCTTTTTGCCTCAAGCCCCCGGATCACATCCAGTTTGCCCTTGAGATCATCCCTTTTCTTCTTTAATTCATCCATTTTTTTGAGCAAGTCGGAGTAAGAAGCCAACTCCTTTTGCAGTTGAGCATTCTGGTTTTTAAGATCGCTCAACTTGCTGTTAAGACTGATGAAAGAAACGCCTAGGCACAGGACAAGAAGCACAACAGTCAGCACATAGACACTGATCTGAATCCTGACGTTTTCTCGTTTTCTTGCAGCCCTAAAAGGAAGGAGATTTATTCTTATCATTTGTCACCAATGCCTCTCAAAGCAAGCCCTACTGCCACGGCAGCTTGTGGGGCCACGTACTCCAGGTATTTGGCATCGAAATGCTTTTCTTCTATTATGAGTTTTGAAAAAGCTCTGATTTCCGCCACTGGTATGTTGGTTTCAGCTTCCAGGGTCTTCTGAAAACCGGGCGTCCGGCATGATCCACCGGAAAGTATGATTTTTTCTATGGGATATTCCGGAAATGCACTGGACAAAAAGTCCAAGGCACG
>DIKH01000029.1:6042-8540 GCA_002424495.1 Desulfobacteraceae bacterium UBA5623
TTCGCCGCCCAGCTTTATTTTTTCTGCCTGCTCATAGTCCACCTTGAATTCTGACATGATCGCCTCGTTAATCTGGGCGCCTCCATAAGAAGAATCCCTGGTAAACATTGATACCCCGTTCTTGATAGCATTGATACCCAACTCCTCTGCCCCCACATTGACAAGGGCAACACAGGACCTTGAGGCGAATTCGTCAGTGCTTGCCTCAAAGGCATTTTGAAGTGCAAAGGCATCCACATCCAACACTCCAGGGTTAAGTCCGGAGCGTTCAAGGATATTGACATATTCATTAATAATATCCTTTTTTGCTGCTACCAGCATAACCTCCATTCGGTCTGAGTCTTCCCTCTGGGCCTCTTCCCCATCTGCAGGCCTTACTTCCGTAGGCAGGATATCAAAATCCAGATTGACTTCGTTAATATCAAAAGGAATGTATTGTTCAGCCTCCTCCTGAATCGTTTTTTCAAGTTCAGTCTCTGCCTTATGGCCCATCATGATTTTTTTGATAATTACTGAAAAACCGGATATGGAAGTGGCTACGTTTCTGTTTTTTGTCTTTAGATTTCTTACAAGCTGCTTTATTGCCGAAGAAACTGCATCTTTGTCCTTGATATAGCCTTCAACGATTGCCTCGTGCGGGAGCCCAATCAGGCCGAAGTTTTTCAGGATCATTCCCTTCTTGCTTTGATCTATCTCAACCAGCTTGATGGCGTGGGATCCTATATCCAGACCTATTAACTGATTTTTTTTGGAAACAGGCATAGCTTCAATCTACTCTTCCGGAAAAACCTTTTGTTTTTCAGAGAGACGATATCCTAGTGCAAGGATAATCTTCCTTTTGGTTTCAGGCCGGCAACTCTTTCCCTTCTCAATCCTGTCTATTGTCAATGCGGAAAGCCTGGCCTTTCTGGCAAGTTCCGCTTTGCTCATTAAAAGATGTTCTCTCAATTGTCTTACTGTGTTTTGGCCCACCGCCTACCCCAAGTCTGAACAGCAAATATCAAAAACTTATATTTCTTATAAAAAGCAAAATAGATATTTCACGATATTTGTCAAGCTTTTTTATTAATTATATTAAATTTAATATAATTTATATATCATAGTTAATAAAATAAAGACTTTAAAACTATGATTATAGCCCGAAATTCAAACTCTTGGCCTTCAACTGGCCCCCTGGCCCTTTTTGTTCTTATAGGCCACACCAGGTGAATAATCGCCTTGTTTTTGGAAACGAATAAGACATTAAAAAAAACCTTTACAAACGGCAATATGAAAGATTAAATTCCAAAAACTCATCGTCCTGGGGGTTATATTTGAAAACAGCAATATCCAAAAATAAGATAAAGAAGAAAAGCGCCCTTCATGAATATGCAGAAGCGGCTGCCATTGCAATCATACTGGCCCTCTTTATCCGCACCTTTGTTATTCAGGCCTTCAAAATCCCTTCAGGGTCCATGATCCCCACTTTACTGGTTGGCGATCATATCCTTGTCAATAAATTCATCTATGGGGTCAAGATTCCGTTCATCAACAAAACCATTATCCCCGTCAACTCGCCCGACCGTGAGGATGTCATCGTGTTTATATATCCTGTGGACAAGAGCAAGGATTTCATTAAACGTGTTATCGGTCTTCCAGGCGAAACACTTGAGATGGTTGACACAAAAATATACATTGACGGAAATCCTTATGACGACAAGTATGGTGTCTTCAATGAAGCTCGTGAACAAAGGCTCCTGATCCCGGGCAAGTCCAATTTTGGGCCAATAAAGGTGCCAAACGGTAATCTTTTTGTCATGGGTGACAACAGGGACAACAGCCATGATAGTAGATTCTGGGGATTTGTCCCTCTTTCATCGGTTAAGGGAAAGGCTCTAATAATTTACTGGTCGTGGCCAAACCTGAACCGATTCCTGCATGTCATCCACTAATTATCTTAAGGCGGCTTATTTTCAAAGACCCTGTTTAAGAAACAAGACCTATTTTCACACAACAGGATTAATAGATCTGTTACAGATCCTAAAGCAACATTCATGCCATAAGCGACCAACGGCCATCAGAGAATGAATATATCACTATTAATTATGATAGCATAACTGGCAAACCCTCTAATAACGCGTTTTTTCCTCCCCACAATTGTTAAAAGGGTCATGGCATCATTGCTAGCGCCGTATATTTTTTTTTACACTGTTTACATAAGGACCCTCCCTGGTCCCATCAAACCTTGGGTTGCAACTGCCGGAACCCCTTAAGCAAGATATTTTCCTGCATCCTTTATATCTAGTATATCTAGAAGCAGACTTTATAAGACAGCCTCTGCAAATACTTGACACGCCAAAGTCAGAGGTTTATGGTTCTCATCGAAAATTCAGCTACGTTGTAATATTGATGAATTCATAAAAAATAGAATTCATCACGTGTTAGGTTATAAGTGTTAAGTTTTAGGTCGCGTTTGATATGTAAAACTAATCAGTTAAAACCTAACACCTAAAACTTAA
>DIKH01000265.1:0-6342 GCA_002424495.1 Desulfobacteraceae bacterium UBA5623
CACCTTCAGTGGAAGCCGACGTCAATGTCGCAGGTTTGGTCCTGACCCCTTTGCAGCCATATCTGGAACAATTCATTACACTGCAATTGAGGTCGGCAGATGTCTCCACCAAAGGGAGTCTCAGATATGGGCTTCCAGGGGCTGGTGCAAACATGGTTTACCAGGGAGGACTGAGTCTAAACAAGTTCAGCCTGAGCAAACCTAAGACCAAGGGAACTTACCTGGGTTTTGATGCGGTTAAGATCCCTAAGCTTACGCTGAAAATGCAGCCAAACAGGTTGGAGATCCCGGAGATAATTGTAGCCAGGCCCGTTGGAGAGTTGATCATTGAGGAAGACAAAACCATTAACCTGGCCAAGGTAGTAAAAGACCAGGGCAGCGAAAAGAAGGTTGTGACGCCATCCAAGCCCAAGGCAAAAAAGGGTGACGATGATTTTTCATATCGCATCGGTAGAGTGCGCGTTCAAAATGGCAACATATTGTTCGCCGATTTTAGCCTCACTCCCAAGTTCAAGACCCGTATCCACGATCTCAAGGGGACGATCGGAGGACTCGCCTCTGATAAAAACGCCCTGGCCAATATGCAGCTGGACGGAAAAATTGATAATTACGGCGTTGCCAGGATAGATGGGGCCATGCGTCTTTATGATTTCAAAAGCTCAACCGACATCAACATAGTCTTCCGCAATGTTGAGCTGACAAGCATGTCTCCTTATTCCGGAAAATTTGCCGGAAGACGTATAAAATCCGGGAAACTCTCAATGGATCTCAAGTACCGGATACAGGACAACAAGCTGGTTGGAGACAATAAGATCATTGTAGACAACCTGTTTCTTGGAGAAAAGGTTGACAGCCCCGACGCCACAAGTTTGCCCCTTGGTCTGGCCATTGCCATTATGAAGGACTCAAACGGCCTGATTGATATAGGGCTTCCGGTAACAGGCGATCTGGACAACCCTCAGTTTAGTATTGGATCTCTAATATGGAAGGCATTTGTTAACCTGGTGACCAAGGCCGCCACATCCCCTTTTCGCGCCTTGGGGCCGCTGCTCGGGGAAGAAGAGGCCGAAAAGTTTAATTCAGTAGACTTTGAGCCGGGCAAAGACGAAATACCTCCGCCGGAAAAGGAGAAGCTTAAAAAACTGGCCGAGGCCTTGCAAAATCGGCCTGAACTCAAACTTGATGTCCAGGGAAAATACAGCCCTGAGGCGGACGGTATGGCATTTAAAGATCTGAGCGTCCGTCGTGTGGTTGCAGAACGCATGGAGATCAAACTTGAGCCCAAAGAAGACCCTGGGCCGATTGATTTTGCTGATTCCAAGACCCGGTCTATCATGGAAGACATGTATAAGAAACGGTTTGGAAAGAACTCATTGGATGAGCTGGAGGAAGGGATAAAGAAAGGGACTATCAAGCCGCAACTGCCAGCATACCAGGAAGGAAAAAAGGCAAGTCAGCAAAAGACAAAGGGTGGTTTTACGCGGATGATCAACAGCCTGAAGCTCTATAAGGTTATACCGGGAATGAAAAGCCCTGATGAGGCTGCCGCCTGGGCAGGAGAGATCTATGTCAGGCTGGTGGACAGCGAGCCTGTTTCGCAAGATGCCCTGCTGGAGCTTGCAAAAAACCGGGCGCAGACAGTGGTTCAGGAGCTTGAAGTCAGCGCCGGACTCCCTGCGCAACGTATTGGCGTAACTGACCCGGAAGCAATGTCAGATGATGCGGAGCCGTCTGTAAAGCTTTCCCTGTCCGCTAACAATTAAGTTATGCACCCAATATTCTGCCTCGAAAGAGGAAGAACACAGCACCCAAGAGACAAAGTCCTGCCCACAGGTAATCCATGGACAGCTTCTCTTTCATGTATAGGATCGAGAAAGGCACAAATACAGACAGTGTTATGACTTCCTGCAGGATTTTGAGCTCTCCGATGGACATAACCTCGTGTCCAACCCGATTGGCTGGGACCTGCAATAGATACTCAAACAGGGCAATTCCCCAACTGACAAGGGCGGCGACAATAAAAGGTTTGCGGGAAAGATTTCTTAGATGCCCGTACCATGCAAACGTCATAAAGACATTGCTGCAGCATAACAATAGGGTGGTTATAACGAATCTGTTCATATTTTACTCTTTCATAATCACTGGTATGCAGTCTTTGTCACATGATCGGACAGCATTTTAATGGCGTCGGAAGAGGTATCAACAAACTCCAATCCCGCCTCAAAGGACTCGTCTCCGTAAAGGCTTCGAACCCATTTCACCTTGCCAATGGCGGTCACCATCCTCGGGGGATTCGTGAGCATCAGTTGTATCTTCAGCAGGGTGTCAAGAGGCAAAAAAGCGTTTGTCTGGATTCTTGCGCCTGTAAATGAGATGTCTTTGCTGATGTTGTATGTGATCTTTTTGTTAAGGGGCAATTTGTCCATTGAGACAACCTCAATCGTTATTTCATTTTCCTCCACCAATCGTCTCGTGTTCCTTTTCTCATACATATATCAAAAAACCCCTTTCCGTATTAGCCCCGCTACCATTAGACAGGCAGGCAAGGTTAACATGATAATTTTTTTGTCTAACGGATTTCAACTCAAAAAATAATGTAGCTATTATTTCAGACCAACCTTCTGTAATGGATCTAATCCTGCCCTTGATAAAGAACACCAGTTTATTTGCTTTCATTGTTGAAAAAGTCCTAATGCTAAAAAAAATGGCGGCAAACGAAATAATACGGCCAAATTCCGGGATCTTCCATACCATTACCCGATGCAATCTCAAAGCGCTTTCAATAATTGTCATTTAATTTTTATGACTTCTATTTTTTTACAATAAATTTATTTCACAATATGGTGCATGACACTTTATCCTTGACAAACAATATAAAGCTCCCTATGGTTTTTTGAAAAAATAATTTCTTATCCTCTCAACCTGATTTCACCCAATTTAATGACAAATATTTATTAAAAAGGAGGGAATAACATGGGCATGATGCAAGAATTCAAAACATTTGCAATGAGGGGTAATGTCGTAGACATGGCAGTTGGTATCATCGTTGGCGGGGCTTTCGGAAAAATTGTATCATCATTTGTGGCAGATGTAATTATGCCACCAATAGGCATTTTAATAGGTGGCGTCAATTTTTCAAATCTGGCAATCACAATCAAAAACGCAACAGCCGATGCTGCTGCGGTCACATTAAATTACGGCAAATTTATCCAGTCAATTGTAGACTTCATAATAATAGCCTTTGCAATATTCATTGTAATTAAGAGCATGAATTCACTAAATAAAAAAGAAGAAACAGAACCAGCATCCCCGCCACCTCCATCAAAGGAGGAAACCCTTTTGACAGAAATTAGAGACATACTTAAGCAGAAGTAGTTTTGCTTTCCAACTCAGCCAATACTTCCCTGGAGTTACTGAGTCGGAAATAGCAGTAGAGGAAATAATGCCTACAAACCGCCCGGCAACCCATTGTTGTCGCTATGATCTCTCAAAATAAACAAACAAATTTCAAAGACGGAAACTATGTCAGATTCTTTTGAAATCCACATCATGATTTAAGACTTTAAACTACTGATAAATGTCTCATTCATATATTTATGTTCATGCTCACGTGTCCAAAACATCGTTTTAGATATTCATGAACATACCCATCTAATCTTTCTATTCAGGGCAGGGATAGGGGGTATTCAGAAGACGGAGTGAGGTGATGGACTATGAATAGAACCCGCACGTTTTTCCTGATGGTATTACTGACTATACTCTTTGTTTTTATCGGTGGCGCCGTGGAAGGCGGCGAAGGGGCTGTCATGGCCTTTCTTGTTGCGGCCGCAATGAACTTTTTCTCATACTGGTTCAGCGACAAAATCATCCTGAAGCGTTACGCAGCTTCACAGGTCGGACCGGAGGATCAGTCACGTCTATATGGAATTGTTTCTGAATTAGCCCAAAAGGCCGATTTGCCTATGCCAAAGGTTTTCGTTATTCCCGAACAAAATCCGAATGCATTTGCAACCGGCCGAAATCCCGAACACGCAGCTGTTGCAGCGACAGAGGGACTACTTAAAATTCTTGATGATGATGAGCTGTCGGGAGTCATAGGGCATGAGCTGGCACACGTTAAGAATCGTGACATACTCACTGGAACTATTGCTGCAACATTTGCAGGGGCTATTGCCATGCTCGGACAGTTTGCCCGTTTTGGTGTTGGGAGTCAGGGTCGGCGGGGAAATCCACTGGGGACTATGTTTATTTTGATCGGAGCACCTCTTGGTGCCATGTTAATACGCATGGCTGTTTCTCGAGTGAGAGAATATGCCGCAGATGAAGGAGGGGCCGAAATAAGCAGGAAGCCTTTGGCGCTTGCAAGCGCTCTTGGCAAACTCCATCGGGCTGTTCAGTCAGTTCCCCTGACACGGGGAAATCCCGCACATTCTCATATGTTCATCATGAATCCTTTCTTTGGCGGTTTGCAAAGGCTTTTTTCAACTCATCCGCCTGCGGAAGAGCGGATCAGGCGCTTACAGCTTCTTGCTGCAAGATAAGATCGTCTGTTGTGAAGAGTATCGTGGTTCCAATACCCGATGGAACCCAGAAAAGTGACTAGAGCATAAACACAACACAAAAAGGAGGAAGATATGAAAAAGTATAGTGCAGAGTTTTTTGGAACCTTCTGGCTGGTTCTTGGTGGGTGCGGCAGTGCCGTTTTAGCTGCTGCGTTCCCAAATGTAGGCATCGGCCTGCTAGGCGTAGCACTGGCATTCGGCCTGACAGTGCTCACTATGGCCTTCGCCATCGGGCACATATCCGGCTGTCACTTAAACCCGGCAGTATCGATTGGTCTCTGGGCCGGCGGCCGTTTCCCGGCAAAAGATCTGCTGCCATACATTGTTGCGCAGGTCTTGGGTGGCGTTGTAGCTGGTGGT
This sequence comes from Desulfobacteraceae bacterium UBA5623, assembly GCA_002424495.1. Lineage (GTDB taxonomy): Bacteria > Desulfobacterota > DSM-4660 > Desulfatiglandales > Desulfatiglandaceae > UBA5623. The sequence goes on from DIKH01000265.1 coordinate 4,923, forward strand.
GTTTTGTATCTCATCGCTAGCGGTAAGGCGGACTTTGATTTATCCGCAGGTTTTGCTTCAAACGGCTACGGTGCCCATTCACCGGGCGGATATAGTTTACTGGCTGCCCTGATAACCGAAGTCGTCATGACCATGATGTTTCTCCTTGTCATTTTTGGCGCCACTGACAAACGGGCTCCACAGGGTTTCGCCCCGATTGCAATTGGTTTGTGTCTGACTCTCATCCACCTGATTAGTATTCCGGTTACAAACACCTCAGTGAATCCCGCGCGCAGTACGGGCGTTGCCGTATTTGTAGGCGATTGGGCGATTTCACAGCTTTGGCTTTTCTGGGTAGCCCCGATCATTGGCGGTATGCTGGGCGCTCTGATCTATCGTTTCATCGTCAGTGAGCAAGACTAGCCAACTGTTGTCCGACAATAGCATGCACCACTGGCGGCTTTTAGCCGCCAGTGGTGCTTAGCGTTACGATGTAATTGAAGAAGGAGTACCGCAGAAAGTCAAAAACAAGTTCTGCTATCATCTATTCCCAGGCAAATACCGGCCGGGTGAAACAGTTCGTATCCAGCCTTTCCGTAACTCAATGCCGCTTCTCGGGATCAACGGGAAGTTGACGGCTTTTAGCTCACGGCTCAGTTAGTAACGAAGAGTTTAACGAATACCTCGCTCGTCTTGAATTGCAGGCAGACTATTTTGCAGGAGTATGCGCCCATTATGCCGACAGAATGAATCTGCTTGAAAAAAGAGATCTTGACGAGGGAGATACATTTAACACGGAAATTTTATGAACGAACGAATTTTCTGAGAGGAGGTCACGCATGAACCAGATACTTATAGGCAAGGGTGATCAGCCTGTCCACTTGTTAGCTAAATACGGCAACCGACATGGCCTTATCGCAGGCGCAACGGGAACCGGCAAGACTATTTCACTTCTAGTCCTGGCAGAAGGCTTCTGCCGTATGGGAGTACCTGCCTTCATTTCTGATGTTAAGGGAGACGTCTCCGGTCTGGCAATGGCAGGGATCACCAACGATAAGATCCAGCAACGCATAACCCAGATCGGTATTGATGGGTACGCTAACGATGCCAGTCCTGTTGTATTCTGGGATTTATATGGCAAGGAAGGCCATCCTGTGCGCACTACCATCAGCGAGATCGGTCCAAGCCTTCTTGGTCGAATACTCGAACTCAACGACATCCAGACCGGGACCCTGGAGATCGCCTTCAAATTAGCGGATGAACAAGGACTGCTTCTTCTTGATCTTGATGACCTACGAGCTATCCTTGGCTTTCTCTCGGATAACCGCAAGGAGATTTCCACGCTATATGGCCTCGTAAGTCCTCAATCCGTAGCCGCTATCCAACGCTCCCTGTTGCCACTGGAGCGAGAAGGAGCTGCAACACTGTTCGGCGAACCGGC
>DIKH01000265.1:6388-10489 GCA_002424495.1 Desulfobacteraceae bacterium UBA5623
CCGCTGACCAACTTATATTAAAGCCTCGGATCTACTCAAGCCTCCTGCTATGGCTGCTGTCCGAGTTGTTTGAAAACCTGCCGGAGGTTGGCGATCTTGACAAGCCAAGGCTCGTTTTCTTCTTTGATGAGGCGCATCTCCTGTTCAACGACGCTCCTCCGGTCCTTCGACAGAGGGTAGAACAGGTGGTGCGACTCATCCGCTCAAAGGGTGTTGGTGTTTACTTCTGCTCCCAATTCCCGGATGACGTGCCTAACGATATATTAGGCCAGTTGGGTAACCGCATCCAGCACACTCTGCGCTCATACACACCACGTGATCTGAAGGCTGTTCGGACGGCCGCGGAAACCTTCGTTGCCAACCCCAAGCTCGACGTCGCTACTGTTATTTCCCAGATGGGAGTTGGTGAGGCACTGGTGTCAACCCTCCAGGATAAAGGTGTGCCTATGCCGGTGGAACGTACCTTGATTTCTCCTCCACGTTGCCGTATGGGGGCAATAACGCCTGAAGAGCGCGCGGCAGTGCGGGCTCGCAGCCCGATCGGCGTCAAGTACGAATCCGCCGTAAACCGCGAGTCAGCCTACGAAATCCTGAAAAAGCGGGCAGTCTCAGCAAATGCTTCTACAGCGCGTTCAGATAATACCGCAGAAAAAAAAGCACCTGAAGAGGGCGGAGGTTTGGGGGGCTTATTATGGGGCACCAAGCGGCGTCAGGGCATGGTGGAAACCATGGCAAAGCAGGTCGCGCGCACTGTTGGGAGTCAAATTGGGAGACAGATCCTGCGCGGAGTGCTGGGGAGCATTCTGGGCGGATCGAGCCGACGTTAGGATAAATATGACCACAAGGGGGACCTTTGAGTACCGAACCAAATTTGATTTCATATGATAATTTCCGCATCTTTCCACGCAACTGCGAAAATATTTCTGGTCCTTTAGTTAACCATCTAATGGCTGAACTCAGATTTAAAGAACTTCCTGATTTATCCTCTGCCACAGATCAGATGATGAAATTCTCTTATTATCCAAGATTAGGGCTGGAACTGCGCCAATAAGTGAGTTTGTAATCAGTACCAGGCCGGCCCCGAGAAGGTCCTCAGTCGCGATCCTCCTTTTTATGATTTCATAGCCCCACTTGGAAAGTAGCCTGCACACTACGCCCTCCATTATTCCGGGCAACACATGAAGAGATATGGGGACTGTTACAGTGCGATCTTTTATCAACAGAATGTTACCGGTGCTTGTCTCTGATACTGTCCTATCCGGGTTCATGATCAGGGCCTCATCCGCCCCTTTGTCTTTGGCCCATTTTCCTGCCAGAAGGTAGTATAGATAGTTGAGGGTCTTGTGATCGGCAAGAGGCGTCTGGCGGGGCTCAGGATATGTTGCCAGATGCAGCCCCGGTTCCGCCATTGCGGTCAGACGATGGACATAGTGCCTGGCAGTGACAATAATGTTGTTGTTAAACGGGGGTGTTTCCCTGTCTCCTTTTGTTGCCATAATCTTTATAGCCGCAGTCTTTCCGTTCAGGCCGTTAGATGTGATGACCTGATCAATAATCACATCCCAGGTAAGATCAGGGGGGTCGTTAAAAAAAAGCCCCTTCCATGCACGGTTGAACCTTTCCATGTGTTCATCGAGAAAGCTTATCCCTCCACTGCCCACTCGTATTGTCTCAAAAAAACCATATCCATATTGAACTCCCTGATCAGTAACAGGTATAACTACACGGTCAATGGGTCTTATTGACCCGTTTATCCATGCAAAAGACGTCTCATCCGCTCCTGCATCATGTCCCTTAAAGGCCTCCATCAGTGTCCGTCCTTTATGAAGTGTTTCATCAAATTCATCTGTTGGTTCAGAATCAATGACAATCCCTCCCCCGGTGGAAAAAACCACTTTGCCGTTTAGAATTGTGGCGGTCCTGATCGCAATGGACAGGTCCATGGTATCGTGAAAACTGATGTATCCAATGGAACCTGTGTATATGTGGCGGCTGTTCGGTTCAAATTCATCTATTATTTCCATGGCCCTTATCTTTGGACAACCTGTGATAGAGCCCCCTGGAAAGGTTGCTTTCATAATATCAACCGAATCACGGCCCCTGTCCAATGATCCCTCTACAACAGAGACAAGATGGTAGACATTCCGGTATGCCTCAAGCCGCTTGTGTTCTGCAACATGAACAGTTCCTGAAGCACATACCTTTCCTAAATCGTTTCGCAACAGATCAACTATCATGGATAGCTCTGCATCGTCTTTCTTGCTTTCCATAAGATCTGTGCGCAAGGACTCATCTTCGAGAGTGGTTTTTCCCCTGGGACGTGTGCCCTTGATAGGCCTGGTTTCCACCTGATCTCCCTTTCTCCAGATAAAACGTTCGGGCGAAGTTGAAACGATCTGATGATCGCCTGCCTGTATGAATGCAAAAAAAGGAGCGGGGTTATTGCTGTAAAGCGTTTTAAACAGGCTGTAAGGGTCGCCCTCAAAGTCCATATGAAAACGCTGGGACATGTTGACCTGGTAGACATGGCCTGAAAGGATATACTCCTTTATCTTCTCTATGGCCTCCAGATAAGGCCCTCTGTCGAAATTAGATTTAAAGCCCTCTGCGCGCCCCCTATATTGCCTTTGTCCCGGAACAGGTGAGTTAATGGTCCTTTGAAACGCCTCTATTTCATCATCCAGACCGCTTTTACGGCCTGGCAGCATCCGTTTGACCACGCACAGGCTTGTCTTTCCTGTGAGCTTGTCATGGACCACCACTATTGAAGGGGCAAAGAGGCAAATGTGCGGGAGGCAGAGATCATCTACAGTTGTCCGCGGCAGTTGTTCAAGGTTGTCTTTGAGGTCATAGGAAAAATAGCCGAAGAGTCCCGCAGCTACGGGTAAAGACGGCTCACAGATTATTTCGCTTAAATCATAACGAAAATCATTCAATAATGTACGAAGCACATCAAACGGATCTGCCTTGATTTCAAGGATATGATCATTGATTGACATTGTCAGGTTATGACCGCGGCCACGAAATATGAGCCATGGCCTTACGGCCAGGATATGATGTCTTGCGCAGTCAAGGTCTCCGCCGCTTATCAGGGCGACAGTGCCTGTCTCAGACGAAAACCGTCCAGCAAGATTTATAAAAGGCTCTTTCAGGACAATTTCCTGCACGTAAATTTCATCAATATTACCGGCGATGGCCTTTATTTTATCCATGATTAAGTAAACCCTGTAACGGCCCAAGCCTCAAAAAGTTTTCTATTAACATAAAGCCGTATTCGGTAAGAAAGCTTTCGGGATGGAACTGGACCCCGTGCAGGGGAAGTTCCGGGTGAGACAATCCCATAATCACCCCGTCATCGCTGTGGCCTGTCTCAATAAGGCCGTTCGGCCCCCTTCTGACCATCAGGGAATGATAACGGGCCGCAACAAAAGGTGAGGGAACACCTTTAAACAGAAATTGACTGTTATGTCTTATCTTACTGGTCTTTCCGTGCATGGGGACAGGGGCGCGCACGGTCGTGTCCCCGAACGCCTCGTTCATACACTGCATGCCCAGGCACACGCCTAAAATTGGGACCTTGCTGCAAAAGGCTTTGATCAAATCAGTTGATATCCCAGCATGGGCCGGGTCCTTTGGTCCCGGGCCTATAAGCACATAGTCAGGATTGATTGCTGCTACGCCATTTAAGGATATCATATCGCTTCTGTGAACCTCGATGATAAGATCGTAGCGCATAAACATCTGCACAAGATTGTAGGTAAAGGAGTCGTAATTATCAATGACAAGAAGCTTTGGCAAAACCATGTCCTCATAGGCCTTTTGAAAACAAAAAGGCCACCCGACAGAGTCTGGGTGGCCTTTGCCTATTTCATAACTCAGAGATTAATAAAGATTACCTCAACTATCTAATCCCGCAATACAAGTCAAGGGTATTTTCTATTCTCGTTCCCACGCTCACGCGTGGTAACGCATACCGGTCTAAAAACTGCAATGAGGGGGTAATAAGTTCGCTGGACCAATTCGCATCACGTATGTATTCCTACGCAGGAACGTGGGAACAAGAAAGATCGATCCCGTAACTCGAAGGCATAAGCCACTGGC
>DIKH01000098.1 GCA_002424495.1 Desulfobacteraceae bacterium UBA5623
ATGGATGAATATTTAAACGGTCTTACAGACCAGAAAGACGTGATATATGTTGAGACCATGCCCTCTGCATGTGTCAAGGAAGGCACTGCGGACATTCTGAGAGTTATTCGTGAAAAGGGCATCACCCGTGTGGTGCTTGCCTCATGCGTGTGCTGCCCGCTTGACTTTGTGTGCAGCGCCTGCACAGATCAGAGAAGCCGTCTTAAGGATGCGCTGTTCAAGGGCTCAGGTGTGAGCCGGGCAATGGTTGAAACCTGCAATTTGAGGGGCGAGGCGCTCCGCCACATGAAACACGACCCGAACATGGCCTTTGACAGTTTTAAGGGCCTGATAGGCAGAGCTATTCAAAGAGCGAGGAAGCTCAGGTCCTTACCTACGCCTGCAAGGACCTATAACTTCGCCACTGCCGTCATCGGAGAATCAGAGGCGACTGTGGCAAGCGCCATTACCCTTGCTGATGCGGGGCTTGAGGTCCTGATGTTCGGGCCGCCTGAAAAACCGCTTTCCGAAAAACTGGAACATTTCAATATACATTGTTTTGATGGCTCATCAGTAAAGGGCATAAGCGGGACACTTGGAAATTTCCAGGTCTCTGTGCAGATGGAAGACGGCCTGAGTCAAGTCCTGCAGGTCGGGGCCGTCATTGTCGGAGAAAGGTTCGACGGCAGGATACATTACAGCCCCCAGGAAGGACTTCAAGGCCGGGATGTCACATCAACGATGCAGAGGCGCGGCGTATCAGGTATTCCCTTCCTCTTTCCCGGAATGACCTCTATCAAGGGGCTGTTCCTGGCCAGTCCTTCCGGGCTGCCTGTGTCCGAGCGGAAAAAGGGGGCAGCGGCGGCAGTGCTTGCAGCAGCAATAATGCCTAAGGGCCCAAGACCCAGCAGGGGTTATACCGTGGTGGTGGATGAGATCAGGTGCCGTGGCTGTGGCCGATGCATCCGAAACTGCCCCTATCAGGCGGTTATGTTCCACAAAAACAACATAGGCGGATGGTTTGCCAGGGTGGATGAGGCACTGTGCAAGGGGTGCGGCAATTGTATATCCGTATGCCCGACAAACGCCGCCGACAGCCCCTATCGCAGCCAGACCAACCTTGAGCAAATGCTGGAAGAGGTGCTGGCGCAATGAATAGGCTTCAAGAAAAAAGATTTTGGACTGCGTTATCGGTCGGAATTCCTTGTGCGGCGTATTACTCATACGCCTCCGCGGATTNNCTCTGGCCTTGCCAAAATGTTTTTCTTGAAGCCTAAAGGAGGAAACTCAGAGCTTGAATACAGATCTCAAGATCATCCTTTTTTTATGTAACTGGGGACCTCATGCGGCTTTCCAGACGCTCCAGGATACTGCATCAAAGATCCCGGCGGAGATAAAAATGGTCCGCATCCCTTGCGCGGGAAGGATCAACAAGGCCTTGCTGCTGAAGCCCTTTGAGATGGGCGCCGATGGTGTTGCGCTGGTGGGCTGTGAGCCTGGATCATGCCGGTATGGAACAGGGACTGAGACATCAACCATAAACGTGGGAGAGGCCAGGGGAATACTTGATCTTCTGGGCCTGGGTCAGGATCGCCTCCGCCTGGGTAACTTTATGCCGGACGAGTCCGATCTGCTCCTGAGGTTTCTGATAGACTTCTCGGATGTAATTAAGACCATCGGCAAGAGCCCTGTGGCGCCCGAAACAAAATCAGAGCCCGTTACCAATGGCCGTGAGCTGATGAAGCAGATTGTCGCAGCCCATGATATATATGCGTGTCAGGATTGCGGAAAATGCTCATCTGCCTGCCCCCTGACCCTGGCAGGCAAGCCCTTTTCCCCCCGAGCCATTGCAAACTCGATCATTGCCGGCGACCTCGATTCCGATCCCGTTCAAAAAGACATCTGGGCGTGCCTTACCTGCGGGCTTTGCTATGACCGCTGCCCCTCGGCAGTCAACTTTCCCAACTTCATACGTGACATGCGGCACCTGATGAAAAAGATGAATCTGCCTGCGATAAGATCACACGGGGGGTTCTTCCAGTCCCTGATGCGGACAATGACTACAAAGGATCTCAAAGTCAGGCACTGGCAATGGCTGCCGGATGACATCAAGCTGAGCAATGATAGCGAGTACCTGTTTTTCGGAGGTTGCGCCCCCTACTTTGATATCTTCTTTAAAAAACACCTGAAGGTCAAGACCAGGGATATCCTTGTAGACAGCCTGAGACTACTGAACTTCTTTGATATCCATCCTCAGATACTAAGCGCTGAACGATGCTGCGGCCATGACCTGTTGTGGACCGGAGACAGGGATAACTTTTTGAGGCTTGCGCAGCTGAACAGCGACGCCATTCACCAATCAGGGGCCAGAAAGGTGGTTACCGCCTGCCCGGAATGCTACAGGACACTCAGTCACGACTACCCTGGTCAGGGCGTTAAGACTGATTTTGAGGTCATTCATATCTTTGGCCTGCTGGAAAAGGAGATTGACAAAGGCGCTGTCGGCTTTAAAAAACTGAACAAGACCCTTACATTCCAGGATCCATGCAGGTTGAGCAGGCTTGAGAACAGGCCGGATCTGCCGAGAAGGTTGCTTAACAGGGTCAGTCCGAAGAATTTCAATGAAATGGAAGATAAGGGTGCAAGCGCCATCTGCTGCGGCAACTGCGCCTGGACCAGTTGTGACTCCTTCAGCAAGGCCTTGCAGGTCAAACGTATAAGGCAGGCGCGTAATACCAAGAGCGACATACTGGTCACAGCCTGCCCAAAGTGCCAGATCCATTTCAGTTGCGCCATGGAAGACCCCTTTTTCGGCGAAGAACTGGAGATGAAGATGATGGATCTTACTGGCGTGCTGGCAAAGTCCATACAGTGGGAATAGGCAACCATCGGCTGAAACCGATGGCTTTGGGGGTAAAGAGGTCAAAGATTCGAGGGTTCAAGTGAACAAGGAAAAACAATATGGAAGGTGTTAACGAAAAGGCTACCGACTCTACTAAAGAACCGCCTCGCATTGGCGTCTATGTCTGCCACTGCGGCCTGAACATCGGCAGGACCGTGGACTGTCGTATGGTTGCTGAAGCCGTTTTATCAGATAATGGTGTGGCGCTCTCAAAAGATATCGGCTATGCCTGTTCAGAACCTGGTCAACAACAGATCAAGAGCGATATACAGGAACATAATCTCAACCGCATTGTTATGGCCTCCTGTTCGCCCAGACTCCATGAACCCACATTCAGGCAGATGATCAAGGAATCGGGCCTCAATCCCTATCTCCTCGAAATGGCCAATCTGCGCGAGCAGTGCAGCTGGGTTCACTCTAACGATCCGGATGCAGCAACAAAAAAAGCGACGGATCTTGTCAGGATGGCGATATCACGGGCGCGACTGCTTGAGCCGCTTAAGGGGGAGACCCTTCCGCTTACCAAGCGCACCCTTGTTATCGGAGGCGGTGTTGCAGGCATTCAGGCCGCCCTGGATCTCGCGGATAACGGCTATGATGTGATACTTGCAGAAAAGAGGCCTACCATCGGAGGCGGCATGGCCCAGCTTGACAAGACCTTTCCCACCATGGACTGTTCCATCTGAATACTTGGACCAAAAATGACGGATGCCGGTCGGCATCCCAGGATCAAACTCCTCACCATGAGTGAAGTAACAGATGTCAAAGGTTATGTGGGTAACTTTGATGTCAGCATCCTGAAAAGGGCCAGATATGTAAGTGAAAAGGAATGCACCGCATGCGGGGAATGCGTAAAGGTCTGTCCGGTTGTACGGCCTGACGAATTCAATTTAGGCCTATCATCCCGGCGTGCAATATACTCCCCCTTTCCCCAGGCTGTGCCCTCAGCATATGTGATAAATATCGCCGAGTGTCTCGGTCATAATCCGGTCGTGTGCGCCAAGTGCGTTGATGTCTGCGACAAGGGTTGCATCAACTTCCGCATGTCCGATGAACAGATTGAGGAAAAGGTGGGTTCGATAATAGTAGCCACGGGCATGAATGTCTACGACCCCACAGAGCATGATGAATATGGCTATACCAGGTTTGAAAACGTCCTTACAAGCCTTGAATTTGAGCGTCTCGTTAATGCGGGCGGGCCCACCAGCGGGGAACTTGTCCGTCCTGCTGACAGAAAACGTCCGCTTTCAATCGGCTTTATCCAATGCGTCGGCTCCCGCTCCGCAAGAAAGGGCAGCCAGTACTGCTCCAATGTCTGCTGCATGAACACCATAAAAAGCACCCTTGTGCTGAAAGAGCACTACCCGGATATTGACATCAAGGTTTTCTATATTGACATCCGCGCATTCGGCAAGGGTTTTGAAGACCTCTACATGAGAAGCAGGAGGCTCGGGGTGCAGTATGTCAGGGGCCTGCCCGGCACAGTAGAGCAGGATGGAAACGGCAGTCTTAATGTAGCAGTCGAAAATACCGCCAGAGGAGGCCTTGATATATACAATCTGGACATGCTTGTCCTTGCGGTCGGGATGAAACCATCAATTTCCACGCAGAGGCTTCAGGAAATGCTGGGGCTTCAGCTCACCCCTGACGGCTTTTTTCTGGAGGCCCATCCTAAGCTTCAACCGGTTGATGCCGCAACCAGGGGGATATTCTTTGCAGGATGCGCTGAATCGCCAAAGGACATCAAGGAGAGCGTGACCCAGGCTTCGGCCGCGGCAGCGCGCGCCATCAGGTTGATGCACAAAGGCGAGATCACAACCGAGCCGATTACTTCAGAGGTAAACCAGGAGCTTTGCAACTCGTGCGGAAAATGCGCAGAGGTCTGCCCCTATAATGCAATTACAGTGGAGGTCAAAAAAAAGGTCCCGGCAGTGGTAAACACCGCCGCATGTGCGGGATGCGGCACATGCGCGGCAGAGTGCCCCTTTGACGCCATCACCATGAATCACTTTACCGACCAACAGATCCTCTCGCAGGTCGAGACCCTCCTTGAAGATAACCCGCAGGAAAAGATCCTGGCATTCGCCTGCAACTGGTGCTCGTATGCAGGAGCGGATTATGCCGGTGTCTCAAGACTACAGTATCCCCCTAACGTGCGCCTTATCAGAACAATGTGCTCCGGCCGTGTGGATGAAAAATTCATCTGGGACGGCTTTATAAAGGGTGCGCCAGTGGCGCTGATCAGCGGCTGTCACATAGGCGACTGTCACTACATTGACGCGAACCGCTGGACGGAAAAACGTGTAGACAAAATCCGCAGAAAGATGTCCAAACTGGGTCTGAGGCCAGAGCGCCTGCAACTGGAATGGATCAGCGCAGCAGAGGGGGTCCGCTTTGCAGAGACCATGAGAAAAATGGAGGCGCTGCGCCAAACCGTCACCCCTCAAGAGAGCGCAGAGACTATCAAGATTTTAAAGGCCCAGAAAAAATAAGACTTTCTCCTTGTTGTCTTCTACTTCGATTCCAGTCTGGCCAGTTCCGCCTTTCTGAGGACTATCCTCGCCTGTGCAAGTCTCATGTAGTACTCTTTTACCTTCTTTGTCTGCCCTTTCGCAATGGCCTTAAGCAGGTCCCCTTCCAACTCAGCGACTTCCAGGAGTTTGTAATAGTCCAGTGATTCCTTCAGATGGGCAAGCACGATCAGACCGGTGAGCAGGGGATGGTTGTTGGTCACATTGGCGTCCTTGAACCTCATTCCGTGCTCGAGTTCCACCTCCAGACCGGCACAGAATTCCTTTGGATCAATGTCCATTCCCTGACTGTTTACCTCGGTCATAACTACGATGGCTTCCTTCAGAGATACCTTCGGCTCCTTTTTCCCGGTCCAGTCACTGATTTTTAGTTCCTTGCACACCCTTCTGACTTCTTCTACGGTAATGTATCCGGGAATCTTCATTTTCTCCTCCTTGTATTGTTTTTAAGGGCCGTGGCCCTAAAGCATATGATGAGAATCCGCCCTCAATTTCCCCCTTGCCATTGACATGAAAATACCCGCAAAGCAGAGCAGGCTGAAGACGATAAACGCAACCGTTATACTCTTTATCAAGAGTGGATATTGTTCTTGAGTAATTTGTATCCTGCCGATAAAAATACTGAACAAGACCGTGACAACCCCCATGCTGAACATCATTCCCAGGGTTCGCATGGTGCCGACCGTGCCCGAGGCAATGCCAAAAAAACGTTTTTCAACAGAGCTCATGATCGCATTTGTATTGGGTGAGGAAAAGAAAGCAAGACCTGAACCAAGCAGAATAAGGCACCCAATGATATAGCCCAGAGACGTTCTTTCTCCCACAAAGCTCATCAGCACCAGGCCTATGAATGTAATTATCATCCCGAAGGTGGCGACGATTCGAGGCTCAATACGGTCTGAAACCCTTCCGGCAAAAGGAGAGAATAACGCCATAAACAGGGGCTGGGCCACCAGCACCAGCCCGGCAGTGTGAGGGCTAAGGGCTTTTACATACTGCAAGTAAAGGCTCAGAAGGAAGCTAAGGGCAAAAGTGGCGCTGTAGCTGATCAGGGCGGCCAGGTTGGAAAAGGCAAAGACGCGGTTTGTCTTGAAAAGTGTTATTTGCAGTATTGGATTTTTAACCTTCAATTCCCATTTAATGAAGGCGATAAGGCATATTATACCAGCCAAAAATACCCACAGGCTCGTTATCGCAGGGAGTAAAGAGACGCCAAAAATGATGCCCATAATCGCCCCGGCGTAAATGGCGGCGCCTAGAAAATCGAAAGTTTCTCCCCTGGCATCGGCCCACTCTCCTTTTAGTCTCCGGAAAATTAGAAAAAGTATCAAAAGACCAATCGGCACGGGGATGAGAAAGACACTCCTCCAGGTAAAATACCTGGTCATGATTCCACCTATAAAAGGCCCTGCACAGAGCCCTAAATAGACAGCCGCAACATTGATGCCCAGCACCTTGCCCCTTTCCTGGGGGGGATAGACCGTTACAAGGATCGCCATGCCGGTAGCAAAACCCATGGCATTACCTACGCCCTGCAGTGCCCTGAAAAAAAGCAGCATGGACGTGGAAACGGCGACAGCGCAAAGAATGGATGAGACAGTGAACAGGATAATTCCGCATGTAAATATCCTTTTTCTGCCGTAGATATCCGCAATCCTGCCAAAAGGCACAAGCGCTACTGCAACCGCCAGCAAATAGGCTGTGGCGATCCAGCTCAACAAAACCGCGTCCACCTGAAAGTCTTTTTCAATGGCAGGCAGGGCAATATTGACAGAGGAAATCATAAATGGGGTGATAAATGAATTCAGAGTGACAATAACCAGGGCAGATTTTTTCAGCGCGATATCCATAGGTTTCCACATCCCTGTTTAGGGCTTTAATCGGGATGACTATAGGGGAATCAAGCGCATATGTCAACTTCGTCTGATCCGAGAAGTGTCAGGCAGGTATAATAATTCATAATATCCTTTGGGATTATCCGCGTCAGCCGTCCTGATATTGTCTGTAACAACCTCCATCCCACCGCTTTCCAGCATCTGCATCATCAAGGAAGTGCCGGAACGGGGCAAACCGGAAACAATGGTTATTGATTGGACCATAAATATACCTTGTAATCAGTTTGATAATATCCTCCGGATCATTTCTGAATCATGTTTCAACTCTCAGATATCATGTCTTCTTTTCAACAAACCTTCCGGAAAGATATTTGTGAATAATGCTGGAAATCAGGGTTTGATATGGCATTCCCTCTTTCATGGCCTCTATTTTCAACGCATTCAGATCTTTTGGAGAAATCCGGATGTTCATCCTTTCGGTCTTTTTGAAGGTCGCACCGGCAATTTTTTTTGCTTCCTGGATCTCGTGCGCCAGGTTTGGAACGGAACGCCATTCTCCTCTTTCAACAGACTCAAATAATTCCTGTTCTTCATTGTCGAGGTTTATCATCATTTTTCTCCCTAATAAGATAGAGTTTACTGTATTTTCTACTGGGAAAGATGGTTTTTAAAAATCTTGTATCATTTTGATCGACGAAAGGAACAAGATAGGCATAATTATTAATTTCAATTACATATATTTTTTGCTTGTTATATTTTTCGGGATTGGGATGTTCGATTACATCCAGTAACATATCATTTTCAATACAAAAAACAACCTGCTCAAAAGATATGCCTCTCTCCGCTTTCAGTTTTTGGTTCTTATCTTCATCCCAGCCAAAAGTTTTCATGGATTTAATATATTAGCTTGTGTGCCAATTGTCAATATGATGTCATCTCTAAAGGCGACATTTTTCCATAACCTGTTAGACTTATATCCTGACCCTTAAAACCGGTTTGAATATCAAAGCAAAAACAAGAGAAACAATAAAAAAAATAACCAATCCACCAGTCGGCGCCGCTGGTATATGATATTCTTTTGTGATATTCAATGCTGATAGATTGCACGATTGAATCGGGACCAAATGGTTTTTCCCTGGGATAAATCAGGATATCATTCCAGTTCCATCCCGGCCGTTTGGCGCTGACCCGCATAAAGCCGTCGCCAATTGCCAGTTCTTTTTCAATTTTTTGGTTATCCATCTGGAATATAACACGGTAATACCCGCTTTTACGGGCCACGACATCCCAATAACTTTCCCGCCTGCTGAACACCCGCACAGGTCCGGTCACGATCCTGGCCGCAGGCGTTGGCTCAATGCTGACTTTTGGCCAGGGAGAATCTTGATTCCCGGCGAGTTTCATTCTGATTACAAAATGTTCTCCAGGCTTAAAAGGCCTGAATTGATACCAGGAGACCTTTGCACAACCATGCCAAA
>DIKH01000188.1 GCA_002424495.1 Desulfobacteraceae bacterium UBA5623
GGAGTGATTGAAGTTGTTGTGTGAGGAGGAAAATGTGCTTTTCATTTGTGTTGCAAGGTGGCGTTATTGTATAATCAAAAGATATTAAATGAGAAGTAAATATAAGCGAATCCCTGTTGTAAAGCAAGGAGGGGTTTACGTCTCTCACCTTGATCCTGCAATCATTTTATATTCCATCCAGGAGGAACATTCTTTATGAAAGCATTAGAGAAGGATAAAGGGATGCCCCCTATGTTTGCCTGTGACTGTGATAGCCTCTTTTTCCCAACAAGTGCTGAGGATATCAAAAAAAATATCCTGCATCATGTGATGAGCTTCCAGGGTCGTGATCCGCAGCGGGCAGGTGAGAGTGATATCTATAAGGCCCTTGCCTATACCCTGCGCGATATTATGGTGGAGAAATGGATCAAGACTCAGAAGGCCTCGTATGCTAAGTCGAAGAAGCGGGTTTATTATCTCTCCCTTGAGTTTCTGGTAGGTCGTTCCCTGGGCAATAGCATGATAAATCTGGGGATTTATGATGCTGTGCGCCAGGCTGTTGAGGAGCTTGGCTTTGACATGGACCTGCTGCGGGAGGAAGAGGAGGACGCGGCCCTCGGCAATGGGGGGTTGGGGCGGCTGGCAGCCTGTTTCATGGATTCCATCGCTACTTTGAAGATCCCTGCCTATGGGTATGGTATCTTGTATGAATATGGCCTTTTTAACCAGCAATTGATTGATGGCTATCAGGTGGAAAGTCCTGATAACTGGATGCGTTATGGAACACCGTGGGTATTTTCACGGGACATGCCTGTTTTTTCGGTCCATTTTTATGGCAGGGTCAGCACCTATCTCGATGCGGACGGGCATTTTCGGGCCCACTGGCTGGAAACGGAAGAGGTCATGGCCCTGCCTTGTGATATCCTGGTGCCCGGCTATCAGAATGATCATGTAATCAATATGCGCTTGTGGACGGCGCGGGCTTCCCGTGATCTGGATTTGAGTTTTTTCGGCCGTGGTGATTATATCGGCGCGGTCCAGCACAAGGTGAGTTCCGAAACCATCTCCAAGGTGCTTTATCCGCCGGATCATAATCTGGCTGGCCAGGAGCTGCGGCTGAAGCAGCAATATTTCTTTGTAGCGGCTACCCTGCAGGATATCATGCGTCGCTATAAAAAGAAGTATGCAGATTTTAGCAAGTTCAGTGATATTATTGCCGTGCAGTTAAACGACACCCATCCGGCCATTGCCATTCCTGAACTGATGCGGTTGCTTCTTGATATTGAGGGTCTGAGCTGGGAAAGGGCCTGGGATGTCTGCACCAAGACCTTTGCCTATACCAATCATACCCTCATGCCCGAGGCCCTGGAAAAATGGCATGTGGGGCTGCTGGAAGAGGTGCTGCCCAGACATATGGAGATCATCTGTGAGATAAATAGGCGTTTTCTGGAGCTGGTTGCCCTCGCCTATCCTGGCGATATTGGCAGGCTGCGAGCTATGTCCATTATTGAGGAGGGTGAGGAGAAAAAGGTCCGTATGGCCCATCTGGCCATCGTCGGGAGTCATTCGGTAAACGGGGTGGCAGAGCTGCATACCCGTTTGTTGAAGGAGAAGGTATTCAAATCATTCCATCAGTTTTTTCCAGGAAAGTTTAACTCCAAGACCAACGGCATTACCCCGCGGCGCTGGCTGCTCAAGGCCAATCCCAGGCTTGCCGATCTGCTTATCAGCAAAATCGGTGCTGGCTGGATTACGGATCTCAGTCAGCTGCGGGGGCTCGAATCATGGGCTGATGACAGGGGGTTCCAGACCGAATGGCAGGCGATTAAACGTGCCAACAAAGAGCGCTTGGCGGCCCTGATCCAGAAAGAATGTGGTGTTGAGGTGAATCTGGATTCCATGTTTGATATCCAGGTGAAGCGTATCCATGAATATAAACGGCAACTGTTGAACTGTCTGCATGTGATCACCCTGTATCACAAGATATTGAGGAGGCCTGATCTTGATCTTGCTCCCAGGACCGTTATTTTTGCCGGCAAGGCTGCCCCTTCGTACTGGAAGGCCAAGCTGATTATAAAATTGATCAACTCCATTGCTGAGGTGGTGAATCGTGATCCACGAGTGGGGAATCGGCTGCGTGTTGTTTTTCTTCCCAATTATAATGTATCTCAGGCCGAGGTGATCATGCCGGCAGCCGATCTGTCCGAGCAGATCTCAACCGCCGGCACCGAGGCCTCCGGCACCGGTAATATGAAGTTTTCGCTCAATGGTGCACTCACCATAGGAACCCTTGACGGGGNNCCAATATTGAGATCCTGGAAGAGGTGGGGGCTGAAAATATCTTTATCTTCGGGATGACGGCAGAAGAGGCTGAATTTGAGAAATTGAATGTCAGTCGCACGCCTATGGCTATTTACCGTGCTAACGAGGAGGTCACTCAGACCATTGACAGTCTTCGCGACGGTTCTTTCAGCCGGGGTGATAAGGATTTGTTTCGCCCCCTTGTTGACAGTCTGCTTGATCAGCACGATCCTTATCTCCTTCTTCTGGACTTTGAATCGTATCTTGCCTGCCAGGATCGAGTGAATACGGCTTTTCTTGATCCTGTCGCCTGGTACAGAATGTCTGTTTTGAATGTGGCGCGTATGGGAAAATTCTCCACTGATCGGACCATTAAACAATATGCCAGAGAGATCTGGGGGGTTCCGGTGGATGATGAGGGCGCTTGAAAGGATCGGATGCCCGGAGTTGTTTGATTATCTCTCTTACAGGATGTG
>DIKH01000356.1 GCA_002424495.1 Desulfobacteraceae bacterium UBA5623
GATGCCTGGTTTCAGTGCATCTACAGACTGCTTGAAACCGGCAGTGAATATGTCATAGAAAGAGGCAGTTTTGAGGGACAGAAAAGGCTTGAATTTGATCATGTAACCATACACATCAGGCATCCGGCAGTACGTCCCCTCCTGCCTGATATCCCCCCTTCTCTTGGCATCCCCAACCCTGTTGCAGAGGGATATCTGGAGGAGTACCTTCCTTACCTCATGACCTCCGCCAAACAACCCGGTGAAGACTACACTTACGGCCAATACCTTGAACCCCAGATAGCCGAGGTCATTCGCATGTACAGGGAAGATGGCCACAAGACCAACCAGGCATACATGACCGTGGGAGACCCAAAGGCCATATATTTGAAAGACCCCCCGTGCCTTCGCGGGATTGATACCAGGATCTCTGACAAAAGGCTTCATTTCATCGTCTATTTTCGATCATGGGATTTGTGGAACGGTTTTCCTGCAAATCTTGGGGCAATACAGCTCTTAAAAGAGTATATGGCGGAAAGTATCGGTGTCGAGGATGGTGAAATTGTCGCCGCGAGCAAGGGCCTTCACCTCTATGACTATGTCTGGGATCTGGCAAAACTCAGGACCATGCGAGTGGACAAATGAAGGCCGATCTGAAAGGATTCGATGCCGGTGAAACAGAGGCCTGGGCCGTAAGCCAGGGGCTTAAGCCCTATCAGGGCCGGCAGATCAGGCGCTGGCTCTTTAAGAGGCTTGCAGGCTCCTTTGAAGAAATGACGGATATTTTAAAGCCTCTGCGCAAGGAACTTCAGGAAAAGGTTCTGGTCAGCCTCCTTGAAAATGTCGAGACACAGGTATCCGGGGACGGTACGAAAAAATATCTATTTAGACTACGTGACGGGCATCTTATCGAGTCAGTGCTCATTCCCGAGGAAGACCACTATACAATATGCATATCATCCCAGGCGGGCTGCGCCATGGGATGCCTTTTCTGTTCAACTGCCAGGCAGGGTCTTAAGAGAAACCTGAAGTCCTCTGAAATTGTTGACCAGGTCATACAGGTAAGACGGTCTATGGACACCCCTGAACGTCTGACCAATATCGTGCTGATGGGCATGGGAGAGCCGCTTGCCAATTATGACGCGGTCGTAAGGGCAGTGGGAAACCTGATAGGATCTGACGGCATGAACTTCTCCAGCCGTAAGCTGACCATTTCCACCTGCGGCCTTGTCCCACAGATCAAGAGACTTGGAAGAGACATCACGGTGAACCTTGCCGTATCGCTCAATGCCTCTGATGACAAAACCAGGAGCCTTCTTATGCCGATAAACCGGACATATCCCCTGGCTCGTCTGATATCCGCACTGAAGGACTTTCCTCTTCCCAACAGGAGGATGTTGACCTTTGAATATATCCTTATCAAAGGAATCAATGACAGCGCGGAAGACGCCCGGAGGCTGGCAGGCCTTTTATCGGGGCTGAGGTCAAAGATCAATTTGATCCCTCTTAATCCGTTTCCGGGCTCTGACATGTCTTGTCCCGATATGGAGGATATCCTCCGCTTCCAGGCGATTCTTATAAAAAACCATTTCACTGTGATAATAAGGAAGAGCAGGGGCAGTGATATCAGTGCCGCATGCGGTCAGTTGAGCGGAGGATATAAAATAAGCGGTTAGTTATCGGCTGTTCAATGTCATTAATTTAAGAGCATATCCAATCTTTGTCCGGGTTTTCATTCATACATGGTTAAGTGAAACCAACTATCGAATATCGAACAAGGAATTTCTAATGAAGAAGTAACGAGTTATGATAAAACGAAAATTCATTGCTTCGACATTCGTTATTCAATATTCTGCGGTTCAAGATCTTTCCCTCCACCATTGGCCTCATCCAGGACCTTGCGGATGATCCTGGTCATGTCACCCGTCAGGACAGGCTTCATGACAAAGGCCTTTGCTCCCATTCCTTTTGCCTGTTGTTCGGAAATACGATCACTGAATCCGGTGCAGATGATAACAGGGATATCCGGGCGGATCTCCATTACAGCCTTGGCGAGACTTTCTCCTGTCATATCAGGCATGGTCATATCGGTTATTACAATATCAAATTGATCAGGTCTGCTTTTAAAGAGTTCAAGGGCCTGTAACGGATTTGTCTCAGTGGTGATATCATATCCGAATCTTTCAAGGTTATACCTTGCCGCAAGTACAAGGTTGTCCTCATCATCTACAAAGAGTATACGTTCAGAGCCTTTTGCGAACGTCCCTCCTGTCTCAACCTGGGGCCTCGGTTGAATCTCAATAACGGGAAAAAGGATTTCAAAACTGGTCCCCTTTCCGGGCTCACTTTCCGCCCGGATGGCCCCGCCGCTGTTTTGCACTATACCGTGAACAATTGCAAGCCCCATACCGGAACCTACACCCATAGCCTTGGTCGTAAAATATGGCTCAAAAATACGTTCCATTATCTCAGGTTCAATACCTTCGCCAGTATCTTTTACCGTCAGGCTCAGATAGTCCCCCGGCACAAGCCCCTTATATTGTTTTGCATCGTTTTCATCCAGGCTGACATTTTTAAGACCAACCTTTAAAATCCCGCCTTTATCCTTCATGGCATAGGCCGCGTTGTTGCAGAGATTTATCAATACCTGATGTATACGGGTGGGGTCAGACAGGATTATTCCCGGACTGTCTGCTATGTCATGACGAATCTCGATTGTAGCCGGCAGGGATGCACGCATCATTTTGAGGCATTCCTTAACAATTGGGCCTATCTGAAGTGGGCTTAGTTCCTGCTGGTTCTTGTGGCTGAAGGTCAGGATCTGCATTATCAGGTCTTTTGCACGTATGACGGCCTTCAATACCCCATCCAGCTTTTGAAATGATGGGCTACCTTCAGGGACCTCTGAAATGGCCAGCTCTGTATTGGCCATGATGATGCCAAGGATGTTGTTGAAATCATGGGCTATGCCGCCTGAAAGAGTGCCGATGGCTTCCATCTTTTGCGAATGTCTGAGCGCCCGATCGAGTTGTGCTTTTTCCGCCTCTCGCCGGTTAAGGGATTCAGCCATATCATTAAACGCCTCTGCAAGCCTTGCTATCTCATCCCTAGTCTCAACCGGCAGTTTGTCAACCTTACCCTCATTTCCAAAGGCCTTGACGCTGTTTGTAAGACTCTTGAGGGGCTTAATTATTCCTCTTAAGACCAGATAAAGGGCGCCAATGCCTATTATCAGAGAGATCAAGCCTATTGACACACTTTTAAACAAGAGTGTTCTAATTCTTTGCTTGAGAGGTTTTTCATCCACTATTACGCTGACAAACCCGATTACACGGTCCTCTTCTCTTCTGTCTTTATCATCATTAAACAAGGTTGTATCTTTAGAAAAACGATAAGAGTGCGAGAGCACGGGAGACCAGAACCACGTGCAGTCGCTGCCCTTCACATAAAGGGGGAGACGGGTCATTTCAAGTCTGCCGAAAATGGCGTTCGTGTCACCGGTAGCATACCGAGGAGCCCAACTTTCAACTGTCGTGCCTGGTTTTTCCTCTTTTATCAGCAACCTCTGTTCAAGGTTAAAGACAGAGGCCTCAAGTGCCCACTCCTGATCAATTACCCCCTTAACAGGGTCCTCAAGCAGTTCGACATTTTCTGAAAACACACCGAGTCTTACGTTATGGGCCAGGATCGTTGAAAGTAGCGTCCCGTTTTTTAACATTGTGGCGGTCAGGGATTTGCCCTGATGGTAAACGAAAAATGATGTCAGGGAAACACAGAGTATACATGCCATAATGGAAAATATAACAAAGACCTTGAAGCCAAATCTTTCATTGTATGCCTTCAGTATGGCGGATATCATATGATTGCCTTGTCTACTCGATCTTCTTAGCCCTGGCGATGACATCTTCCGGGATGTTTATCCCAAGCTTCTTTGCTATTTTTATATTAATAGCGACCACAGCGCTTCGTGCGTCAGCATGTGGAATCACCTTCACATTCCTTCCCGCGAGTATTTCCTGTGCCATTTCTCCCGCCTGAACGCCTATATCAAATGCGTCTATTCCAATGGACATCAATGCCCCCAGCTCCACATATTTCTCTGAAAAAGTGATAACCGGTATTTGATTTTCAAGTGAAAACAGTAGCAGGATTTCCACTGTCTCGGGTGTGACCACTGTCAGATCCGGGAGCAACCAGAACACATCTATATTACCTTTCATGCTGCTTAAGGCCGAGGGGACGTCACGGGGGTTGTAGATCTCTTTTGAAAGCAGCCTTATATTTGATTGCCGGCAGGCTTCAAGCGCCTCTTTTGCATACTGTCCGGTCATTTCAGGGTCGTACAAAAGCCCGATTGTCTTTGTCTCCGGCAGGGCCTTTAATATGGCGGCCAGCTGTTTTTCCTGAGAGATATTCATGCTGACGCCGGTAATATTTCCCCCTGCAGATTGAACAGCCTCGACATCCAGGACCATCAGATAGACAATGGGTATATCCTTTATGTCCTTTGCTGTCTTCAGTGCCTCCATTCCGATAGCGAGAATCACATCCGGTGCGATCTTTCTGATTCCCTCCACAACATCCGATCTATTCATCCCGGATATCACCAGCCTGTGAATCCCATCCTTGCATACACTATTTAATCCCTCAAATGCCTCTTCGTAAGGGCCGACCCTGATACTCTGGACCACAGCTATTTCCTGTCCTGCCATGGCCAGGCCCGAACACAAGATCAGACTCGATAAGAGAGGGGAAAAGTATTTTTTCATTCGCCGCATAGATCAGAAACTATGATAATTTATTGGAAATAAATCTTATTTAAACATTTAGGAGCCAAGATCCAAGCTATGGATCCGGCCCGGTCTTTTCAAGTTTTTCTAAACAATTAAAAAAAAATGACTTGAATAAGAGGCTCTATACAGATATATAAGAGGTGAAAATTTTTCAGAGCGTTAATCCACCCTGAAACAAAATTATTCTATATTTAAAATTCTCCTAAGTCAACCCTGCGTTAAGGCGCCTTTGATAGATGCCATATTTTTCAAGTTGCCCGGTAAGTATATGCAAAGTGTAACATTCAATTTGGTTTTTTTTATTTTTTCAGTGTTGATTTTTATGAGCCATTATGCCTTTGCCCAGTCCCAGGAGGAGATGGATATCCTACGCATGTATTACAAGGAAAAGGACCTGGTTGTCTCCTCCGCCACCAGATACCCTAAACCCATATCCCAGGTCGCGGAGAACATGACGGTGGTCACGGCAGAGTATATCGAGGCGATGAACGCCCATACAGTGGCGGAGGTCTTAAACAGGATACCAGGATGCTTCATTGCCTCCAACCAGGACTTCGGCGCTCCGTCCATCCTTCACATCCAGGGTTCAGATGATAGGCACGTCCTTGTCCTGGTTGATGGTATTGAGTGGAATTTTATGGGGGGCGGTAATCCTGTGACAAACTCCATCCCAGTAGGGATCATCGAACGTATTGAGGTGATAAAGGGACCTGCTTCTTCATCCTGGGGCTCATCCCTGGGCGGAGTGGTGAACATCATTACCAAGGAACCCGGAACGAACAATAAACCCAGTGGATCGGTGCAGGCGTCCTTTGGCAAAAAAGACAGCCGGGACTACAGGGGAGAGGCTGCGGGCATGGCAGGTCCTGCGGGCTATTACCTCTTTGCCGGAGCCCAGGACACCGACGGGCTCAAATCTTCAAGGAGCTTTGATACATACAACCTGTATTCGAAGATACATGTCCCAATTTCCGATAATGTGAACGCCAGGCTGACCATGGGTTACAGCCAGCCCGACACTGATTACGGCGATTATGCAAGCTGGGATTTTACATCAAAAGGCATGGCGCGCACCTTTTTTACAACCGGCAGCGTTAATGCCGTTTTAAACAGTGAATTCAACTTTGAGCTATCTTTACACCATTTCCGGCAGAAATGGGCCCGGGAAGATGATAGTCTTGGTCTGACAGGGGATTATGGCCCCAAAGGCGAACTGATTCAGGAACAGATTTTTGACGAAGAAACCACCGGGGCAAGCAGCAAGCTAATATGGCGGCATGGAATACACATGGCCCTTTTGGGCGCAGACATCAGCGAGGGAGACCTTGATCAGGAAATATGGGCCGGACCTGTCATTCAATCATGGGGTGCGCCTGCAAGGTCAGTAACCAGACCAGAGCTAAAAAAACGGGCAATATTTGTTAATGACACAATGGTGATTGACAGTTGGTCCATTACCCCTGGTGTCAGATACGACCACAACAATGTTACCGGTTCTTTTTTGAGCCCCAGCCTGGGTGTCACCCGTAAAATTCATACTGATACCATTATAAGAGCCTCAGTGGCAAGGGGGTTTACTTCCCCTCCGCTTTCATGTACATCAGGCGGAGGGTTTTTTCTTGACCCCAATCCGTCCCTTGATTACGAAGAGGTCTGGTCTTATCAGGCAGGCGCGGAATCCACCGCTCTCAGGTATGTCTGGCTGAAAGGTACAATCTTCCGCCACGATGTGGATAATACTCTGACACTGAAGAGATTTGTCGGGCCGCCGCCAGCCTATAATGATATGTATGTAAACGGCAGGGAAGTCAGACGTCAGGGGTTCGAACTGGAGGCAGAGACAGCGCCGATGTATAATCTGTCATTACTTGCAGGATATTGCTATGTGAATCTTGATCCATCAAATGAAAGTGGATCAAGCAATATCTATTCTTATTCCGTCGGCGTCAGATATGATGACAGGAACTCCTTGAGGGCTGAACTATTCGGCCGCTATGTGTGGTGGGACACGGATTCCACATCGGATTCAAGCTATGATGATTTTATCTGGGATCTGAATTTATGTAAAAACCTCTGGTCCAGGCAAGCCAATGCCCTTGATATCTTCGCTACGGTCCACAACCTGTTTGACGGCGCCCAGTATGTTAATGGATGGGACCGAAACCCTGGTACATGGGCCGAGGCGGGGATAAGGGTTAGATTTTAATTTTTCTCCATGGATAAACGGATCATGTAAAATATTTATAATGATTGTTTGTTGTGCGGTAACCGCCTTGTACAGGTGTAATTATACATAATTAACCTTAAACAAAGGAGGGACGGCATGAAAAAAGAACAAACCACGAAACAGGAAATAAAACCGATTGTAGTCCTTGACAGAGGTGTGCCGGTGGACGAGTTGGATGGCCCCACCGCATATTGTTGCCGTCTGGCGGATATGCCATTTAGATGATAAGGAAACCTTTATAGGGAAGGGGGGAGTGATTCCCCCTTTTTTCATTTTATCAGCCGGTCAGACACTGTCATGCAACTGTCACAATACCTCAAGGTATTCCCCTGGGAAGAAGACCATGATCTCCTGCTGCTTTATTCCACCAAGCAGGCATCCAAGATCCTTATAAGCAAAAAAACATTTTGTCAGGCGGAAAAGGGCATATTTTCGCCCGAGGATGAATCCCTGCTTACAGAACTTGGGATGATCGTGTCCGACAGGGGAGAAGAACAAAAGGCCATGCTGGGCGTGGTGGATGAGATCAATTCCAGAAACAAGACCTTGAATGTCACCCTTATCCTCAATCTGGACTGCAATTTTGCCTGCCGGTACTGTTTTGAAGGGGATGTGAAGGGAAAGCACTACCTGTCCGACGATACAGCAGATCATCTTATCGGTTTTATCTCGGAACGATTCGCGGGAACCAAAGAAAAACTCCTGATTGATTTTTACGGGGGAGAACCCCTGCTGAGCATCGGACGTATTAAAGAGCTTTCTGTAACCTTAAAATCCCTTGCTGAAGCCAGGGGCGGATCTTACGGATTCACCCTGGTCACCAATGGATCCCTGTTCAGGAGGCATGCGGCAGAAGAGCTTGCAGCCTTGGGACTTGAAACCGTCAAGATCACCTTGGATGGTCCTGCCCATATACATAATACAAACAGGCCGTTTAAATCCGGGAAAGGCTCCTTTGACGCCATCATAAGAAATATAAAGGAGACATGGAACCTTACCAGACTACAGGTGGGCGGAAACTATGAAATAGATAATTATAAGGACTTTGTCCTGCTCCTTGACTATCTGTTGGCTGAGGATATCACTCCCGAAAAGATCTCGGTAATAAAGTTTGATCCGGTCTCAAAATATCCGGAAAGGTATGCCTCAGATTACACTGGCGGATGCATGTCCCTGGATGAACCTTGGCTGATCTCAGCATCCGCTATGCTGAGGGAAGAGATCCTCAAGAGGGGTTATTATACCCTGGGCCAGAGGCTTTCGGCCTGTATTGTGGAATCCCCTGACTCTTATGTGGTGAACTTTGATGGCGCTATCTACAAATGTCCCGGCTTTGTTGGAAAAGAAGGCTTTGCCGTGGGAGATATCAGAAACGGTTTAAAAAAACAGATCTCTCCTTACAAACCAGGGATGTGGAAAAATGAGGAATGCATCACTTGTGTATATCTGCCGCTCTGTTTTGGCGGGTGCAGATATTTGACGTTCGTACGGGACGGTAACGTGAATGCGCTCGACTGCCAGAAGCCCTTTCTTGACGCAACCCTTGAAACAATGATCAGGCAGGAAATAAAATATAATATCAGGGCCTGATTTCCTATGAAAAAAGCCAAGATGTTATATTCATGCTATCTTGAATAGTTTCTCAATCAATGGAACCACCTTGTCCCTGTAGATTGCCGTCCGGCCTGCAAGCTCCAGAGAAATTGGGATCAGCACAACATAGAGGGGCCAGACAAACCTGCCGCTCATGAATGCTGAAGTGATGCTGTATGCAAACAGCAATCCATGACCGACCGTGCAAGACAAGAGAAAATCAGCATTACGGCCTGAAAATCTTTCAGTGATGGCACGAAGTCCCAGGTTGCCCGTTATCAGCGCTGTCATGGATATAAGCGCCAGGGGTAGGATCGTCAATATCACTGTCGCCCATGATATCGGTCTTGTCAGATTGAGGATCAGGCGGTCAAGGGATGGATGCCAGAAATACTGTAATTGAGAGAAATAAGACCTGATTACCAGATAGGCAATGATTGGGGGTATCCCGGCCGCACATGAGATAAGAACCCCGTAACGGCCTGTCTTGTATGCCTTTAGTATTGCATAAATAATTAGGACAAGAACCATCGCCAGGCTTGCCTCCCTGACACAGACTCCTGCGACTGAAAGCATTGAAAACAAAAAAAGGCGATCTGTCAGCAGTGCAAGCCCTGCTGCAACAATGAAAAGAAAACCTGCCGGGTCTGTGAGGACGCCTGATGTGTAGTTGAAGGTCGGAAAAGACAGAACCAGCAACAGGACTCCGAATGATGCATCTGTATTATTAGATCCCAGGGCCTTCAAGTAGCTGAAGAAGACAACACAAGCAATTATTGTACAGACGATATTGATGATGGCGAAATTGAGATCAAGGCTATCTGTGGGGCCGTGGGCGGCAATAAATGGGAGTAAGACCCTATAGGCATAAGGGGGGCGCAGGTCGCTAAGTGTTGCATCCCCCTTGAAGAATTCAGCCAAACGTATATAGTATACAGAGTCAGGCGTGTGGTGCATTGCACGCGGAAAAGACAGAAGTAAAGTCAGGAGTATTACCCAAGAAATTGTCCTGATATTCATAAGATACACACCAATATGGCCATTAACATCCGAAGCTAACGGGGCTAAAGTTATTTAGCAAGAAAGTTCTTGACAATCATGACGATCCGAATTAAAAAATACAGAACTTTGATAAAGGAAACAGATCCAGTGGAAAAAATCAAAAACAATCAAACAAGGCGGAGCTTTTATTTTTACTTTTTTAGGAGCTGTCTGCCTATGGATTGATTGATGTTTTGTATTTATCAAGCCGGTGGCAGAAACAAGCCCCCGGCTTTTTTTTTTGGATGAAATTAGGGATAAAGGGGAGTTAAGAAATGGCCGGCAATACATTTGGCAAGGTATTCATTATAACAACCTTTGGGGAGTCACATGGACCGGGTGTCGGCGTTATTGTTGACGGATGCCCGCCTGGCATAGGTCTTTCTACTGGAGACTTTGTCTATGATATGGCCAGGCGCAGGCCTGGAAAACGCTCCTTTGAAAGCCCAAGAAAGGAAGAGGATCAGGTCGAGATATTGTCGGGTGTATTTGAAGGCCTTACCACAGGAACGCCGATCGCTCTTTTCATCCGAAATCGCGATGCTGACAGCAGGCCCTATGAAAAAATGAGGGACCTTTTCAGGCCCGGTCATGCAGACTATGGCTATTACAGAAAATATGGCCATTTCGATTTCAGGGGGGGCGGCAGGGCATCTGCACGGGAGACCGCCGCCAGGGTAGCAGCCGGGGTTGTGGCGGACAAAATTCTAAAACCCATTGGCGCCCGGGTCATCTGCTACACAATTGAACTGGGAGGCGTCAGAGCAGAACAAATTGATCTTGCCCTCATTGATGAAAGCCCCTTTTACTGTCCGGACCCGGATGCATCCAGGCTGATGGAAGATGCAGCCCAAAAGGCGAGAAGTCAGGGCGATTCCGTCGGAGGCATAGTTGAGATCAGGGTTACAGGCTGCCCGGCAGGACTTGGAGAGCCTGTCTTTGACAAACTGGAGGCGGATCTTGCCAAGGCAGTGATGTCGGTAGGTGCTGTCAAGGGGGTTGAAATAGGCGCAGGTTTTGAGGCTGCAAGGCTCAAGGGCTCTCAAAACAATGACCCTATCACCCCCGCAGGATTTGCCTCAAATAATGCAGGCGGCATACTTGGCGGGATATCCAACGGAGATGAGATTATCATCAGGGCCGCTGTAAAGCCCATCCCCTCCATCAGCATTGAGCAGGATACAATTGACAGAAAGGGTAATGCTGCAAAACTTACGATTACAGGAAGACATGATGCAACAGCGATCCCCCGCATCAATCCGGTGCTGGAGGCAATGGTCAGGATAACCCTTGCAGATCACTACCTGCGGTCAAAAACCATCAAGATTTTAAATTAAGGAGGTATTTTGAAATGATCGGTAAAGAAATAAGGCTTGAGAGGATCATCAACAGGGAGACAAAAAAGGCGGTCATAGTCCCCATGGATCATGGGGTCAGCGTCGGCCCCATCCCCGGCATTGAAAACATGAAAGATGCGATGGGCCAGGTGGCTTATGGAGGCGCCAATGCAGTGGTAGTGCACAAGGGGATTGTCGCAAGCGGACATAGGGGTGTAGGGCCCGACATGGGCCTGATAGTTCATCTTTCCGGCAGCACGGTGCTTTCCCCGGAGCCAAACACCAAGACCCTTGTATGCACCGTGGAAGAGGCTCTCAGGCTGGGCGCTGACGGAGTATCTGTCCATGTCAATATCGGAGACGATAATGAAAGGCAGATGCTGGCCGATTTTGGGAAGGTGGCGAAAGAGGCATCCGAATGGGGCATGCCGCTTCTGGCCATGGTCTACCCAAGGGGAAAAAAGATCAAAGACGAGTATGCCCCTGAAGCGGTGAAACACGCTGCCCGCCTGGGCTCTGAGCTTGGCGCGGATATCGTCAAGGTCTCTTACACAGGCAGTCCCCACACCTTCCGCGGTGTGGTTGAAGGCTGCCATGTCCCTGTTATTATCGCCGGCGGCCCGAAAATGGATTCCGACAGGGCCATCCTTGAAATGGTCAAAGGAGCCATGGAGGCAGGGGCATCCGGGACATCAATCGGCAGAAACGTGTTTCAGCATGATAACCCTACAAAGATCGTAAAGGCCCTTTTTATGATCGTCCACAATAATGCGACAGTGGATGAGGCATTGAATTATCTTAATAGCTAGTGGAGGATAAAGGTGGGCCTTAACAGAAACGGAGAGGACAGAAACGGCCTTGATTCTTACAGGCAGGAGATAGACAGCATTGACAGCCAGATTATCTCCCTTCTATCCAAAAGGCAGGAGGTCGCAACTCTTGTGGGACAGATCAAAAAGGAACGCGGGCTTGAGCTATTTGATCCGGCAAGGGAAGAGGAGATAATGAGGAGGCTTTCCATAGCAGGCAGAGGCCTTCTGCCCAAAGAGGCCATAAGGCATATCTACAGCGAGATCATCTCGGCATCCCGTGCAGTCCAGGAATCTCTCACCGTAGCCTACTTTGGCCCGGAGGCCACCTTTACCCATCAGGCAGCCATATCGCTCTTCGGTCTTTCCGCTTCGATGAGGGCCGCTGAGACCATTGAGGAGGTATTCGGCCTGGTGGAAAAGGGCGTATGCAGACAGGGCGTGGTCCCTGTTGAAAACTCTTACGAGGGATCAGTAAACATGACCCTGGACATGCTTTATAAGTATGAGTTAAAGATATGCGCAGAGATACTCTTAAGGGTAAGGCATCACCTGTTGAGCAAGGCAGACGACATCAGGGACATCAGGACCCTTTATTCCCATCCCATGCCCATTGCTCAGTGCCGGGCTTGGATGAGGTCAAATCTCCCCAAGACAGTAACTGTTAAGGAGGTCGGGAGCACGTCTCTCGCCGCAAAGCTCGCTGCTGAAGATCCTCTGTCAGCTGCTGTAGGGAGCGCCCTTGCCGCCAAAACTTATGATCTTAAGACATTGCAGGAAAATATAGAAGATCACCCGGACAATGTCACAAGATTCCTGTCCATAGGAAAGACCAGTTGTGATCCGACAGGAAAGGACAAGTCCTCCATACTGTTTTTCCTCAACCACAAGCCGGGAGCCCTGTACAATACGCTGGGGTTACTTGCAAAAAATAATATCAACATGACCAGGATTGAGTCCAGACCGATGAAGATCAGAAACTGGGAATACCTCTTTCTTGTTGACATTGAAGGCCATGAAAAGGACGACAATGTGCATGAGGCGATCCAGGAAATGCAGAGGACATGCCCATTTGTAAAGAGGCTGGGCTCATATCCTGCGGCTGGCGGGCCGTGGGACTGATGAAGGATGAAGAGTGAAGGATGAAAAAGGGGAGGTTATGTTATCATGAAGGAGATATGGGTCAAGGCCGATCCTTGGAAAAAGGAACTGGTCACAACTGCCCTTGAGGCAGGCGCCGATGCGGTAATCGTCCCTCCGGGTAAGGCAAAGGACGTCAAGGAATTGGGGTTGATAACCACTGTAGCAGACGATGGGGATCTTAAGTGGGATCAGGACGTGACATATGTTGAGGTCAAGTCTACGGCGGATGAAAAAAAGATTGTTGAGTTGAGCCGTCAGAAAAAGGTCATTGTAAAGACTGATGACTGGACGATTATCCCCCTTGAGAACCTGGTGGCCCAGACCGGGAATATATTTGTCGAAGTCGCCGATATTGAAGGAGCCAGAACCTCAGCGGGCATTCTGGAAAAGGGTGTTGACGGACTTATAATAACCGAGGCCGAGCCTGTCAAGGTAAGGCAGATCATAAATGAGATCAGATCATCTGCGCAGTCTATCGAGCTGACCGGTCTTAAAATCATCAATATCCGGCCCCTTGGAATGGGGGACAGGGTATGTATTGATACCTGCACGATGATGGGCGCTGGAGAGGGGTGCCTCGTGGGAAACAGCAGTCAGGCCCTTTTCCTGGTCCACGCAGAAAGTATTGAAAACCCGTATGTGGCCCCAAGGCCCTTCAGGGTGAATGCTGGTCCGGTGCATGCCTATGTAATGGCGCCCGGGGGAAAGACAAGGTATTTGTCGGAACTGATGGCAGGAGACCAGGTGACAAAGGTCAATGCAAATGGTCAGACCATGTCCCTGGTGGTCGGGAGGGTGAAAATCGAGCGGAGGCCGCTTCTGCTGATAGAGGCGGCAGGGCCGAACGGCCCGGTGAGCACAATCCTCCAGAATGCCGAGACCATCAGGCTGGTAGGGATAAATGGCGAAGCAATTTCGGTTGTTAAGCTAAAATCCGGCGATGAAGTTCTGGCCTATGTTGAAGAGGCTGGAAGGCACTTCGGACACAAGATAAAAGAGACAATAACGGAAAAATAAGAGTGAAGAGTTGAACGGGTTAAAAAAGTTGAAAGTTGAAAGTTGAAAGTCAGTAGTGCACGGACAACGGTGCATGCCAGAGAATTATACCCTGCACTGTTTATGCCGTTCCTTTAACTTTCAACTCCTTCAACTTGTAACTTTTTCAACTT
>DIKH01000297.1 GCA_002424495.1 Desulfobacteraceae bacterium UBA5623
CATATCAGACCATAAGACCAAATCAAAATACTGAACGAGTCAAGGAGATGCTCAAAGGTAATGCCGTAGCTATGGTGACTTTCACCAGTTCCTCCACAGTCTTAAATTTTGTTGACATGTTTGCATCTGAAGGTGAGTCATTCAGACAGCTGATAAAGGGTGTAGCTGTTGCCTGTATCGGGCCGATTACTGCAAAAACTGCCAGAGAAAAAGGCTTTTCCGTTGACCTGGTCCCACCCGTATATACTGTAGAAGCGTTAACCGACAGCATTGTAGAATATTATTCCAAAGAAAACAGGCAGCCTCTTTTTGAGGCTGAAAATGGCCTCTGCCGGTGCACATCGCGCATTTCAGCTTAATTTAAATCCTAAAACAATAAATAACAGCATAATATGCAGGTAATCGCATTATTATAGGCTGTTTTTTAGGCCTATGCAGGGAATTTTCCCTATAAATTCGGGATTTTTCCCCAGGAAAAATGGGATTTTTCCCTATAGACACAGAACAAAAAATAATCATAATTATTTAGTGGCCACGGAAGTGTTTGCGGATGTTGTCTTTGGGCGATGGTTCGGAATCACCCATTAAGACACAAACCCAGACTCGGGACCGTGTTTATTAATCAATTTTTATTTAAGGAGGACAGAGAGTGTTGGCAGAAGGAGTTGTTAAGTGGTTTAGCAGTAAGAAGGGGTTCGGATTCATTGAACAGCAAGATGGCCCCGATGTGTTTGTTCATTTTTCAGGAATTAATTCAAATGGATTCAAGTCTCTTAATGAAGGTGATCGGGTTAAATTTGAGATAGAACAGGGCGCAAAAGGTCCTGCCGCAGTAAATGTCACCACAGTTTAACAGAGTATCATGTAAGCAGTAAAGGGGGGCCTTTCTCGGGAGGGCCCCTTTTTGTTAGATATTACTTTTCAATTCCATCCCTTGCCTGCACACCCTCATTGTAATAGTGCTTGACCTCTTTCATTTCCGTCACTAGATCGGCAGCTTCGATTATCCGGGGGTCCGCCCTCCTGCCTGTGATCACCAGCTCCACCCCTTCCGGCTTTTCCCGGACAAGATCAAGCAGGTCTTCCACGGTAAAAAGATTATAAAATGTTGCGATGTTGGCTTCATCAAGGATTATCACCTGATATTTTCCGGATATCATGATCTCTCTGACATCTTTCAGGCCATCCCGGGCAACCCTGATATCTTCCTCCTCCGGGCTGTTCTTGATGAAACAATTCCTCCCGTATTGTTTTACGGTGATTAGCTCCGACAGCCTTTCCAGTGTGATCAGCTCAGCATAATTCATACCCTTGACGAACTGGGCGATATACACCTTGAGACCCGCACCTGCCGCACGCATGGCAAGCCCTAATGCAGCCGTCGTTTTGCCTTTGCCGTCACCGGTATAAACCTGCACATATCCTTTCATCATTCACTCTCCTTTTCATCCTTTAATACCAGGGGAAGCCCTGAAAATGTCACAACTACCTTTTTTGAAAGCGCCGCAATCTGCTGGTTTAAAAGACCGGCCATGTCCCTGAAACTTCTGGACAGTGGATTTTCAGGAACAATACCCATGCCGGCCTCATTGCTGACTGCCACGACTGCGCCTCTTACATCTGACAAACATCCTGACAGATTAACGATTGCCTGATATACGGGCTTTGGATCTGTATTGTATTTCATGAAAAGGTTACTCAGCCAGAGCGTCAGGCAGTCAATCAGAATGACCGTGTCAGGACAGTCCAGTTCTCTAATCCTGTAAACGATATCTACAGGCTCCTCTACAGTGCCCCACATATCCCCCCGTTCGGCCTTATGGCGGCGAATGCGCTCTTCCATCTCCTGATCAAAGGCCTGGGCCGTGGCCAAGAATATACGTTTCAGAGGCAAATCGTTGCATATTTTCAGGGCAAAAGAACTCTTGCCGCTCTTGGCCCCGCCCGTAACCAGCATGCATCCCTTGTCAAATTTTGTCTTAAACATCGTTATCCTTTAGACGTACGAAATAATCCTGTCAACATTACAATGTTTTTCAAAGTGATCCGCAAGGAGGTCGTATTGGTCAAACCTTGGATGCCTTCCCTGCCTGGGACTTGCCTCTTTTAGGCCCTTGCCCCTCCGCAGGGCATTCAAAAACGCTGTCCTGAAACCCGGCATATCAAAGATGCCGTGGACGTATGTGCCCGCAATATGACCAGCTTTTAAGCAGCATCCGTCCAGCCACCAATCATCTTTGCCTGGCTCATGAATTTTTAAGAACGGCTCGATGGTCTTATCCAGCACACTGGTCTTACCCATGTGGATCTCATAGCCCTCGATGCGACTCCCATTTGATATACACGTACCCGCCACCTTCCGAACAATCTTCTGTTTTTCAAGCACTGTCTCAACAGGCAGAAGACCTATGCCTTTTATCACTTTTCGATCCGACTCCACCCCGTATGGATCCAGAATATTTTCTCCCAGAAGTTGATAGCCCCCGCAGATGCCAATCACCATTTTTCGCTGTGCAAACCGCCGTATGACACTTGTCCATCCAAGACCTGCGACCCAGACCGCATCTTCCATAACATTTTTTGTGCCGGGAATGATAAGACAGTCATAATCACCTGGCAGATCTCCACCTGGCAGGTCTTCAGGACGTGAAAGATAATTTACTGTGACATCTTTTTCCCGCAAAAAAGCCTGGATGTCTGTAAAATTAGAGATGGCAGGAAGCCTCAGTACCGCGATATTGATGGTATCCGGGCCTGTGGGCATAATGCTCAACCGGTCTTCCTGGACTGCCACGGAGTCTTCTGAGTCAATGAGGATGTCATGATAAAACGGGACAAGGCCCAGCACCGGTTTGCCGGTCTTTTTTTCGATGTAGTCAATCCCTGAATCAAACAGCGACGCATCCCCACGGAATTTATTGATCAAAAACCCGATGGTAATGGCCTTTTCTTTCCGGCTCATAAGATTATAGGTGCCGATGAGTTGGGCAAAGACTCCTCCCCGGTCAATGTCCGCCACCAGTATACAAGGGGCATTTGCAGCCAACGCCATAGGGAGATTAACCAGATCATTTCCCTTGAGATTCATCTCACAGCAACTGCCGGCGCCTTCCATGACGATCAGGTTATACCTTTCGGACAGATAGCTGTAAGATGCCATAACAGCCTTCTTGAGCCTCGGTTTAAATTGATGATAATCTGCCGCATCCATCTGATTTATAACTTTGCCGTGCAGGACAATCTGGGCTCCAATGGCGGTGGATGGTTTAAGGAGTACGGGATTCATGTGGACAGATGGCAAAAGGCCGCAGGCCTCAGCCTGCACCACCTGAGCCCTTCCGATCTCGCCTCCCTCCATTGTTACATAAGAATTGTTTGACATGTTCTGGGCCTTAAAAGGCGCAACACTAAATCCCCTTCTCTTAAATATCCGGCAGAACGCGGTTGCTGCGATGGATTTACCCACATCGCTGCCGGTCCCCAGAAACATGATGGCTTTGGCCATTCCCGTCTCCTTTACTTCAACTGAAATCGGATCGGCACCTTGACCCACATTGCGATCCTCTTATCCCCTTTCATCCCAGGTTCAAATGCCCAGTCCTTTACAGCTTTAACTGCCGCATTATCCAGAAGGATATATCCGCTCGATGTAGACACCCACAGGTTGGAAACCTTTCCGTTTTCATCTACAAAGACACTTAAGACCACAATGCCGTGAAAGCCCCTTTTTCTGGCCGTCCGGGGATATGCCGGGGACGGATTGATACGATATGAGGGGATTGCATCCCTTGTAACCTGGACAGCACCGGTACCGGTGACGGCGGCAGTAATATTTTTTTCGCTTTGGGCATCCGTGGACGAAGATGCTGATACAGTTCTCTCGGTAGCTGCATTGACCTTTTTTTCGCCGATATCATCAGACTCCCGCCTTTCAGCCTGTATAGGAGCAACAGGACTCGGATGGATCTTTGATATCTGTTTGGGCCTTTCTTTTTTTGTTCGTTTGGCTATCTTTACTTCCCTGGGTTTTTCTTCAAGTTGCCTTACATGCTCCATTGTTTCAGGTGCGGTCTCAGGCTGCCTGTATGACATTGTTATTGTTACGGCGGTCGTATCCGGCTGTTGGCGCACGGCCTTATTTATCATCCAACCAAAGTCGAGCCTGAACATCCAGGCATGTAACATGACCGCCAGCAAAGCCGCTGACAACAGACGCTTCATCTATTCTTTCACCTCTGCCTGAAGCGATATCCGACTAAGACCCGCCAACCTGATATGGTCAAGGACTTTAAAAAGGTCTTGATATTTTATGGCATTGTCTGCAAACA
>DIKH01000109.1 GCA_002424495.1 Desulfobacteraceae bacterium UBA5623
ACTTATGGCAGGATTTTCAGGGCTTGTCTCCATGGCCTTTTGAAGATACTGCCTTGCCTCATCAAATCTTTTCTGTGTTTCTGCAATGCGGGCAAGCAAGACAAAGGCCCTGGTGTTTTTAGTATCCAGGGAAGTTATTCGTTTGAGGATTTCAATGGCCTCTGTTGTGCTTCCCTGCTGAAGCAGTGCCCCCATCTTTAAGAACAGGGCATCAGTGTTGTCAGGGCTCTTTTCCAAAACCAGCGCCGCCTTCTCTGCAGCCGGTTCGGTCTTATTTGTTGCAAGAAGAAATTGCCCTATTTTTAATTGGGCATCCAGGTTTTGTGGATCGATTTTTACTGTCTCTTCAAGCTCAAGGAGCGCCTGCCTGGTTTGAGCAGTGCTTAGGTAGGACATGGCAAGCCGGTAATGGGTCTGGGCTAGGACTTCTCCGGTGTCAATTGCCTTTCTGTATTCAAGTATGGCCCTGCCAAACTCCTGCCTGTTGAAATAGACATCTCCCCGCTTCATGAACCTTGCACACTCCTCTGACGGATCGCTGGTGCAGGAGGCACAAGAAAGCAACAAGAGCATTGGGAGAACTATCCGGCAATTAAGCCAAAAAAAATACCTCATACAGACCTCTTTGCTGTGAGCCGAGGAGGCTGTCCGAGAATGCCCTGTTTCCCAAACTCTTTGTCATGCCCGAAAAAATTATCCTCGGAATATCAACTACATGCCTGCGGTAATTTTTTCGCGCATTTCTCGATTTTGGAAAAAATTGCTATTNNTATTCTCGGACAGCCTCCTAGTTGGAGTTAAGGGACTAGAAAAGTGTAAAACCTACCCCGCAACATCTCAAGAAAAAGATGCTTTGCTTAGTGAAAAGGATTCAAGTTTTGCAATCAGTCTTTCCCCGGTTTGACAGTTGAAGGCCCCAAGGCCGCCTGGATTTTCCGGATCAATGGTCCTCTGGACCATATGTGCGCAACCCTTTATCCCGCCGATACGTTCAATTACCTTATCGCCGTAACCGTGCGTGATCGTAAGCCCAATGATTTTTTTCAGTGTGTCCTGTGCGCTGGGACATTGATCATGGGGGACTACCGGCATCTGAGCCTCGGCATCAAGTATTGAAAGAGGCCAGCCGCCCAGGAGCAGCCGCACGCAAATCCTGTGCACCTTCCCCGGTGGGCTGACATTGCCGTCCAGGTGATGTCTTGGAACAAACCGGTCGTCCTTGAGCCAGCCCTCAACAATAATACGGTCGTCTGCCAGGGCATAAGTACTAAACTCCAGCCTGCGCTGATGCACAGGGTTATCTCGGATAAGGTCTTTTAGGCTTTTCATAATATCATCTTTTTTTTAAACCATAAGGTTAAGCGGAAAGGTACACAATGTCCTTGCATATTAGTGCTTACCACATTAATATTTTCTACTCAACATCCAATCAAGGTCAGCAGCGGATGAGGAGTTTCAGGATAATTGTTGTTGGCGCGGGGCCGGCGGGGCTGATGGCGGCAGGGCAGGCTGCCCTGCTCGGGGCCGATGTATTGCTCCTTGAAAAGATGAATCGCCCAGGCCTGAAGCTGGGCATTACCGGAAAGGGGCGATGCAACCTGACAAATACCGGATCCTTATCAGATACAATCGCCCACTTTGGATCAAACGGCAGCTTTCTCCGCCAGGCCTTTTCCAGGTTTTTCAATAGCGACCTGATTGCCTTTTTCGAGGATTTGGGGGTTCCTATTGTGACCGAGCGGGGGGGGAGGGTCTTTCCGGAAAGCGGTAAGGCCCAAGACATTGTAACGGCCCTTGTGAAGTGGAACAAAAGCTGTGGCGTGACCCTCAGGACCAGATCTAAGGTGGAAAGGCTTCTTACCGAGGAAGGCAGGGTGGCAGGCGTCCGGGTAAAAGAGTTTTCCCGGGACAAGACCTTTGATGATAAGGGTTATGGGGCACGGGCAATAATAATCACAACAGGCGGGGCGTCCTATCCAGCCACAGGGTCAACCGGCGATGGGTACCTGCTTGCGCAATCAGTGGGACACAGACTGGTTCCGGTAAGGCCTGCCCTGGTCCCGCTTGAGACCGAAGGGGATACTGCAAAGGGTCTCATTGGATTGGACCTTAAAAATGTACGGGTCCGCCTGTTGATAGACGGAAAACGATGCGCTGAGACATTTGGCGAGATGCTCTTTACCGGTTTTGGTGTTTCAGGCCCTGTGATTCTCTCTTTAAGCAGAACGGCAGTGGATGCCCTTGTGTCAGGCCAGACTGTGGAGTTATCAATTGACCTGAAACCAGCCCTTGACGAAGCCAGGCTGGATGCGCGCCTTATCCGTGATCTTGATACATATGGAAGGCAGCATTTCCGCTCAATACTTAAGCGACTGCTGCCGGCAATGTTGACCTCCGTTTGTATTGCCTCAACAGGTATCCCTGCGGATAAGTTGGCTCACCAGATAACATCTGAGGATCGAAAGCGGCTTAGGGGATGGCTTAAGGATTTCCGCCTCAGGGTTACAGGCTACCGCCCCTTTACAGAGGCGATTGTCACTGCAGGTG
Source organism: Desulfobacteraceae bacterium UBA5623 (assembly GCA_002424495.1). GTDB lineage: Bacteria > Desulfobacterota > DSM-4660 > Desulfatiglandales > Desulfatiglandaceae > UBA5623. Next base: position 2,548 of record DIKH01000109.1, read on the forward strand.
GGATTGATTTAAAAGAAATAGATCCTCGGACAATGGAATCGCGTTTGATCGAGGGACTCTATTTTGCCGGTGAGGTCCTGGACCTTGACGCTGACACCGGCGGCTATAACCTGCAGGCCGGGTTTTCCACCGGCTGGGTTGCCGGCA
>DIKH01000011.1 GCA_002424495.1 Desulfobacteraceae bacterium UBA5623
TTGCTTTCGTCGTAATTATGCTGTGATACTGTCATAATGTTAAGTCATACATTAATTATTTATAGTAACGTTTTTTATTCTCTGATTCAAGCCTTGCAATACTATTGTATTTCACTATATTAAGCAACTCTGATGACAGAAAAGACTGATCTCGCTGAGAGACGCCGGGATACAGAGGATGAAGAAAACGATAAAGAGTATTTTAGCCTCCGCGACCCTGCCTCTCTACGGGTGACAAAACTCCTTTTTACGGTGATTTTTCCATGGATTACTCCACCCAGACAAAATTATCACCAACCGTGTTGACCATTGCCGGCTCAGACCCCTCAGGAGGGGCCGGCATTCAGGCCGACCTGAAGACCATGACCGCTATCGGTGTCTATGGCGCTGCAGCCATTACCTGCATCACCGTCCAGAATTCCCTGGGCGTCACCGAGTCTGCCCCGCTTGATGGCAGCCTCGTGGTCAGACAAGTCCAGGCCGTACTGGCTGACCACCATGTGACCCATATTAAGATTGGCATGATTGGCACAATCGAGATAGCCAGGGCCTTAGGAGAACTCCTTGCAGGTTACCAAGGCGAGGTGATCTACGACCCTGTCCTGGCTTCAACAACCGGCCACTCCCTGCTCAACTGCTCCAGCCTCACCGAGCTGAGTGACCAGCTCATCAGCAAGGTTACAGTCTTGACCCCCAATTGCGATGAGCTCGAACAACTGTGCCGGCAGAAAATTGTAACACCAGAAGAAGCCCTGGCTTGTGCCAGAAGTATCTTGGACAGGCATGTGCGCCTACAGGCTGTAATCGTCAAGGGGGGACACCTGGAAGCAGACAGTCCAGATATCCATGACTATCTGGCCTTGAAAAATCAGGAAGTCATAACCAGCAAGCGAACACGTATCAAAAGCGTCAATCTGCACGGAACCGGCTGCACTTACGCCTCAGCCTTTACCGCCTTTCATTGCCTGGAAAATGATTACCGCAAGGCTTTCTCACTCAGTGCTGCCTATATGGACAAGGTGATCAGCAAAAGCAGATCCATCTCACTGGTAAAAAGCGGAGTCAACGGACCCCTTGTGCATGCCCGGTAACCAGGCCACAGACTGAATATCTTTCTTAAAATCAGTTTTTTTTTTAATATCGCGAACAGATCGTCGCGATTCATCCCGGCCTGAAGGCTATTATTACCAGTGGTTCTGCTCAGGTCGACGAGGTAAGGTTGATGCAGGAGCTAGGGGCTGTGACCGATTTATTGCAAAATCATACAGCCTTGCCCTGCTCAGTCGGGCAGAGTGAAGGAGGAGAAGCTGGAGGTGGGAGGTGTAAAATGAGGGCAGCCAGAACCCTTGAAGTCAATGGTCAAGGGTTCTGCTAACTGTTGAGTTGCGCGTTTCTACAAACCGGCTTGCTGCAGACCGAGGATCAGTTTTTCCTGTTCAGCGGAAAGCTGTTCAGGAACCTGAACCCCAAGTTTCACATAAATATCGCCACGACTCCCTAATGGACCGCTTGGCAGACCGTGCCCCTTGATCCGTAATCTGGCATCCTGCTGGACACCAGAAGGGACAGTGACCATAAATTTCTTTCCTTCCAGGGTTTCAACCTCAACCTTTGTTCCCAGACAGGCATCACTGAAGGAAAGCCTCTTTTCGCAAATCAGATCATCTCCATCTCTTACAAAACGATCATGTTTGCTCACCTCTACCTTCAAGAAGATGTCACCAGGTTCGCCGCCTTGAGGAGAGGCACTGCCCTTGCCTTTCAGTCGTAGTTTTTTTCCAGCCTCAATCCCTTTTGGAATCTTGACCGTGACATTCTGGGGTGTGCCATTGGTGCGCAGGGTGATATTTTTTTCGGCGCCATGCATGACCTCATCCAGGGTCACTGAGAGCTGATAGGTCAGATCCTGACCTTTGGCTGGTGGCTGGCAGCCACCAGCCCCACAACCACCACCCATTCTGCTGGCGCCACCCTGCCCGAAAAATGATTGAAATGACTGGGCCCCGCCACCACCCATACTGTTACGAAAGTTAGCGGAGGTATTAGCGCCTCCCCCACCAAACTGACGAAGGATATCATTCAGGTCAAAGTTGCGAAAGATGTCTTCCTGCGAATAACGCTGATGAAAATTTGTGGAACCATAGGTGTCATACTGTTGTTTCTTCTCAGCATCCGAGAGGACAGCATAGGCTTCATTGATCTCTTTAAATTTAGCCTCTGCAGTTTTATCTCCCTGATTTTTATCTGGATGGTACTTCAGGGCCATTTGACGATATGCTTTTTTAATCTCTGCTGCAGAAGCGGACTTGGACACGCCTAATGTTTGGTAATATTCCATTGTTGCGTTACATTTTATTTAATCATTTTATAGGTGAAAAAAAACAGATATTTGATGTCAGCAATAATATGAACGCATTGCTTATCAGTCAAGACTTGCAATGGTAATGCCTGCTCCATATAAGTCGTTATGAGCAAATAACCTGGACACCCGAGTAGCCCGATCGGCACAAGAAGTCGATCACTCTTTTTCCCTTCATGGCCTGGATTGCCAAAGTTTTACAAAGAGAGCGGTTATTCCGTAACAGCTCCTGAAAATAAAAAAACGGAATCTTTCAGGATTCCGTTTTTTTATTTGAACCGTCTGTTTTGTCTTTCAAACTATACTGACACCTCAGAAAGGCACATCGTCTCTTGACCCTCCACCCATCATTCCTGAAGGAGGCTCTTGATAACTATGCTCCTGTGAACCACCACCGCCCCCTCCGTATGAAGAATCGTCACCTGCCCCACCACGCGGACTGAGCATCTTCATCTCACGGGCCACGATTTCAGTGGTAAACTTATCATTGCCATTCTGGTCCTGCCATTTTCTGGTCTGGAGCTTTCCTTCGATATAGACCTTTGATCCTTTATGCAGATACTCACCACAGGTCTCAGCCAGTTTCTGCCAGGCAACAACACGATGCCACTCGGTTGACTCCTGCCTCTGTCCGTCTTTGTCTTTCCAGCTCTCAGTGGTGGCGACATTAAAGGTGGCAACGGCCGTGCCGCTTTGGGTATAGCGAATTT
>DIKH01000080.1 GCA_002424495.1 Desulfobacteraceae bacterium UBA5623
GTTGCTGACATAAAATACCCTCCTTTCCACGTCCATCAATGCATAGGCATTATACCTATGTCTAGCCACCCACAGTGACTTCTGGTACGTAATCAAGAAAGATCTCAACAAAGGGCGCCAATACATCATCATCTAGCCCCTCACCGGCTGGAAAAGGATAATCCATGCCGAAGGCCCTGTATTTTCCACCCGCATAGGGGTGATAGGGCAATAAATCCACCCCCAAAACAGCGTCACCCAATCCTTCTATAAACTTTGCGGTTGCTCTTAAACTTTCCTCTGAATCATTTCGACCGGGAATAATGGGGACACGCATACGCATTTTTATGCCCTTTTGGGCAATTCTTTTGGCGTTATCTAAAATAAGCTCATTCCCCAATCCAGCATATCTACGATGCTCTTTCGTATCGATATTTTTAATATCGAAAAGAACAAGATCGGTATATTCTAACACCTTCTCGAGATCTTCCCACGGCGCATGGCCGCATGTATCTAAGGCCGTCCCGACACCGTTCTCTTTTGCCAACATCATTAGCGCCAGGCTAAACTCGGGTTGTGCCAACGGCTCCCCGCCTGATACGGTTAAGCCACCACCCGATTCAACAAAAAACGGCTTGTCCCGCGTAACATCATCCATAACTTCACGTGCCGTCACAATTCTTCCCCAACGGACGAGAGCATAATATTTACATGCTCCGATACATTGAAAACAGGCTGTGCAAAGGGCTTTATCAATAACAGGTTTTTTTTCTTCCAAAATTTTCAGCGCCCCTGTGGGACAAACTTCCATGCATTTGTTACACCCCTCGCAATTGCTTACATAAGGAATAACCTCTGGGTAACGGCGTTTGCCCTCCGGATTATGGCACCATTCACAATTAAGCAAACACCCCTTTAAAAATACAACAGTTCTAAATCCCGGGCCATCGTTTACTGACATTCTTTGAATATCATTTATGATTCCCAACCTCTGACCTTCATCCATAAAAATCTCTATAGCCCCTCCCTATTTTCAAAACCGGACCCACCTACAGTAGCAACAAAATCATTGGCTTCATACAGGTCCTTGATGATTTCCAACCGCAACGGTTCCAATGCCTGTATATTTCGCAACGGCCAATTTATGCCCAGCCAATCATATTTATTTTCACACCAATTATGGAACGGCAATAAATCAATTCTCGCTGGCTTCCTGGGTAAAGATTTCAGAAACTCAATGGCTCTCTTATGGTAATCAATAGAATCATTGAACCCTTCTAGAATCGGCATCCGAATCCACACTTCCTTATCGGTTAATTCCAGTAGTTTTCTTAAATTATCAAGGATAAGCTCGTTCCCTGCGCCACACATCCGTTCATGTTCACTGGAATCAATGTGTTTGATATCATATAAAACAATGTCCACCTTTTCTACCAGAGACTTTAGAGTTTCCCACGTACAGAAACCACTTGTATCAATACATACATGCAAACCTCTCTTTCGGGCGTCATCTAAGAGTTTCCCCGTAAACGCCGGATGAGCTGTCGGCTCTCCTCCACTGACGGTCATTCCACCCCCCGTTCTATCGTAGAATGGACGATCCTGCTCAACTTCATCAAGTATACTTTCCGTAGTCATGGGTTTACCGACGATCTCGAGAGCACCAAATTGGCAGGCATCAACACATTTCATGCATAGATCGCAACGTTCTCTTATAATTTTCTGATAGGTGGAACCTTCGCTTTGCGCTTCTTCTGGTGGAATAGGAGCATTGATAGCATCACGTGGACAGGCATTTAAACAAGCGCCGCATTGAACACAGAGCCGCCTCTTCCAGTAGACCTCTCTTTCCTTGTTAATCGTTTCGGGATTATGACACCATGCACATCTTAATGAACAGCCTTTAAGAAATACATTGGTTCGGAATCCCGGACCATCATTGACGGCATACCTCTGGATATCCGTGACTAATAAAGTATCATCGGACATAACGTTCTCTCCTTCTGACCTTTTAGGGATTAAGAGTTAATTGACGATCACGCTTCTTTTCGTTTACGTGTAAAAACACGACCTCTCAAAGGTCCCGCACCCCATACCTCCTTTCCAGATTCATCGTCGATTATTTCGACCTCATCACAAACAACAGCAGCTTCGCACTTGGGACAACGACGGTAGGTATTAGCGCCTGCGCTATCTACATGCCCTAGGAAACGAAATTCGGCTCTCGTGCCCTTATGGCCGCACTTCCTACAAACAATTGCCATAATTGACGCCCCCTTCAAAAACCCAATTAAGTTAATTGTAATGACCGAGGCATAAATTGTCAAGCAAAAAAAGCTTACACAAATAAAATCATGGTTTTCTATTTTTTTATGATGTAATCCCGATAGCTTGAAACTTCTCCGACATAGTATCAAAGATTAATTCAATCCGATTTATATTCTTCGACGCCATATCCATAACATCCTGCAAATACAACTTAAGGGTCCTTGTTGAATATGTCGCGAGTTCCCCCCTTGAATATGTTTCAGAAGATACAACGTATGGAGAATCATCTACGCTGTAGATAGGCCGCACAGGCTTTAAATGAGGGGATTGCATCGCTATACTCTCCAGCCATTGACATTCCTGCTTCACAATTTTGTCAATCAGCAAAGCTGTTTCAGCGTCAACGGGGGGCATCATACCTTCCATTCTGGCGTACTTTTCTGTCATTAAATTCCTCTTATGATTCTGAGCCTCTAAAAGGTCACTCCAATAACTTTCCAGCGTGGCTTCGGACCAGTGAACAAAATTACTGATCCTGATGGCTTTGAAGACCTCCGGTTGCTCCTGGCACAAAGCCTTGCCTCCCCTATTCTTCACTGATGAGAACATTTCCCACTCTATCTCTATTATTTTATGAATCAATTCTTCTTTACGATCCATTCTTTGTCCCCCTTACTTTTGTATGTACCAAAAATTCCTCAAACATATCCATGCCATAAATCCGGATACATTATATTTCGGGGTCTAGACTAGCCCCAGCCATACCAAAAGTGACAAGAAGCTACTCATGCCAATTCGACTAGTCTAGGCCCTATCCAAATAAATCAACTGCTCCTCATCCGTAAAGAATACCTCAAGCCTGCGATTGCTGCGTTGAACGATGTGATGAGGATAATGGAGAATCCTTCATCCGGGGTGACCGAGCCATAATGAATAAATTAATACATTGCCACCTCAAGACTGTCAATAATAATTAGTGGTTGTGTAAAAAGTACATAAATTGTCCGGTTAAAAAGTCGCCTTATGTTAAGGCAACAGATGAGACGGGCAGAGCCACCACAGGAGATACATAAGGATACGGTTTGAATTAAGGTAAGAATCAGAAACCATAAAGAAGAAATTAGGAGCGTCATCTTGCAACATTTTTGTTTAGGAAGATGACAAAAGGCATATCTCTGTCCAGTCTATACGATTCCTCAACGCAGCTTCGAGGGCATCCCGGTCTTCAGCATTAAACCGGAGGCATACACCGCAGTCGGAGCTAAGGTGTCGAGGCACAGGGATCAGTTTGCAGGGAAATCCCTGCGTTTTGGCAATCTTCTCCGCCATAAGGGCATGTGCGGTGGAAGAGAAAAGGATGACGGCCTGTGGCGTTTGGGATTTCATGAGACGCGGCGCCTCCCTGCAAGGTCGGAAATAGCCGCGCAGGCGCGATCCAATTCAGCTGTATCATTAAAGTAACCTAAGCTGAAACGGATGGTTCCCCTGGGAAACGCGCCGATGGTGCGGTGGGCTGCCGGGGCACAATGAAGCCCGGGCCGGGACATTATGCCATACTCCTCGTCGAAAAAGAGGGCGGCCTCCGAAGGGGATACCCCCTTGATATTGAAGGAAAAGACCGGAATCTGCTTTTCCGCTTCCTGGAGCCCGTATATTTCAACAAACGTGAAGGCTCGCAGTTTTTCGATAAAATACCTCGTCAACTCGATCTCCTTTTTCCTGATGCGGTTGATCCCTTTTTCCATGATAAATGAAACACCCGCCTCCAGACCTGCAAGCCCCGGCGTATTGGGCGTGCCGGATTCAAATCTATCGGGCATGAAATCGGGATGCTCTTCAAACTCCGATCTGCTTCCCGTGCCCCCCCTTAGCAGGGGTGTAATTTCCGTTTCAAGACCTTTTCGGATATAAAGGCCGCCGGTGCCCTGAAGGCCGAAAAGAGATTTATGCCCCGTAAAAGCGAGCAAATCTATACCCATTTCCTCCACATCAATGGAAACCGCTCCCGCCGTCTGGGCGGCATCCACACAGAAGACAACGCCGCATTCCCGGGTGAACCGGCCTATTTCCTCCACGGGCATGATGGTCCCCGTCACGTTGGAAGCGTGAGAGCAAATGACCATCCTGGTATTTTTTTTGATGGCCTTTTTTATATCAAGGGGATTGAGTTCTCCCCCTGACGAGCATGGGACAACGGTCAGCTCAATGCCCTTCTTTTCCATGGCTCGCAGAGGACGCATGACAGAATTATGTTCCATGCTTGTTGTAACGCAATGTTCGCCGGAAGAGAGAAAACCGCTGATGGCAATGTTGAGCGCCTCCGTAGCGTTCTTTGTAAAGGCAATCCGGAAGGGATCGGAAATCCCAAAGAGGGAGGCCAGTTTTTCTCTGGCCTCCAGAATAATTCTGCCCGCTTCAATGGACAAACGATGCCCCGAACGGCCAGGGCTGCCTCCGATGCTGCGGCTGTAGCGATCTGCCGTGAGATAAACTACTTGCGGTTTCGGCCATGAGGTGGCGGCATTGTCGAAATAGACGATGTTTTTATTCATGATGATACCTCAAACGCCTTGCTCTTTCTTAAATGAAAGAATGATATCGGCTCCCTCCTCATGAATATCCGTCCGCCATCCGCTGTGTGCGGCAAAGCGCAGAACATTCTCCCTGGATACCTGGCTATCCAGCAAAATATCGAAAGGCTCTCCCGCATCAACGGCCTTTTTAGCGGCGATGACAGGCTGAGGACAGGACAAGCCGCGGGCGTCAATGATCTTTTTATCCATAGGTACTATCTCCTATGAAAAGTCAATTCATAAGGCCCCTCAAACAGGCCTATCGTTAAGGTTTAAGCGGCCAAGACATAGTGTCTTGCAACCGCACTCATCTCTAGATACCTTGGATCTGGCGTCATTTTAGAAGGATCAAACGGTTGTTTCCGCCTCAGAATGGCGTAAACAATAGCGCTCATTTTTCGTGCTGTCGCTATGATGCTCTTCCCTGTTCCTCTGCTTTTTTTCATGGCTCTGTAGCGATACATAAGCCGATATCCATCGGTTTTATTCTGAAGCTGGAGCATTCCCATTACCATCCGGACAAAAGCCGTCCTCAACTCCACAGGGCCTCGCTTGGTGGTGTGACCATGACGAATGGTCTTGTTGGAGTTCTGAACCCATGGCGACAAACCGGCATGTGCTGCATACTTCTTGGAGCTCTCATATCGATTGATGTCATCGGTATAAGCCCGAACCGTTGATGTCGTTATCAACCCAACACCAAGGATCGTTTGTAAAAGTGCAGCATCTTCGTCCGCAGAAACAAGATCAGATAGCGCCCGCTCAAGCTCTTTGACTTCTGATACTTCTTGGTCTATCGCAACAAGAAGCGGCTTGACCGCCTGGGCAGCGTTTCCACAACTCCGGCCCTCACAAGCCGATTG
>DIKH01000030.1:0-4986 GCA_002424495.1 Desulfobacteraceae bacterium UBA5623
TCCTCTAACCGGACACTATTGAATTTAATTGGCAATAATTTCCATTTATTAATGTATGAAAGTTTGCCCTGTAAAGGAATTTGATCTCTTAAACAGTCCGCTCGATGCTGCAAGCCTGATCGAGGCGAGCGCAGGCACTGGAAAGACCTACTGTATAGCGGGGCTTTTTCTCAGGCTTGTAGTTGAAAAGAACCTGCCTGTAGATAAAATACTGGTTGTCACCTATACAGAGGCTGCAACGGCAGAGTTGAGGGACAGGATACGCTCAAGGCTCAGAGAGGCTGCGGATGCTTTTTTGACGGGCAGGTCCCGGGATCAGTTCTTAAACAGTCTTGTCGAAAAAACCGCTGATGGACAGACAGCGCTAAGCCGCACCAGGGAGGCGATCCGCGCCTTTGACGAGGCTGCTATATACACCATACACGGATTTTGCAGAAGGGTGCTGCACGAAAACGCATTTGAAAGCGGGGGCCTGTTTGATACGGAGCTAATCTCTGACCAGACAGATGTCACAAGGCAGATCGTCTTGGACTTCTGGCGGGGCCACATATACAACGCATCAACGCTGTTTGTAAATTATCTGATCACCAGCAAAATCACACCGGACGGCCTTTTCACCTTTTTCGGAAATCGCGTGTCCAATCCGGATCTCAAGGTCATCCCGGTGCTGGACGCACCTGACTCTTCTTTGGCGGAAAGACTTTTTACTGAGGCCTTTGATGACATCTCCAGGATGTGGCCGTCTGCAAAGGAGGAGGTAGGGGAGATCCTGCTAAACTGTGAAGGCCTTAAGCTCAACTCCTACCCAAAGGCCAAGATCCATGTATGGATCGAGGCAATGGACGGCTTTGTCGCCACAGGCTGTAAAGACGTATCTCTTTCCGAAGGTTTCAAAAAATTTTCTTCAAGTGAGCTTGCTGTTGGAACTAAAAAAGGCCATGCCGCTCCGGCGCATCCTTTTTTTACCCTCTGTGAAACCATGCTGGAAAGATACGACGCGCTTAAAAGGGTATTTGATAAACGCATCTTATCTCTCAAAACCGGTCTGTTCCATTATCTACAGGCGGAACTTGGAAAGAGAAAAAGCAGGCAGAACATCCAGTTTTTTGATGATCTGTTGAATAACCTTTACACGGCCCTGATGAGAGACAAGGGCAAGGCCCTTTCACAAAACATCAGGGGCAGGTTCAAGGCAGGTCTTATTGATGAGTTTCAGGATACGGACCCATTACAATACGCTATCTTCAGGGAAATCTTCGGCCAGGAGAGCATCCTCTTTCTGATCGGAGATCCCAAACAGGCAATATACGGCTTCAGGGGGGCTGATATATTCGCTTACATGGAAGCAGCCAAAAATGTTCAGGCCCGTTACACGCTCCAAGAAAACTGGCGCTCTGAGCCCGGACTTATTGATGCAGTAAACGCCCTGTTTGAAGGGGCTGATTCTCCCTTTGTATTTGATGACATCCGCTTTGAGCCGGCAAAGGCGCCGGATGACAAGCATGACTATGAAATGTTGATTACCGGGGGCAAGACTGAGTCTGCCCTTCATCTATGGTTTGTGGATGCGGGGAAGGTGACCTGCTCGGACAAGGCATTGAGTAAATCCATTGCCCGGGACATGATAGCCGGGGCCGTTGCCGCCCGGATCTCGCGGCTGATCGGCCAGGGAGAAAGATCCCTTGCCGTTATCGGCAAAAGACCCCTTCAAAAAAACGACATCGCTGTTCTTGTAAGGCTCAATTCCGAGGCCCGAATCATTCATCAGGCCCTTTTGGAGCTTGATATCCCGGCGGTGATGTATACTACGGAGAGCGTGTTTACAACCCATGAGGCCCTTCAAATGGAGAGGCTTTTGACCGGCGTTATGAAACCCAATGATGAAAGACTCCTTAAGGCGGGTCTTGCGACGGATATTATTGGGCTCAAGGGCGAAGAGTTGGAGATGCTCACTGACGATGAAAAGAGCTGGGAAAGATGGCTTATACGCTTTATGGGATATCACAGGCAGTGGAAAGAACATGGCTTTATGAGGATGTTCAAGGCACTTGTTTCCGAAGAAGATGTGATAGCGCGTCTTTGCGCGTGCCCTGACGGAGAGCGCCGGGCCACAAACCTGCTGCATGTTTCAGAGTTGCTCCACCAGGCATCCGTTGAAAATGGTCTTGGCATGGCAGGTCTTATTAAATGGCTCTCTGAAAAAAGGACTGCCGGCGTTGAAACGCGCGAAGAACACCAGCTTCGTCTTGAAAGCGATGAAAATGCTGTAAAGATCGTCACAATCCACAAGAGCAAGGGACTGCAATATCCTATTGTATTTGTCCCTTTTTCCTTTGGCGGGTCCAGAAACAGGGATTCAAAGGCCCCCCTGATGTTTCATGACAGCTCTGTTGATATGAGTTTGACCCTTGACCTTGGCTCAGACCATATGGAGACAAACAGGGTGCTTGCGGAAAAGGAACAGCTTGCCGAGAGCCTGCGGCTCCTTTATGTGGCCCTGACAAGGGCAAAGAACAGGTGCTATTTTGTGTGGGGCCGTATTAACGAGGCGGACACCTCAGGCCCTGCCTACCTGTTTCACCTGCGAAATATTTCCGGTAATGTCGCAGATATTGTAAAGGCCACGAGCGAAAAGTTTAACACCCTGACCGACAGTGACGTATACAAGGACCTGGAGACGCTATGCGCAAGGGCCGGGGCAGCCATAAGCCTGACCGGGATGCCCTCTGAAAATGGCTACAGATACCGGGCACCGGCGCCTGCGGCAGACGCCCTTGAATGCCGGTCTTTTAAAGGGAAGGTTGACCGCAGTTTCAGGATATCCAGCTTTTCATCCCTGATATCAAACAGGCAGGATAGGGCAGAGGCCGCGGATCATGATATGACAGTGAAAGCAGAAGGCGCAAATGATCAGGAAGGGTCTGAAGAGATAACCCCCAAAAGGGAGCCTTCCGGGATATTTTCTTTTCCAAAGGGCGCGAGGGCAGGCAGATTCATGCACGATGTGTTTGAGCACCTGGATTTTACCGACCAATCCCATCAAAAGGATCTGGTGGAGCAGAAGCTTTCCGAATACGGCTTTGACGCTATTTGGCAGGATGATATCCTTAAGATGATCCATAATGTCTTATCCGCACCCTTGGGAGATGAAGGCTGCGATTTCACATTGTCTGAAATTACAAACAGGGACAGGCTCAGTGAACTGGCCTTCCATTTTCCGATTCAAACGATTACGCCCGCAAAGATTAAAGGCATATTTGAAACCCAGGGACTGCCTATATCTCTGACCGATTTTCCCAGGGAGATAGGAAGGCTTAATTTCGCACCAGTCAAAGGATTCATGAAGGGCTTTATTGATCTTGTCTTTCAATGCCGCGGTAAATTCTACCTGGTTGACTGGAAGAGCAATCTACTTGGCGATAAGGCCCAGAACTACAATCCTGATGCGCTGTCTCTTGCCATGAAGGAAGATCAGTATGTGCTCCAATACCATATCTACACTGTCGCCCTCAATCAATACCTGAAGACGCGGCTGCCGGGCTACTCTTATGAAAAACACTTTGGCGGCGTCTACTATATATTCTTGCGAGGAGTTGATCCTGGTGCGGGGCGCGACTTTGGCATATACAGAGACAGGCCGTCAAAGGCATTGATAAACGAGCTCTGCGCGGAGTTGCTTGATATTCCGTAACTACTCAGGTGGATAGACTGAAGGCCGGGACGGGTATCATGCCATTCAATGCAAATTCAGCCCATAAGGATCTTGAGAGAAGACTGGATGCACTTGGTTTCAGATTTAAAAAATTGTGAGGGGTGAGGATTCATCATGACCGGACATCATATTAAAGTGACCGCTTACTCCGGTTATAAAGGGAATGAGAGGCCGTTATCTTTTATTATTGATGATCAGAGGCATGAAGTCAGGGATATCATATCCAGGTGGGCGGAACCGGATAAGGATTTTTTCAATGTAATTGCTGATGATAATAAGGTTTATACCCTCAGTTGGAATCGCAAACCGGATCTGTGGCTCATTGAAAAAATTTCCGAGAGAGAGGATATGGACGCCTGGTGTGATCAACGAGATATTGTCCCAAATGGAAATCGAATCTATCGTTGTTCGAAATGCGGCAAAAGGCTTCAACCCCGCAGAATATTCGGAAGCGATGGTGAAATTGAAGGGTGGAACTTGCCACCCCACAAGAAGAAGGGGCACAAGATCAAGGCAGTAAAGAAACGTCAGCACAAAATGCGAACCGCTTAGTGAAGTTCTCCCGATTCTCATGGGGAACCTGCAACGTTATTACTGTTTAATGATTAGAGTGAGAAAACTATTATAAAGACATATCAAAGGTTTTTTAGCCTTCCGATATCCTGAGGTTTGGATGCAACCATCCATGCCGTCGCATGGGTCACAGGGTGGAATATTCTCGGCACTAATCACTGGCAAAGCCATTGTTCACCACTGGCATGCCAGTGGCTTATGCCTTCGAGTTAAGTCAAGAACATGGTAATATATTTTTTCTGTCAAATATATTTTCCCAACACGCCTTCGGAGCCGTTAGATGCAGTGCAGAGAGATAAGGCTGACTTAGGAGAAAATACGCTGTGGGCCAAACGTCTGAGTGCCGAAGCCGACGTATTCTGCGAGCTTTGGAGGAATCTCCGCTGGCGTCAGTCATATTTGTAGTGTTGCCGTCATAGGCATCTAAGTGAAAATGGGCACGTCCCGAGGACTTCGAGAAAGGCCTCGTTGGTTTCGACAATAAGCTTTATTAAGGAAATTCCAGACCCAATGGACATTCTATACCAGAATGGTTTTGACTTCGGCTTTGATCCCGGGGCATGTTCCCGTTGTCCGGGGAAGTGTTGCCGGGGTAAATCCGGAAAGATCCGGGTAAATCACGATGAAATCCTTGATATCTCCGGTTTCCTGCAGGTCAATGTGATTGATTTTATCCGGGAATATCTTGTCCCGATTGATGG
>DIKH01000030.1:5077-21323 GCA_002424495.1 Desulfobacteraceae bacterium UBA5623
GTCTTCCGTACGGATACGGACCCGCTTGTCAGAGAATGTCCTGGTGTTTTGGTTCGAGAAAAACAGATCAAGGTGTGAGTAGGGCACAGGAACGCAGGGCTTTAACAGTTTCCCGGTGAACAATGCCTGATAAGCAGTTACGGAAAAAGTATGTTTTCATCACTTGATATACACTTTGCCAGATTCATGGCCGAGCTTAACGGAACGGATGCCCCAGAGCTCTTTCTGGCAGCGGCGCTGGTCAGCCATTACAGGGGCATGGGGCATGTATGCCTGGACCTTTCCTCTGTCGCTGGACGGCCTCTTCCGACAGAAGATGATGTGAAAGAACCTGTGGTGTGCCCGGAACTTGCTGTTTGGCGCAACAGGCTTGAAACCAGCCCTGTGGTCGGAAGGCCCGGCGAATACAAACCTTTGATCCTGGATGACAGATCAAGACTCTATCTCTACCGTTACTTTGAATACCAGGAAAAGCTTGCCGGGCTGATCCTTGAACGGGCCTGCGATGGCGGCCATGAAATTGATGTCCCTCTTCTTAGAGAAGGCCTTGGGCGTTTATTTCCCGGCGACGGGACTGAAGATATCAACTGGCAGAAGATAGCCGCGGTCGTGGCCCTGTGCAAGAGGTTCTGTGTTGTAACAGGAGGCCCTGGAACAGGAAAGACTACAACTGTAGCTAAGATCATCGCTTTGATGCTGGAACAGGCAGGGAAGAGAAGGGTTAGGATCGCCCTTGCCGGCCCCACGGGCAAGGCCGCATCAAGACTCAAGGAAGCGATTAAATCTGCAAAAGAAGGACTGAGCTGTCCGGACAGGATCAAAGAGGCAATACCTTCCGAGGCTTCCACCATACACAGGCTGCTTGGCAGCATTCATGGTTCTCCCTATTTCAGATACAATGCACAAAATGTGCTCCCCTTTGATGTCGTGATCGTTGACGAGGCCTCCATGGTGGACATGGCCCTGATGTCAAAGCTTGTCCAGGCACTGTCCAGAGATACAAGGCTGATACTGCTGGGCGACAAGGATCAACTGGCCTCGGTGGAGGCGGGCGCAGTGCTTGGCGATATCTGTGACTCAGGGGCTGAACATGGCCTTTCAGGTGCCTTTTGTAGTGTCCTCAAGGGTAGTTGCGGGCATGATATCGGGCCTGGGTCTGCCAAAGAGGTACGGGGAATCAGTGACTGCATTGCCGGGCTTCAAAAGAGCTATCGCTTTTTAAAGGAAAGCGGCATCGGGGAGGCAAGCCGCATGGTTAATACAGGCGATGCAGACGCCTGTTCAGGCATCTTTTCCGGCGGCAGATATAATGACATAAGGTGGAAGTCTTTGCCCATGAAAAACCTTTTGCCGGCGGCCATCAGGGAAATGGTCATAACCGGTTTTGGAGATTATCTAAAGGCCAAAGATCCCTGGGAGGCCTTTGAGCGTTTTGAGCGCTTTCGGATATTGTGCGCCCTGCGAAAAGGCCCTTTTGGCGTCACTGCGATCAACAGGCTGACGGAAGAAATCCTGAAAAAGGCAGGGCTGATAGAGCATGACAAGACATGGTACCCGGGAAGGCCGGTGTTGATCTCCAGAAATGACTACAGCCTGGGCCTTTTTAATGGCGATATGGGGATAGTGTTTGAGGATCGTGAATCAAATAATGAGCCTCGCGTTTTTTTCCCTGTTGCAGACGGTACACTAAGAAGGCTGCATCCTCTGAGACTGCCTGAGCATGAGACCGTCTATGCCATGACGGTCCACAAGAGCCAGGGATCGGAGTTTGATAATGTGCTGTTCATCCTGCCTGACAATGACTACCCGGTGCTGACAAGGGAGCTTGTCTACACTGGGATTACCCGGGCAAGAAAGCGTGTTGAAATCTGGGGAACTTCTGAGGTCTTCAGCGCAGCAGTCTCCCGCCGCACCGAGCGGACAAGCGGGCTCAGAGACGCGCTATGGGAAAGATGATTAACAGCCTCCTAATAAAGCCTGCGACGGAACAGCATGCTTGCTATTGCCAGATTTACAATGCCTATTACGGCCATGGGCCAGTACTGGCGCCACAGCATGGACATGGTCCCTCCCTCGAGAAACACCGACCTTAAGATGACCAGAAAATAGCGCATGGGGTTTAGAAGTGTTATATCCTGGACAAGAGGAGGCATGTTTGCAATGGGTGTAGCAAAGCCTGAAAGTATAATGGAGGGCACAATAAAGAGAAATGCTCCCAGCAACCCCTGCTGCTGAGTCAGCGCTATGGAGGAGATTGCAAGCCCCACCCCTATTGTGGAAAGGAGAAACAGAAAAAGCCCGCAGTAGAGCGCGGCAAGGCTGCCCCTAAAGGGCACATGGAACCACAATATTGCTATAAGTATAATGAGGCTTGCCTCAAGCACCCCAATCACAAGCCCGGGAAGAGTTTTGCCCAACAGGATCTCCACCGGCCGAAACGGGGTGACCAGAAGCTGATCAAATGTCCCCGCCTCCCGCTCACGGGCCACGGAAAGGGCTGTAACCAGTGTGGTCACCACCAGGGTCAAAAGCCCCACTACACCAGGCACAATAAACCAGCGGCTTTCCAGGTTTTGATTGAACCAGGCCCGGATATTCAGCCTTGCAGGGGGTGCTGCCTCGCCGTGAGTGATGTTCCACTGCTCGTTGAACCTGATGAGTATTGAGCGTATATAACCCAGCACCACAAGGGCGGTGTTGGAGTCCCTTCCGTCCACAATAACCTGCATGTCGGCAGGACGTTTAAGCATGAGGTCTTTGGTGAATTCAGGGCCAAAGTGCACCACCATTGTGGCTCGCTTGTTGTCAATTGTGGGTGCAATCTGGGATTCATTGTCCAGATGACCCCCCAAACTGAATGCCTCTGAGCCCTCAATGTCGGCCAGAAGCTGTCTGGAGGCAATGCCGCTGTCTTCATTAAACACCGCATATGGGACTTCATGGAGATCAAAGGTCGCTGCATAGCCGAATATGATCAACTGGACAAGGGGGGGCACGATAAGGACCGTCCTGCTCCGCTTGTCCTTTATCAGGGCCAGGAATTCCTTGATGGTGAGTGCAATGACCCTCCGCCACATAGCCGTTACTCCTATTCCAGACGCTTTCTTGTACGCCTGCGCACCAGAGTCAGCAACACAACAGCCATGATCAGAAGGGCGAGGCAGTTGACCAGTATCACGGGCCATATATTTCCGGCAAGAAAGACCGTTTGAAGTATGTTTACAAAATAGCGGGCCGCTACTATATGGGTGAACCACTGGATGGGCTTTGGCATGCTTCCGATATAGAAGAGAAAGCCTGAAAGCATAAATGCCGGAAGAAAGGTGCTGATGATGGCGGCCTGCCCCGCAAGGAACTGATTCTTTGCGGCAGTGGAAATAAAAAGCCCCATGGCCAGGGCAACAATAAGAAACAGTGCCGATGACCCAAAGAGGACCAGGAATGAGCCCCTCAAAGGGACATCAAATAACCATACGGCCATTGCAACAGACAGGGTCATTCCGCCCATGCCGAGGATGAAGTAGGGTATAAGTTTTCCCAGCAGGATATCCCTGACCGAGACAGGGGTCACCATCAGGGCCTCCATGGTGCCGCGCTCCCATTCCCTTGCGACCACCATGGCGGTCAGAAGCGCCCCTATAAGAGTCATGATGATGGCGATGAGCCCTGGGACCAGAAAATTGCGGCTCCTGACCTCCGGATTATACCAGACGCGCTGCTCAAGGGATACCGGGATCTTTTGAGGCTGGCCCAGGGAGGCTGCATACTGTTCGAGCCATGTAATCCAGACCCCCTGTAAATAGCCTTCAATAATCCTTGCATTGTTTGCGTCAACTCCGTTGACTATGACCCCTATGGGAGGGGCGCCGCCGGAAAGCATGTCCTTGCCAAAGCCTTGGCGGAGCCAGACGATGGCAGTAATCTTCCCACAAACAGCTGCCTGTTCGGCCTTATGGATGTTATCAAATGTTATTGGATCAAAATATCTCGAATTGGCAAATGCGGCGGTAAAACTTGCGGTCTGGGCGGAAGGAAGCTCCACCACCACACCCGCAGGCACATGTTCAGCGTCGAGCGAGACTCCGTAGCCAAAAAGCAGCAGGAGCACCAGCGGCAGCAAAAAGGCAATGGCAATGCTCGATGGGTCCCGGATGATCTGAAACGCCTCCTTGCGCATCAATCCCTTAAGGCGCATCAGCCTGAGGGCAGGACCGGAATTATTATCGTCGGTTCGGCTCATAGATGGAAACGGTGCACTGTACACGGCTTAATATAAAAGTTAAAAGTTAAGGGGTTAAGAATCCAAATCTATTAAGAAGTTGCTAAATCATGATTTAACTTCTTAAACTCTTTTAACTTTTTCAACTTCTTTAACTCTTTCCCCCTACATCCGGTTTTGCTGCGTCTCAATCAGGCCGATAAAGGCCTCTTCCAGGGTGGGCTCAGGACAGTCTTCTGAACGAAAACGTTTTCTAATCTCCTCCGGCGTCCCCTGTGCCAGGATCTTTCCCTCGGCCATAATCACCAGCCTGTCACAGTACTCTGCCTCTTCCATGAAATGTGTGGTCACCAGCACTGTTACCCCCTCTGCTGAAAGGGCGTTAATGCGATGCCAGAACTCCCTTCGGGCAAGCGGGTCCACCCCGGAGGTGGGCTCATCCAGGAAAAGGATCTCCGGCTCATGCATCATTGCCGCTGCAAGGGCCAGGCGCTGCTTGTAGCCCAGGGGCACATCACCGCTTTTAAGATCAGCATAGTTTGCCAGTTCAAACTCCTCCATTGCCCAGTCAATGCGCGCCCTCTGCCTTTTACCATAAAGGCCGTAGGCGCTGCTGAAAAACCTGAGGTTTTCCAGCACGGAAAGGTCTTCATAGAGAGAAAAACGCTGGGCCATATACCCGATACGGGCGCGCGCGCCGGCGCTCGCCCGCCTGAGGTCCCTGCCTGCCACCTGAAGCGCCCCTTCTGATGCAGGCAGAAGGCCGCAGAGCATGCGAAAGGTGGTGGATTTTCCAGCCCCGTTTGCCCCCAGAAGCCCGAACACTTCGCCGTGTTTTACGCTGAACGTGACATCTTTTACCGCATAAAAGTCCCCGAAACGCCGTTTGACGTTTTTTACCACAATAATATCATCGTGGTGAGCAACGGCGGCCTGGGCCTGGGGGGCCGCCTCTGAGCGGGGATGTACCGGCCTTTGCTGTCTTAGCAGATCAACAAACCTGTCTTCAAATCGCGGTGGGACAGGGGATATCCCGGCGTCTGAGATATCAGCCGGCAGGCCGGTCGCAACCGGATCAGCGCCTTCTTCCACCACCATTCTGATCCCTCCGCCATGGATAATGGCGTCAACAACCCCTGGGGCATTTGCAACCCGGGTCTGAAGAGATTTCTTGTTGATGTCAGGGACTTTTATCTGATAGCTTCGTCCTGTCATGGGATCGCTGAATCCCCTGGGGGCGGACTGACCCAGGATCTTTCCCTGGTGGATGAGAATGACATCAGAGCACCTCTCCGCCTCGTCCAGGTAGGAGGTGCTCAAAAGCACGGTCATCCCCTCGTCCTCCACCAGGCGATAAACAATTGCCCAGAGTTCCCTTCTCGATACCGGATCAACTCCTACCGTAGGCTCATCCAGGACAAGCAGTCTTGGGGCGCGGACCAGTGTGCAGGCAAGCCCCAGCTTTTGCTTCATGCCGCCTGATAACCTCCCTGCAAGCCTGCCGGTAAAAGGGGAAAGCCCTGTCATGTGCATCAGCTCTGCATAGCGGCCGGTGCGAAGTCCCATCGGCACTCCCTGGAGATCCGCGTAGAGGTCCAGGTTTTCCTGAACAGTCAGGTCTTCATAGAGACCAAAGCGCTGGGGCATGTAGCTGATCAATTCCTGAACCCCTATTGGGTCAAGGGCCACATCAATACCAAGGACCTTTACTGAGCCGGCCTCAGGCAGCAAGAGCCCAGTGATCAAGCGCATCAGGGTGGTCTTTCCTGCGGCGTCAGGGCCTATAAGACCAGTGACGATCCCGCGTTTGACATCAAGGCTCACAGCATCAAGTGCCTGCACGAGCCGGCCCTTTATACGAAAGCCCTTGCTGACTGCCCTGGCCTCAAGGGCATTCGTGCCCTGTAATAGATCCACCCCGTCCGGCTGCATGTCAGCCCCCCTGCCGGCTTTCGTTAGTCTGGGGTCCAGGATTTTTTGATTGACTGAGGGGAATGGTGACGGTAACGGGCATCCCCATGCGAAGCTGGTCCCGTGGATTTGATACATATATCCGCACCTGATAGACCAGTCTTGTGCGAAGCTCAGGGGTTTCAACCTGCTTTGGGGTGAATTCCGCCGTGGGCGAGATATAACCGATCCAGCCTTGATAGGGGTTTTCAGGAAAGCTGTCTGTGGTTACCTCCGCCTTCATGCCAGGGGCGATTTTGCCCAGGTCCGGCTCCGGGATATAGGCACGGACCCAGACCGGGTCTGTCAGGGCAAGCGTGTAGACGGGCGTTTGGGGAGAGGCCATATCACCAGGCTCAAGAATCCTGTCCTGGATAACACCTTCATCAGACGCGTAGAGGCTGGTGTCCGCCATCTCCTGCTCTTTTAATTTCAAAGCAGACTCGTACGCCTCAAGCTGGGCCCTGGCAGCCCTGATGTCTTCATCCCGCGGGCCCTTTTTTGCAAGGATAAGGGCTTGCCTTGCCTCATCCAGCATGGCGCGGGCAAGTTTCAGGGCCGCTTCTGCATTATCCAGGTTCTGCTGCGGGGTGGACCTGGTCAAAGCCAATTTTTTTATACGCCTGTGGGTCAGCTCCGCATCAGTCAGGGTGGCGCGAGAGGCCTTGACCCTTGCTCTTGCCTGTGCGATTTCTTCGGGACGGCTCCCCGCAACCAGCCGGGCAAGGACCTCTCTCTGAGCCTCTGCCTGCGCCCTTGCCTGGAAGAGGCCCGCTTCGTAACGAACAGGGTCAAGACGGGCGACAAGCTGGCCTGATTTTACTTTGTCACCCTCCTGGGCCAGGAGTTCCTTAATGCGGCCTGTGGCATTGAATGCAAGACGTATCTGGCGAATATCTATGTTTCCGTAGGCTGTGAGAATTTGAGTCTGTTTTTTATTTTGTCCGGAAAGACGATATGACAGGACTGCAATGCCAAGAATCACCAGAACAAGAAAAACTGCACGAATGACCTTCGCCTTTTTCATCTCTCATCCCCCTCCAACTCAAGCACGGGCAGGGCACGGACCTAAAACAGGGCCTTCGCCAAAATTATTGTATACTGTTTATATTACTTAGGGCTCATTCTTCCAGAAAGATAAAAAAAAAGAAAGGCAAAAGGTAACAGCTTAGCCGTTTGACAAATTGATATTTGTGGATATATTGTGTCTAATTCGAAACTTATTCCCGTAGGAGGCAAATATGTTTGAAATTACTGAAAAAGCAAGTGATATGATTAAGGATTTTTTAAAAGACAGGGACGTCTTTCCCCCTATAAGGGTAATGCTGTCTCAGGGTGGGTGATCCGGCCCATCCCTTGGTCTGGCTCTGGATGAGTCGAGAGATGGTGATGAGATATTTGAGGATAGAGGTCTTAAATTTGTCGTGGAAAGGGATTTTTACGAAAAGATAAAACCAATAAAGGTGGATTATGTTGAATCCGTTATGGGAGCAGGGTTCAATATCTCTTCCAATATGCCAAAGCCCGCCACATCATGCGGGAGTTCATGCAGTTGTTAACAGCAGTTTGCTGTTCAATGAAGAATTAAAAATACAGAAAGCTGGTTGAAAACAGCCACCGTCTTTCAAGATGACATCCTGAGGGCGGTGGCTTTGTTGTTAAAATGCCCCGAGTTGACATGGTGTGATTTTTATTCTCAGCGCCTCACATGCTGAAGCAATTTCCATCCTCTTTTTATTGAGTTCTTCTGCCAATTCCCATGCAGATATGCAGGAAATCCGGTCGGTTGACATCCGTTCATGCAATTGCCTTTCAAGCTCCGGTGATATGAATTCTGCAGGTTTTACAATCTTTTTTTCCGGTTGATAGCCAAAAAGCCCTAGCTGGCATTTGATGATGCGGGCCTCAAGAAAGTCCAGGGTGACACCCACTAAATCGGGCGGCTTTTCCAGCTCTGCTGCAACCTTATGAGCGGCTGCACACGATATCTTTCCGTTTGAGATGTGTTTTTTTAAGGCCTCGGCTATTTCGATGTCTAGTTTGAGATCGGTTGGGTGCTTTTTTGCATAATGTCCCTTGTCCTTGCTTGTCATGACGTATTGATCTCCATATTTTTTAGGGTATGATAAATTGTTTGGGAAAAAGGGCCTTCTCGGACGGCCTTCTTGCAGGATTCCTCCCTATGGCCTTAACAGAATCATTGTTTGAAAGCCGACAGTATTACGGGAAAACAAGGCGCAACTATGTGCGTGCCAGTATCACTTCTGATGTGGGCCGCCTGTCTCCCTCCGGTGCCCTCTTTTCAGTGGTTTGTCCCAGGGCGATCACCGCCATCAGCTCCATGCCTTCAGGGACTCCCAGAATAATTTCCACTGCTTCCTTATTTTTCAATATCTCACCAAGCCACACCCCGCCAAGGCCCAGATGATGAATGGTCAAGAGCATATTCTGTATGCATGCCCCTATCGCCTGGATGTCTTTGACATAGTCATAGGACTGGGAGTGATCAAGGAAAACAGCAATACATACCGGGGCATTCCGGATGATTTTGGAGTATTTGGTCTTTGTAGATATCTCATTGCGTATGGTTTGATCACGGACAACAACAAATCTCCACGGCTGGTTATTCAGTCCGGATGGCGCCCATGTCCCCATTTCGATTATGAGGTCCACAGTATTGTCATCAACATCGTCCTCGGTAAAATTACGAATGCTTCGCCTGGATCTTATTTCTTCAAGCAATTTTAACTCCAATTGGGGCTTCTTGTCAGGGCATGACATTCAGGGGCATACCACTTCCATCCTGTGGGGTTTCAGGGTCCATTCTTTTCATAGACGGTTTTGTCTTTTGAGGACTTTCAATGCCCTTGTCTTTAAAATCTGATCCTTCTATTTCCCCTTTGGGACACCTGGATTTCAGTTGAATCTAACTCGTGATTTTTGCCTATCTGGGGATGAAATGCAAACTTAATTTCATCGCTAGTGATATCACAAATACATTAGTTGTGACTTTTTCTTCATCTGTTACTTGACTTACCAGGCTGATTTCCTTATCATCCATTCCTGACAAGCAACTTTTTATCTTCTCATATTCTTCCATCGTCAAAAGGCAATATCTTATCAGGAGCTTTTCTCACATCCGGACAAGGAGGAATGAATGAATGAACCTTACATTTTCGCCTTGGCTCGTCTGGTTCTTGGCCGGCATTGCCGTCATGCTCGCTGAGCTTGCCGTCCCCGGTTTTGTGATCATCTTCTTTGGATTGGGGTGTTTGGGCGCTGCGGCAGTGGCAATCTTCGCCCCGGATTCCACTCTGCGCAAGTAGGCGTTTTTTTAATAGTCTCAGTCGCCTCTTTGATGACGCTCAGGAAGGTGGCCATGCGCGTCTTTGTCGGACGCAGCGAAGGCCCGGAGTCCGAGGATACGGGGAATGTTCCCGTGGGAGCGCGGATAACCCTTGACCAGGATCTGGAAGCTGGAAGGGTAGGGCGGGTAAGATTTCGTGGAGCCATGTGGGATGCTGTTTCAGAAGATAGTATCCATGCCGGATCTGATGCTGAAATCACGGGAGTGGACAGGGACAACCGGTCCTGCCTGAAGATAAAGGTTGTCACACGTGTTTGAGATAGAGATCTAACTTGTAGATGTTATGTCTCTTCTCCCCCACGATTTCACAGTGCTGACTCCCTATACCTAACCCCTAACAATGTAAGCCTAATAAGGAGAATTAATACCTATGACTTCGACGCTAGTTGCTTTAATAGCCATCGCAGTACCGGTCTTTGTCGTGCTCATTAAGGGAGCCCTCATCGTTCCTCAAAAAAGTTCCGTCATAGTTGAGCGCCTGGGGAAGTTCCATCGCACGCTCGAGGCGGGTTTCCATGTTCTTATCCCATTTGTGGATCGCCGCGCATATTCATTCAGTCTGAAGGAGCAGGTGGTGGATATCCCCGCGCAGATCTGCATCACCAAAGACAATGTCAGTGTTGAGGTGGACGGTCTCATCTACCTTGAGGTCCAGAACGCCCACAAGGCCGCCTACGGCATAGATAATTACCTGCGGGCGGCCACGCAGCTGGCACAAACAACCCTGCGTTCGGCCATCGGCAAGATAGACCTCGACAAAACCTTTGAGGAATGGGATAAGATCAACACGGAAGTGGTTGACGCAATTGACCAGGCAGCCCTCTCATGGGGAGTAAAAGTGCTCCGCTACGAGATCAAGGACATTACGCCGCCCGTATCGGTGAAAGAGGCTATGGAGGCACAGATGACAGCTGAGCGCCAGAAAAGGGCAAACATCGCTACGTCCGAGGGTTTGCGGCAGAGCATGATCAATCAGTCCGAGGGTGAAAAACAGAAGCAGATCAACGAGGCCCAAGGCAAGGCGGCGCAAGTTACACTTGTTGCCGAAGCCGATGCAAAAAGGATCGAACTGATCGCTAAGGCGACAGGTGAGGGAATCAGTAAGGTGGCCACCGCCATTAAGGATGATGGCGGAATCGAAGCACTCAACATGCGACTGGCGGAACAGTACATTCTACAGTTCGGCAACCTGGCTAAGACGACCAACACCATTATCATGCCCAGCAATGTAGCCGACGTCGCCGGTCTCATAGCCACGGCCATGTCTACGGTGAGGGAAATCAAATAGAGTGATTCTATCAATACCTTCTTGCATTAGTAATTACGTAACGTATAGATACCAGTTGGCATTAGTATCGAAAAAGTGAAGCTTTGATAATGATATCCTGTTGAAAATCAATCTGTCCTAATTTCAAAACCTTAGAAGACGAGTCTCAATCAATTGACGGCCTCGCCATCAGTTCGGATACCACCGGTTTTTGAGCAAGACTGATTTTGCAACTATTCTGATTAAATGTGTTGCATTTATAAGTATAATAGTATATTTTTTAAAAGGCATTCTATTTTAAATATTAACAAGGTATCCGGGAGGAAGAATTATGAAACAAGCTGCATTTTTACTGAGTATAGTCTGCCTACTGGTTTTCGTTGGGTGTGGGCAGGGCGAAAAAACTGAAAAAACAACTGTCAATGAACCTGAAAAAGCTACTGAGATGGTAAAAGAGAAGGCAGAGGAAGCTGCTGAGAAGGCAGAGGGAGTTGCTGAGAAGGCAGAGGAAGCTGCTGAGAAGGCAGCTGAAAAGACGGAGTGATGTAGTCACCTCCTGTATTGTTTTGTTAAAGAGACCTATTCTTTAAATATGTATGATTCATAGACATCTTTTTCATCTTTAGATGTGGAAGTATGTCTATGAATCTGCATTTTCAAAAGAGTTTGTGCCCACAATTATATACATTATCAAATATATAATACCATTTTTGCCCAACACCCCTTAAAAGGCCTGATAAATGACATAGCCATTGCCCTCCAAACTCAAGTTGTCTGCTCCTGTAAAATGGCTTCAAGACCTTGATCATCATAATCAATTCGGGGCAGATAAACATCAAACGCAGTGCCCTTGCCTGGTTCACTGCACACACGGATGTTGCCTCCATAACTTTTAACAATCTCAAGTACAATATAAAGACCCAGCCCGTTGCCTTTTTCCTTTGTTGAAAAATACGGTTCGAAAATTCTGTCTATGACGTCAAGCTCTATTCCGCTGCCGGTATCGCTGACTGACATACAGACATATGCGCCTGGATCCATATTCAGATTGGCTGAATCAGCAGGATCTATATCTATCTCCGTTATGGTCACATTGAGTTTGCCTCCGGTCTGTTCCATTGCATGATACCCGTTTATGCACAAGTTCATGATTATCCGTTGTATCTGGGTGGGATCAGCCAAGACCCAGCCATTTCCTTTGGAGAGTTTTTGGCTGAACTCAATGGGAATTGGAAGCGAGGCTAGAAGCAACCTTAGGGTATCCATAACCACTACAGGCATGTGCAGCGGCTTTAGCGTGTGATTATCCGGGCGGGTGGAGTCGAGTATCTCCCGGACCAGATCCTGTGCCCGTGCGCTGGCCAAAAGCACCTCCTCAAGATTGCTTCGGAGTTGGCTCTTTTTAGGAACACTTCTTATGGATATCTCGATATTACCTATAATGACATTTAAAAAGTTATTAAAATCATGGGCAATTTTTCTGGCAGAGGTCTCTAAGTGATGAGTCTTCTTTATTAAATGTTTAGGTATCTCAGGTTTTGGACTATTACCGCCATTATTTTTGGTGATAAAAATGAAACCTATAGGCGAGTCATCATCCTTTAGGACATTCAGGGACATCCGAGTGGAGAAAGTTGTTCCGTCCTTGTTTACATGGCCAACCGTTCCCTGACAATGTCCATACACCCTTGCCATTTCAAGTAGGGGGATTAGTTCCCGATGAATTTGTTCTTGTGTATGGAAGAGACTCAGGTGTTTGCCACAGAGTTCCTTTTCATTGTAACCATGCAGCAATGCAAAGGTTGTGTTGACAAACTGAATGTTGCCATTAAGATCGGAAAAGGCAATTCCACAAAAGGTCTGATCAAATGCTTCGTTGTGCAGATAAGCATCCTCTACATCTGTGTCGTGCATAGTGATGCCTGCGATCAATGTTTTCATTGGTCATTTCTCCAGGACTACAATGTGTCGTTTCAGCAGCAGAGGAATTTGTTTTGAGGAGATCAGAGACTGCTAGGAAATAACGAGTTTATTAAGGGACTGTAAAGTGTTTGTCAAAGTTTGTAGCGGGGAGGATGAAACTTGACAGGAGCATGTTATTGACAGATGCTAACATCCTATGTTTTAAAGGAAAATATGCTATGGTGAATTAACCCTTGGAAATTAAGGAAAATTTAAAAAAGATTTTATATGAGTTAATTTAAGGAGTTAAGTTGGAATACGTTTTTGTGGATAATTTTCTCCACAATTGCGATCTCGCTAATTCGTTATTTTTGAAGATTTTTTAGGATTTTTGCAACCGGCCCTTTTCATGTCACACTATGAAATATATGCTCAAGCCTCAGATAATGACTTTTTTTCAAGACCGGCATTGAAACTAAAAAAGCAATTAGCCCTAGAAATTAGCCGTTAGCTTAAGGATTTCAAGATATTGTATCAACCTATGTTTTCACCCGTTCAACTGCCTTTTTCATTCTGAAAGATGTAGATATGCACCGCCCAGACTCACATCATACGCAAAGAAAAACCATCAGCCTTTCATACAGGTACGCCGTAGGTTTGAGGGGTTTTATTTTCCAACCCCGGCGTAAAGATCTGTCTGGGTGGCCAACGAAGTAACAGGATCAGCGATTTTATTTGCTGCTTAAGTCTTCAACAGTACAATTGTAATCATCAACGGCATTGGAATCAGTGCTGCTGGAAAAGCCATCAGCCCTTACGTCAACAACCTTAAGCGGATTTTCGCCCGACCAGAATTCTACGGAATTAAAATAAACGACATCTCCAATCATCGCAAGCTGGTATGCCGGCAGGATAATGCAACCAATAAAAACGGCCTCATCCAGCCACTTGTTGGCCTGACCTCTGGTGAAGTTGTGTACATTTTTTGTAAGTCTGAAAGACCCTGTGCATCCTGCAAAAAACAGGCATGCAAGCATTGCCCAAATTACAAATCTCTTCATCCTTTAAACTCCTTATTCTAAAATTATTGTCTCTATTCTTTTACCATAGGGACAAACCTGACATCCATCATCTTTTTAGTTTTAATGCTGTCGCCTGCTTTTGTCAACTTAACCAGTTGCTGCACCCCGTCACGCCTTCCTACTGGTATGATCATACGGCCCCCGTCTTTGAGTTGCGAGACTAAGGCCTGCGGGATGTCATCTGCTGCACAGGTGACGATAATGGCGTCAAAGGGCGCCATATCAGGCCAACCCTTGTGACCATCGCCGATCATTATGTGTATGTTCTTGTAGCCAACCTCAGCAAGAATTTTCTGCGCGCGTTTTCCAAGCGTCTCTACTATCTCGATTGAGTAGACATCTTTTGCAAGCTCGGCCAGTATTGCCGCCTGATACCCGCTGCCCGTGCCGATCTCAAGCACCCTGTTATCGGCCGAAAGTTCAAGCGCCTCGGTCATGTACGCGACGATATAAGGCTGGCTAATGGTCTGCCCTTCACCGATAGAAACCGGATAATCCCCGTATGAAAAATGCCTGGTTGCTGGAGGAACAAAAAGGTGCCTTGCCACGGTCTCCATTGCCTTTATCACCCTGGGGTCTTTTATCCCCCTGGAGACGATCTGTTTTTTGACCATGTGCGCCCTGGCGCGGTCAAAGTCTTCCATGTCACAGGCAGAACCAGCTGGCATGCAGAGGATAGCTGCCGCAAAAAAGAGCAGATGCAAGTTTAGTTTCCCCATTGTCTATCACTTGAGGTTTTTTAAAACAGTCTCTTCTGAACCGGGGCACATTCGGCCCTTGCCTCAATGCCTAAGTGAATGTAGGCCAGTCTGGTTGCAACCCTGCCCTGGGGCGTCCTCTTAATGTATCCCTGCTGGATGAGAAATGGTTCATAAACATCTTCTATTGTGTCTTTCTCTTCACTGACGGCAGCGGAGAGGCTTGATAGACCAATCGGCCCGCCATCGAATTTTTCAATGATCGTGCTCAGGATGTGCCTATCCATCTTGTCCAGGCCCTTTTCATCCACCTCCAGCATATGTAGTGCATGGTCAGCGACCTCCCTGGATATGATCCCGTCTGCCTCTACCTCGGCAAAATCCCTTACCCTTCTTAAGAGCCTGTTCGCCACCCTTGGTGTCCCCCTTGAACGTTTGGCTATCTCGAGGGCTCCTTCTTCTTTTATCGAAATATCAAGTATCTTTGCAGACCGCTGCACGATCTTTTTCAGGTCTTCAGGTTCGTAGAATTCCAGTCTAAGGACAACACCGAAGCGGTCTCTGAGAGGGGGCGTCAAGAGCCCGGCCCTGGTGGTTGCCCCAGCCAGTGTAAAAGGTGGAAGGGGTATTTTCATGGTCCGGGCGGAAGGGCCCTGGCCTATAATGATATCCAGCTCAAAATCTTCCATGGCGGGGTAGAGGATCTCCTCAACCACATGATTCAGCCGGTGGATTTCATCAATAAACAGGACATCTCTGGGCCCAAGACTGGTCAGTATGGCGGCAAGATCTCCGGCCTTTTCAATGACAGGACCGGATGTGCTTTTGATATTTACACCCAGTTCATTGGCTATTATATGGGCAAGCGATGTCTTCCCCAGACCCGGGCTCCCGTGAAAAAGGACGTGATCCAAGGCCTCGGATCTGGCCCTGGCCGCGGCTATGAAGACTGCAAGATTCTTTTTCATCTCCTCCTGGCCCACATATTCATAAAGGGTAATGGGCCTAAGGCTTATTTCTGCCCGAACTTCATCATCCTGAGGTTCAGGGTCTATGACTCTGTCATCATCCATAAAGCGGATCCAACTGCACAATTATTAATTATGAATTTTAAATTTAATTATGACAATATCCTTAAAGACTCCCTGATTAATGCCTCCAGAGTCATATCCTTGACCAGGGATCCTGCCTTTTCAAGGGCCGGCTTGGCAGCCTTAACAGAGTAACCCAGATTAAGGAGGGCGGAAAGGGCATCATCGAGCAGGCGTTTATCCTTCCCTTCGGCGATATGCTGGACCGGAAGTTCCTTCTGTCCATAGACCTTCAATGCCCTGTCCTTGAGTTCAAGTATAATGCGTTCAGAGGTCTTTTTCCCTAAACCAGGAATGGCCTGCAGGCGGATGCTGTCTCCGCGGGCTATGGACTCAAGCAGATCCTGGGGCCCCATGCCTGAAAGTATGTTATTGGCAAGCCTTGGGCCGATACCGGAAACAGAGATCAACATCAAAAAAATATCTTTTTCAAGCCTTGTATGGAATCCGAAAAGGGTCAAGGCGTCTTCTCTTACATGGGTGTAAATGTGGAGGCTTGCACCCTCGGTCTCATCAGGAAGATTGTAAAATGTTGAAAGAGGCACAAAGACTTCGTAGCCGATCCCATGGATATCAATGATCACCGATTCCGTTGTCTTTCGTAATAAGATCCCGTGTAAATGTGCAATCATCTGTTAAGCTTTTTGAAATGATTGAGTGTCTTATTGCA
>DIKH01000021.1 GCA_002424495.1 Desulfobacteraceae bacterium UBA5623
AAAAAAAGCCGCTGTAGTATTAAGAAGCTTTTTATGAGAAATGGCCCTTGAGTCGTTCTGATAGTATATCCCGAGGAAGACAAAGCCCTGGTCCAGTGTCTTAATGGGCTGCGGATCGTTGTTTAGTGATAACTTCAGCATATCTTTTACGAAAAATTTAAGGTCTTCCAATGACGTCCTCGCCTCTTTCATACTGTGGCAGAGGATGATGACATTATCCGAGTAGCGGACATACGCATAATTCTTCTTCATCATGTATTCGTCCAGGGGGTGTGCATAGATATTTGAAAGCAGGGGTGAGATCTCTGAGCCTTGACCGACTCCGGCATCAGAGTCAAGGTAATCACCAGTATTGTTGACAAAACCAATCTTGACCCACATGCGGATCAGCCGAAGGACATCAGGATCGCGAACAATCCGTGACACCTGCTGAATAGCGAAATCCTGGTCCATTGTATCAAAAAACTTATCAAAATCCGCCAGCACTACCCAACGTCTCTTTTCCACCGTCAAGAGATGGTTTACCCTTTTAAACACCTTTACCGTGCCCTTGCCGGGCCTGTAGGCATAGCTGCTATCAAGAAACACAGGATTGAAAAGCGGCTCAATAACACTTCGCACCGCCTGTTGAACAATCTTGTCCCGGACCGACGGCAGTGAAAGGGGGCGACTTTCTCCTGAACCATCCATCTTTGGGACAGCAATCCTCTCAAGGGGTTCAGGCACATATTTTCTGCTGATAAGATCACCCCTGAGGGCTTCAAAGTTACGATTGAAATCTCTCTCAAAGTCAGCCACTGAAACGCGATCCAGACCGCCGGCAGACCTTTTGGTTTTGATGCGTTTCCAGGCATCGGTAAGCACGGGCAATGAGCAGACCTGATCATAGAGTTTTCCGTCCATAATCTGCCTCCTTTAAGGCCTGCATATGCCCTAAGCAAATTTAACAGGCTCAATCTCGGTTACGATCCTCCACCCCTGAACCGTAATCTTTTCCCTGCATTCCCTGCAAATAACATAGTACCGGATATGATCATCTTTGGATTTGATGGTCTTCTTGATCTCTTTTTTCATATTTTTGAGACCTTCCGCTTTTTTGAATTCGCACTCAAACACGGAAAAATTTACACGGGTGCCGTAATTGGATAGGATTTTGGCGACCTTGTTGCGCCGTCGTGTTGAGGAGACATCATAGGCAACGAGGACAAACATGGAAAGGCCTCCCTGCGTATAGCCGTTTGAGGAAAAAAACAAAGCAAGGCATAGCAAATTTGTCCTGTAATTTTCGATAAAGAAAATATCATGTCTATAGAAAAGGACAGGGCCTCTGCTTATATGAGTATATTACACCATTGTTTTATTTGCCTCAATACCCTGCCTCGGTTTGCGGTCAGGTCCTCGATGTCATGGTCATCAATGAAACCCGGAGATTCGGCTTATCTCAAAAAAAAAGAATGGGGCCTATCCCATCTCTGCGCCTTTACTGAGTTATTTGGCCCGCCTTGAGTATTATAGGGCTATCTGGCTGTTAGGAGTGAAGACCTGACCTTATCACTTTCCTGCAAAAGAAAAACAGGTGTGGGAATGGCCTCGATCATTCGCTCGCCAATATCAAATTTAACCCACGTAGTATTGTTCAAAAGAAGTGCATTAAGAGGGTTGTATTTTGAAAGAAATGAACGATAGCCTCGACTGATAGTTGCAGATTTCGATTCCCCAGCCTTGACCTCTACACTTTGAACTGGTTTAACAGCCGAAACAATAAAATCAACTTCAGCGCCGGATTTGGTCCGCCAGTAATGGATCTTGTGCGGTACAAGACTATTTTGAATAATATGATTCGCCACAATACCCTCTAATATTTGACCGATATCGGAGCGTGAGCGCAGGTCGCTGAAATTTCCCATAGCCAGATTCCGGAGGCCCTGGTCGGCAAAATATATCTTGGGCATTTTACTCAATTCGGTCCTTGGGTTTAAAAAAAAAGGCGTCAACTGTTTTACTACAAAGGTTTCCTCCAGATAATGGACATACTTAACGATGGTCTCGCGATGCAAGCCAAGCGTCGAAGCCAGTTCCTGAATATTAACGAGTCCGCCCTGTTGTGCTGCCAACAGTGTTGTTAGATTTCTAAATGCCGGTATATTTTCCACCTTTAAAAATCCGGCGATATCCTTTTCAAGGTAACTGGAAAAAAGTTCATTGAGTCTCAATATTTTTTTTTCACGATCAGGGGTCAAAACCAGCGCAGGATAACCGCCATAAAGTCCATACTCGTACAGGGCATCATTGAGTGCGCCGATGTAAAACCTGTAATTTTGGGGGTCAAGAACCGGTAACGAAGACAAACCGGGTATGGTTTTGAGGTATTCAGAAAATGACAAGGGTTCAATACGGAATACCTGTTTTCGCCCTGTCAGAGATTCCTGGGTTTTGGTTCGGATATCCAACGAAGATGACCCGGTGAGGATAAATTTAATTTGAAGATGAAGGTCCTGGAGCGACTTGATAAACCTGCCTGGGTCGGGAAGCCGCTGAACTTCATCAATAAAAACAAAAGCCTTTCTTATTTTTTCGGCATTAATAAAACGGAGAAACGCGCCCTGGTCATGCAGAAATTCAGAGATACTAGAAAAATCAAGGTTAAAGTAATAAATATCCTTCGCGTCGGCGAGATTGGATTGTAGCAGCCGGTTGATAAGCTGATACAGGATGCTGGTTTTTCCCACCTGGCGGGCGCCTGCAAGGATCAGAATTTCCGGATCTTCCAGCCAGTTCACCAATTCTGAGGTGACGTTCCGTTCTATGTCAGGAACAACCCAGCTTCGACCCGTGCGCCAGGGATTTGAAAGACTAAATGAGGTGATATCCATAAAAACAACCCTGCTAAATTTATACGGCCATATAATATTGGCAGTATAAATTGGAATTGTCAATCGTTTTCAGGAACCTCAAATCGCACTTTTTACCTGTCCTCATTGCCGACCGGAAGAGGGGGCAAGTCAAAGTTTTGAAATAAAAGCCAACGCACCCATCTTTATCAGTCTTAATCCTCGTCCCCCAAATAGGGGGGGCAACTCTTTAGAAAAACTTGGATATTCATAACAAGTTGTACAGTCTCAATCCCCGGAGGCGGTTACACCTCCAGGTCACTTCAGAAGGGGAGCAGCTCAATGAAACAAGATCCCTTGTCTCAATCCCCGGAGGCGGTTACACCTCCAGGTCACACTAGTACTTTCAAATAGTTACAGTTAAGCTGTTGTTTTTATACTCCTCCATACATAGCAAGTTTAGCTGTGAAACTAAACACCTGCCTTCTTTCCAAAAAAAGTTTGAAGATGTCCATAACCGAATACCCCAAACAGGGTGGTTTTTGACCCTGCCAAAAGATCAACTCATTGATGTTTATAACAAAACAACAAACCAAAATGTTTGAAGATCTCAGGGCATTCTCGAAAAAACCATACATCTTCAAACATTGCGCCTTTGAAGTAGAAAAACTAAATAAATTTTACCATTATTTCAGTATATTATAAAACAGCAAAAGATCCGAAAGCCAAAATGTTTGAAGATCTCATGGGTGAAAGAGTAAAAACCCACATCTTCAAACTTTTTTGGAACGTCAAAAAGCCACTACCTTTCGCTCAAACCATGATATAACCCCTTAATTTTACAAGAATATTAGTCCAATTTAGTTAATTTTTAAAATGTTTGAAGATGTAAAAGGCGCTTCCATCTTACTAAATATTAAATTTTTACTGAAAATTCAAATAGTTGTGGCGCAGCAACATAAACTCCAATTTCCAATGATAAAGGGTCTCTCTGTGCCCTCTGTGCCTCTAGCGCAGCGGGTGAGAAAAAAAACAATACATATCTCACACAGAGCCACAGAGACCACAGAGGGTTGATTCAGTTCACCCTCCGGCCATCACCTGATATCATTTTTCAGCCCCGATTCCATCCAGCCACTGAGACCTCTTTATATCGGCCAACTTGCCTTTCTTGGCGGAATACGCATCAATAATCAATAGAACCAAGGAGCCCGGCAAGTTCTTTCAGTTTTTCCCTCATGATTTGTTCCTTGACTGTCTCAGCGACTGCTGCGGTCTTGGTCTTGGTTTTAGTAAATCTTAGCAGCTCATTGACAAATTCCACATCCTCCAAGACGAGGAATTTATCGTGGGCGACCATTGGTTAAATATCATATGTCAAAGACTTGCTTATGAAAAAATTCAGATCCACAACCTTTGTCCCTCTGTTACAGGATCGTCTGATGTCTACCTTCGGCATTATTTCCCCGTTGAATTAAATTTTGTCTGTCAGGGTTTTGTCTTCCCATAAGAGCTGGAGAAAGATGCCGACAAAGAGGGCGAGCGGCGCCTGGTAAAGGATGACCTCAGGATATATCACGCCAAAAACCCCCTGCAAACTGGAACTGTTGGCAGCGTATTTTCCGCCCAGACTTTTTCCGAAAATATCCGAGGCAAGCACACCTATAAGTACCGCATAAGAGTAACCCCGAAGCAAGATATGAAAAGGTTTATAACCGACTTTGATACCTGGCACGTTATTCATTTCAATAAAAACATAAATTAAAACACCGCAAAGAGGCATAAAAATCCTGCCAATGAATAAGCAGATGCTGAAATTATCACCAAAATTTAATCTTTCATCAAAGATACCACACCATGACTCATCCGCCAGTTGAAAAAGGAACCCCAGGATAATACCTGCGGCCAAGCGCGGAAGAAATAGTTGGATGTTTTTATTCATGTCGCCAAATCGCCTGTTAAATTCTTTGCCTGATGTTTTAATGCTCAGTATCAGCAGTATGCCCCAACATAAAAACCACACATAAAAGGCCCCCAACATAATTTTTACATGAACATCATTTAAAAAGTCAGGCCACCATCTCCTAATGAGCACCATAAAAAGGATAACAAAAGAACCCAGAAGTTCAGGCAGAATGAGAAAAATAGTGTTAACCCAACTTCGCCAGTTTGAA
>DIKH01000316.1 GCA_002424495.1 Desulfobacteraceae bacterium UBA5623
CCTGCCTGTGGGATGCACCTGTCTGCCGTTCCAACGGCACAGGTAGACGCAGACAGGCCGAAAATCTGCGCCCCACCAAACCGCGAATACGCCAATGCTGACATCCAAATCCAACCACATTCTGACATTATTTACGGCGATCCGGAATATACCTGGGACGATTATATCCAGTCATAACGTTTTGTGATTTTGTCTCGAATCATTTAAGGCGCGCCGGTGAGGTCTGCCTGATTTCCGGTTAAATTGGCCTTCTTGGCGTCTGAACACGCCGAAAGAAAAGTAAATTTATAAAAAATAGATGACGAAAAGTACCCTCAACAAATATTCTTGACACACAAGTGAACGTTGCTTATACTGACGAAAATTAAAAGCAAGTTCTTATCAATTCAATTCAATCAGGCAAACTAACCCTAAAGTCATGATCGATGCGAATGATAAGTTCCGCACGCGCCAGAGAGTCTAACCCCAGGTTACGCTCGAAATCACTATCCAGAGTGACTTGAAACCGGTGATGCGGGTGTGTTTCCCTCACCAGCTCCGAAACTATTTCGACAAGATGCTCTGTCACATCGCGTATCTGTGTTTTTTTTAACTTCCTTTTTTGATGCACTCGTAAAAAACCCTCATGCCTCGTTAGGCGCCACGAAGCATGAAAATAATTTGCTTAACGTTCTTTGACATAATATCTTTTCCTTAAATAAGGAAGCGGGTCGTTCGACTTTGGTGGTCGCACCCCGAGTAAAAAACTGACCTGGGCAGGTTCAACGCGCCGCGAATTGCTGCCCCGCAAGGGAGCGCGCATAATAAATTTTCACCTATAATCTGCCCCCTTTTTATCGGTACTGTCAAAAGCTTTATGAAAAAATAGGGTTTCATTCTGAAGCGTGAAAAGTGTGAAATCCTTAGCTGGCTTGAGCTTGAGCTATGCAAGGGCTCCGCTCAAGCCAGCTAAAAAAGGGGGAGGAAGCTAAAATGAGCTCCCAAAGACCCTAAAGTGCTAATTTAACAACAATTGCTTCTGAAATAAAGCTAAAATAAGAAGAAATTTTTGACAATACGGATTAGAGGTCTGGGATAAGGAGAATGAAAAAGTCATTGTACTTCTGACCAATCAAATGACGTTTGGGTCAACGACGATTGCCGCCATATACAAGGATCGGTGGCAAATAGAGATTTTCTTCAAAACCATCAAGCAGAATCTGAGGATCAAGACCTTTGTGGGGACTTCCCCCAATGCGCTTTTGATCCAGATTTGGACAGCATTGATTGCCGTCCTGATTCTGAAATACCTGAAGTTCCGATCTCTGTTCCAGTGGTCAGTGTCGACTCTGGTGGCTATGTTACGATATAACCTGTTCACTTACAGGGATTTACCTGTCTGCGTGCAACGCACAGGCAGATGGGCATGGATAGATCAGCCCTTCGAACCGCCACCCGTAGCAATGGTGCAGGAACAATTGTCATTGAATTGGAATTGAATTGGACAGCATCGTAACCAGAAGTGAAAAAAAAGAGGCAACCTGATTTTTAAAGAGCAATATAACCCGTCCAAATACCTTATTTTACAAATGGCACATAGCCTTTTTAAATTATTTTGGACAGCAATGATTTAATATATCAACTGAAAGGTGTCAATTTAATTTTATTTTTTCCTATTTCTTGCTTTTGGATAATAGGAGGATAATAGGACAGAAGGAAAGGAAATAATTGTGCCGATCAAGGGTTTTGGGGACACTTTCCCTTCTTACTTAATCATGCAGCCTCTACGGTGAGGCTTCGTTGCTCTCACCTGGGATAAGTCATGGTCTTGTACCCATGCCCTTTGATTATCCATGCTCATAGACATGTGGGTAAATGGAATGAAGTTTACCTCCAATAAGGTAGATCATGGTGATGAAGTTTTTGGTTGTTCGGCGCCCTCTTGCTCTGGCTTTACTGCCGTTGTTTCTTCGGCTGCAACACTCTCATGTCCTGTCTCAGAGGGTTTTGCAGCAGCCTTGACAGCCGAATCGTGTTTCGCTACGGCTACTTTTAAAGCATTAAAGAAATCGGCATAAAAACTAGGATCAGTAATATTTCCTTCCTTGACGACCAAGGTTTGATATTCGACTCCGGTAGGAAAAAGCGGTATCATCCAAAGAAGGTGCCACCACGTATAAGTAGAGCGATGGAAAACTGTCTGTTGGCTTGCAGCCAACGAGACAACTGTTTGGGACCCTACCTCATCTGAAATATCTGCCGATACATGAATATCGTAAGAATATTCTTTGTTTTTCTGATCCTGCATATTTCGCACAGCCTTTATTATACCGGACCTTAAGTCTGCGTTTTCGATAGTAAAGCCGTGCTGAACAAATACCTGTTTGGCAATCCTGAAAATAGTATCAGATGGCTGCTTGAAAGTGCACTGATTTTGGCTAAGTGAATGCTGACTATCAAATGCTTTTTGATACTCCTGTTGAGTAGCACATCCTATTAGTGTCATGATTACGACAAACATAATCATTTGTAAAAACCTTTTGGCGGATTTTCTCATAACTAAAATTCCTTTCTAGGCTACGTTTTTCTCTTTTGCTTATTCCTAACCCGGCAAAGCCGGAGCCAAAAAGGTTAATGTAAACGATTTATGGCAGCACAATAGTCTTGGCAATGGATCTATTATCATTGATGGTCTCGTAAAAAGGCGGAGATGCCACCCTGAGCCTGTCGAAGGGTGAACATAAATAATTGATATTACGTCATGGTTCNNCACCATGACAAAACCCGCGAATTTTGACTTTTTACGATTTTGTCATCATTTACGATATCGCAAAAAATCCAATTGAGAAGAGGTATGCTGTCATGATGTCTCTTATTGAGCGATATGCCGACAAGATTCGAGGGGTCATTTCATGTTATGACCGGATCGTCATCCAGGGGATTCTCCCTGGTTTCTGCTTCGCAGAAGGAATGACGAGTTATCTTTACACCCATCAGATTCGCATCTTCGATTATCCCCGTTTTGCAGAACCACTGCGCGATGCCATTCGTACCAATGCAGAACGATTAGCCGTTGAAAACGGCATTGATATCGAGTTCATCCGCAAGGCTCATATCCGCAAAGAAGACATTATTGCCAAAGTTCTGGAGCGCCGTGGCGCCCATCCGGGTCTTGTTCATATTCTGTCTGCTATGGAGGCTTGTCAATCCTATAAACCGTGGCACAACAAAACAACCGGTAAAACCTTTTTAAAACCGGACACGGGAAAGTGTCTGCACTACTACTTCTACTTTATTGACCAGGAACTGGGACTTTGTTATATCCGTGTCCCCACCTGGCGCCCCTTCCGGCTCCAGTTTTATTTTAACGGCCATCAGAGGCTTGCCCGGCTTCTCACTCAAAACGGCATCTCCTATCGATCTTCTCGATAACGCCTTCACGGACATTGAAGATTTTGAAAAAGCCCAGACGCTATCAGACGAACTGGATATTGCCAGATTCCATCATTGCTTTGACTTCTACTATAAATCACCCCTTCGCAGTTGTCAATAGGAAATAAAAGTGTACC
>DIKH01000386.1 GCA_002424495.1 Desulfobacteraceae bacterium UBA5623
TAATAAAGCTCCCTTGCACCGGCAAAGTTGATGTTATCCATCTACTCAGGGCCTTTGAGAAAGGGGCTGACGGCGTCTATGTCTTAGGCTGCCTTGAGGGCGCCTGTCAATTCAATAACGGCAATATCAGGGCCAGAAAGAGGGTAGAACAGGCCCAAAAGATCCTGGAAAGCATAGGCATCGGAGGAGAGAGGGTAAAAATGTACAACCTCTCTTCCAGCGAGGCGCCATTGTTTGCCAAGATTGCAACCGAGATGACCGAAAAAATTACGGAAATGGGGCCAAATCCCATTAAGCTCAAAAAGAAGGCTGCCTGAGAGGGCGGCATGAGGGCTTATGGGAATTTTCTTTCATATTTTCAAAAGGTCTTTTTAAGGCCTCCAACACAACTATAATTGAGAGGGACAGCATATGATTGTTGCGGAAAAAAAGCCGATCGAAGAGATCATCGAGAGTATTACAGGCTACAAGAAAATACTGATTGCCGGCTGCAATGAATGTGTCACCGTGTGTGAGGCCGGCGGAAAAAAAGAGGTCGCAGTCCTTGCGTCTGCCCTGCGCATGTATTTTATGAACGAAGGGAAGGATGTCAAAATAGATGAAGTCACACTGGAACGGCAATGCGACCACGAATACCTGGAAGAGTTGAGAAACGATATGGATCTGTATGATGCTGTGGTGTCGCTTGCCTGCG
The DNA here is from genome assembly GCA_002424495.1 of Desulfobacteraceae bacterium UBA5623. Classification (GTDB taxonomy): domain Bacteria; phylum Desulfobacterota; class DSM-4660; order Desulfatiglandales; family Desulfatiglandaceae; genus UBA5623. The sequence goes on from DIKH01000386.1 coordinate 695, forward strand.
GGGTGGGTGTCCAGTTCATGGCGGAAAAATACTTTAATAAACCAGTCTACCCTGGCGTTAACACCTGTTTTTTGGGCGCCGCTGAGGAAAGAGGGGTCTGGGGTGAGCGTTGTCAGGCCTGCGGTCAGTGTATCCTTGGGAAAACAGCAGGGATATGCCCTGTCTCAAGGTGCGCCAAGAGGGTGCTGAATGGCCCCTGCGGAGGATCTACAAAGGGTAGTTGTGAGATCAATAAAGACATAAAGTGCGCCTGGCAGCTTATCATTGACCGCCTTAAGGAACTGGACAGGATGGACGAATATGAACAACTTGCACCCATAAAAGACTGGGCTACAGACAGGGCCGGCGGGCCTAGAAAAGTGGTTAGGGAGGATGTGAGACAATGAACACGAAGACACCGAGCAAACTGGAAAAAATCCTTGCTGCAGGACATCTGGCTGTCACCTCTGAGGTCGGGCCCCCAAGAGGCAGTGACGCAGAGGCCATAAAAAAGAAGGGAGAAGGGCTTAGGAACCATGTGGACGCCATCAATATAACGGATAACCAGACTTCTGTTACCCGTCTTTGCTCACTTGCAGCCTGTGTGCACTTAAAGCTGATGGGGCTTGAACCGACACTCCAGATGGTGGTGAGAGACAGAAACCGAATTGCACTTCAAAGCGATATTCTTGGCGCTGCTTCGTTTGATATCCACAATATCCTTTGTCTTTCCGGCGATCACCAGAGCTTCGGCGATCAGCCAAAAGGACAAAACGTCTTTGATCTCGATTCAATGCAGCTGATCCAGACAGTAAGGTACATGAGGGACGAGGGGAAATTTCTGGGGGGAGAAGATATAAAGAGACCACCCAGAATGTTTGTAGGCGCCGCTGCAAACCCGTTTGCCGACCCCTTTGAGATCCGGGTGCCTCGCCTGGCAAAAAAAATCGCAGCAGGCGTGGAATTCATTCAGACACAATGTATTTACAACATAGACAAATTCGAAGAATGGATGAGGCTTGCCCGCGAACGGGGTCTGCACGAAAAGTGTTATATTATGGCAGGAGTGACCCCTTTTAAAAACGCAGGCATGGCCAATTACATGAAGACCAGGGTTCCGGGCATGGATGTACCGGATGAGCTGGTCAAAAGGATGAAAGGCGTGCCCAAAGAAAAACAGGCCGAGGAAGGCATCAAGATCTGTATTGAAACCATCCAGAGGCTGAAAGAGTGTGAGGGAGTAAGGGGCTTTCACATCATGGCCATTGAATGGGAAGATAAGGTTCCAGGTATTGTTGAGGCTGCAGGACTTTATCCCAGACCAAAGGTGGAATAACCATAAACCATTCAGGCATGAAAGTTGAAGTTGAACGGAGAAATTAACCACGGGGCTTGAAAAAGGTTGTTAAGTTAAGTAGGATATTTTATGATCTAAAAAATGATAATTCCAAGCCTGCGGCATTGAATAAAAATAAGGAGGTTTCTCTATGTCTGACAAATACATACTGGTAGTTGATGATGACCCTGATCTCGTGGAAACAGTGGCCTTGATGTTGGAAAGCAAGGGTTGCGAAGTCGGTCGCGCCTATGATGGCATCGAGGGAGAAGAATCCATTAAGGAACGACGACCTGATCTGGTTGTCCTCGATATTATGATGCCACGAAAGGATGGCTATGTCCTCTGTGCAGAATTGAAGGCCAACGAAAAAACCAGAAATATCCCCATTGTTCTTCTCACGGCTGTGGGAGAGGCAGTACCTACAACCACCTATACACATGCTGACGGCATGTCTACAGAGGCTGATGAGTATATTGCCAAGCCAATTGATACAGAAAGCTTGTGGAAGGTTGTAAACGACCTGCTTGGATAAAATCTGAGTCCCAAATGTCATCTCAACAAAGACTCAGTGCTTTCAAAATATTGAAAGATGTGGTTAGGATTTCGCTGGTTAAATCCGACGACTCCGACAGATTTCCAGCGAAATTCTGCCATCTGATGGCCTCTGAAGAAATAAACCTCTTATTTTTAACCTGCGGGAAGAAGGACAGCGGCTGGGGCGTGAACATCGCTGTTGAGTTTTCATGTGCTGAAAAAGCCATAGAGATAATAGAGGAAAATTTTCCAAATATCACCTACCGTTCCACCAATAGTGGCATTTTGTCCCTTTTTCCACACAGAAGAGATCCCTCCATAGCAGGCTCACTGTTTCACGTACTGGACATCACAGGGATTGAACCTGAGGCTCTTGCATATTCCAACTCCGCCATCTCGGTCGTTCTGCATGAGGAGGCTATTGATACCACCACCAGTGCGTTATTCGAGCCATTCCAGTTTAGTGCATATCGGACCCCTGCTGACTGGAAACTTGCCCAAAAAGGAAAAGAAGAACTTTATAAAGACGTTGTTGCATCCTACCAGGAAAAGAGGCCCAAGGTTTACAGTCTGGAATGGCTTACAGAACAAAACCTCTTCACATTTGAACTGAGCAATTACGATCTGAGTCCTATGGGAAATACGCTCATTGATTTTTCCATCCAAGGACTTCAGTTGCCATTCCTTACATCAACCCCAACCACGGAGAAACAGGGGCTGAACCTATTTTTATGCTTGCCGGTTCACGACAGTCAGATATATCCGGAAGTTAAAAACAGTTTGCCTTCTGAATCTGTTCCTTCCAGGAATGCACCTGTCGCGGTTTTTTCCATGAACGGGCCACATTTCGGTGACAGGTACGGCATCGCCAGTGAGCTTTTGACGGCTATTAACAGTGCAGGCGTCCAACTTCTGGCCTTAGGTTGCGCCATCGCATCAATAAATGGAGTAGTCCCTGCTGAGCAGATTGAGGCAACAACCGATGTCATAAAGCAATGTTTTGATGTGCCATCGGTTATTATGAAGACTTAGGGACGCGAAAAATGTTAAAATGGTATATTAGTTTTTTTCGAGTCCCTAAGGCCGGTTGCCCTCTAACACTCGGTTAGTTAGTGTCCATCCAGAAAGGC
>DIKH01000264.1:0-1870 GCA_002424495.1 Desulfobacteraceae bacterium UBA5623
TCTCAAGGATTTCTTCTTTAGTGTATTTTCTCTCAAGCAAGAAGGCCTGGAACAGTTCCCTGAGCTTGGCCATATATGACCGCTTTTCCCTCTTGAATATGTTTTTTGCTGCCTGCTGTGTGATGGTGCTGCCGCCCTGGACCACCTTTCTGGACCTGATATTGGCAATAAAAGCCCTGAATATCGCCTTGATATCCACTCCGCCGTGACGGAAGAAATCAGCATCTTCAGCAGCAACCAGCGCCTTGATAAAGGCCTTTGGTATTTCCTTGTAGGTTATATACTTGCAGTGGGTCTTATCAAAAAAGACCCCGATGGGTGTCTTTCCATCGTCATAATATACAGAGCTTTCAGAGGAAAAGATGCGGTCAATAGCGCCGCGCTCTATCCTGATTGATGCATCGCGGGTTACACAAAAGATCTCATAGCCGATATAGCTGACAGGGATAAGGAATATAACACATGCGGCAATAATAAGTATCTTTTTCTTTTTACTGGTCATTTTGGAAATTAATTTGCTGATTATCTTGTCACATCCTTCAGTTGTTGAGGCAAGGTCATATATCACCTGACAGGAGCCTTGCCCTCATGATCTCCTTTAGATCGAGTCCCTTCATTTTTAGTCCCTTGCGGCCATATTTCATGTTCGCTTCAATCAGATACCATTTTTCGTTAAATCTGATCAGATCCAGACCAACATCGTCAAACCTGCACCTTATGGCGGATTCCTGCGCTATTCTGACACCCTCCACTGGTATATCATCAAAGCTGATTTCACCCCCCTGTGACAGATTGGTCTTGAAATTATCCGGCCGGCTGATACGCCAGTAGGCCAGCACTGGCCGATAATTAACAAGCACAACACGCAGATCTCTTTCGTGGGGCAGAAATTCCTGAATATATGCAACCCTGACAAGACGCAGGTATTGTTCAAGCTCTTCTCTGTTCTTAATTAAATAGACACCCCTTCCCCGGGCGGAATTCCTGGCAAGTTTAGCGATAAATGGGAATTCAAAATCTCCAAGAATGTCGTTGTGGTGAAGATGATAATAAATCCTGGTGTGGGGGTGGGGGATCCCCAGCATGTAAAAGAGAGTGGTTTGCTTGATTTTTTCATCGGCATACAAATGGGTTTCCAGACTCGGAAATATCTTTTTCCCAATCGTGGTAAAAAGCTGGGCATAATTAAGTGTTGGAAACAGGATACGTTCGGATCCTAAGATCAGTTCCCTTTGATGGGGGGTGTATTCCATGAAGTTTGGTCTTACGCCAAGTGTCAGCACCTCCGGCACCCCGCTAAGCCTGCTTCCTAGTGCAATAAATCTGGGATCTTCCATATAACTTGACTCGCCGCTATGATTTTAGGGACTCTAAAAATGCTAACTTGGGTTATTAGCATTTTTAGAGTCCCTTAATGGGAAATCCACTCTATCACCTGGAGGGATTTTTCCCTTGCCCTCGCCATGATCTCGTTGAGATCAATGGTCAATAGCTGCCTATCTTCCATCACCAGTCGGCCGTTGATGATAGAATGGGACACATCTGTTCCTGTTGCCGAATAGACAATATGAGAATAAGGATTATACATTGGAGTAAGGTGTGGCCTATTGGTATCAACCACTATGACGTCAGCCTTTTTCCCCACTTCGAGAGACCCTGTTATATTATCAAGTCCCAATGTCCTTGCCCCTTCTATTGTGGCCATCCTGAGCACTGTTACCGCATCCATCACTGTTGGGTCCATGGCATGGATTTTGTGGAGCTTGGCGGCCATATCCATCTCCGTGAACAAATCCAGATCATTGTTCGATGCACATCCGTCAGTGCCAAGACCAACTTTAATGCCGTGCGACAGCATTTGTGGGACAGG
>DIKH01000264.1:1966-9845 GCA_002424495.1 Desulfobacteraceae bacterium UBA5623
AGCAGCCCAAGTGAATTCATATGTTCGATGGGTTTCACCCCGTACCGCTGTTTTATTTCCTCCAGCTCCAGCAAGGTTTCAGCCACATGAATAATGAGCGGCACATTGTGTCTTGCGGCCATTTCATTGGCGGACAAAAGCAGGTCAGGGCTGCATGTGAAAAGGGAATGTGGCTCAACTGCAATGGAAACCAGTGGATTATCCTGCCATCTTTTTATCAATGACTCTGTATAATTGAAGCCGTTTTCTAAAGTGCCGTAGTTGGGGGATGGGAAGTCATAGAGGACCTCTCCGACAATGCATCTTATTTGCGCCTGACTTGCGGCCATGGCGACCTCTTCCTCAAAAAGATACATGTCGCAGAAGGTTGTTGTCCCGCTCATGATCATTTCAGCGCATGAAAGCATGGTCCCGGTGAAGACAAAGTCCCCGTCCATTTTCCTTTCCACAGGAAATATATAGTTGTTAAGCCAGTCCATAAGAGGGAGGTCATCTGCAAGGCCCCTGAAAAGGCTCATGGCTGCATGGGTATGGCCATTTACAAGTCCTGGCAATATCAGGCCGCCGTTTGCATCAATGGTCTTTTTCGCCTCCAATTGATGATTGGTCTCTGTTCCTATATACGAGATGGTGTCTCCAATGATACCAAGACAACCTTTTTTTATGATCGTATTGTTACGATCCATGGTTAGAACAATTCCGTTTTTTAATAAGATATCCATCTGGTGCATAACAGAACTCAGTAGAGTCAGGATTCAAGTCCAATGTTAAACAGCTACAGTTGCCTGATAATGTTTTTCCACAGCACTGAGAGGGCTTTTCCTGATTGTTGTGCGGTGGCTATTACCTCCTCAATGGAGGTCTTTTCCATACAGTCGGGCAGGTTCATATTGGTCAAGACAACAATGGCCATTATCTTGAGCCCGCAGTGAACAGCAACAATCGCCTCCAATACAGTTGACATCCCCACTGCATCTGCCCCGATCTGCCTCAAAAAACGGGTCTCTGCCGGGGTTTCAAGGCTTGGGCCAAGTACGCCTGCATATACCCCCTGCCTTAGAGGAATTTTCAAATCAAGGGCCTTTTTTCCCCCCAGTAAAACGAGATCACGATCATAGGCCCTTGACATATCGGGGAATCGGGGTCCGAATATATCCAGATTGGGTCCAATCAGGGGATTGGTTCCGGTAAGATTAATATGATCGGTAACTACCATCAAATCGCCCTTTTCAAACTGCGGATTAAGTCCACCTGCTGCGCTTGATATCAACAGGAATTCTATCCCGAGCATGGCAAGGACCCTGACAGGAAAGGTGATTTCCTCGGGTGCATAACCCTCATAGATGTGAAAACGGCCATCCATGGCAACCACTGTCTTCCCTGCAATCTCCCCTGCAACAAGTGCGCCTGAATGGCCCTGAGTTGTTGAACTGGCAAAGTTTGGGATGCTCTCATATGGGATGCGAATAGTGTTTGTCAAGCCTTCAGTAAGCGAGCCCAATCCCGTCCCGGTTATCATCCCGATGGTGGGTGCTCCCCTCATTTGCGAGTTCAAAAACTGTGCAGTCTGTCTTATCTTTTCAATCATGGGGCTGATCTCCTGCCGATGGTTTTTCTTTCCCTAAGCGAGTAAAGGTCAAAAGTCAATACATACGATGAAATAGCTCTTGACAAAACCTGGGAGGTGCAATATCAACTAAAGAAATTTGAGGCGCAATTGCGGTTTTTCAGGCCACGAGGGCTTTGTATTGAAGGGATTTTCCTCTCGTGGTTTTTTTATTGTCTGGCGCTGGGAATGGGAGAAAAACCCTTGCCTTTGGGGAGAAGATTGCAGCTCCATATTTTGCGCCTTAGGGGTTAGAGTCCTGCGCGCCGCGGGACAGGGTCCTGGAAATCATAAAATTTTCCCTGAGCCATTACTTCTTCTGATTCAGCCGATAATAATTGGCTTTTTTTGTTGTGAATATGTTTGATAACGACCTGACATATGGCAAATCAATGATCCATGCCCTTGATCCAAGGGTCAAGATCATAGCTGTTGCGGCTTTTTCTATTCTGATTGCAGTATGTTCACGCCTGTCTGCATTAGTCCCGGGAATTTTTCTGTCAATACTGCTGTTGCTGTTATCCAGCCTCAGGCTCAGGCGCGTCCTGATAAGGGTAGGTTTGGCAAATGGTTTTATTTTGTTCCTCTGGTTTTTTCTTCCATTTTCATTTGATGGAGAAAGAGCCTTTACCATCGGACCCTTAACAGCAACAGAAGAGGGCATCAGGTATGCCGTAATGATAACTTTGAGATCCAACATCATTCTGCTTGCCCTGATATGCCTGATGTCAACCACCTCTATCTTTACAATAGGCAGGGCCTTGAGGCAGTTGCTTGTTCCTGCCAAGTTGATTCAGCTCTTTTTTTTTACTTTCCGGTATCTCCATGTAATGCAAACAGAATATCAGCGCCTCATTAATGCCATAAAAATAAGAGGATTTCAACCAAGGACATCCATGCATACCTACAGGACGTATGCCTATCTCTTCGGTATGCTTCTCGTAAGGAGTTATGATCGTTCAGAGAGAATACGCAATGCAATGCTTTTAAGGGGTTTTAGGGGCCGTTTTTATGACCTCGGTGAATTTTCTCTTAAGCCGTCTGACTTTGTTATTATATTCTTTATTATTACGGTCCTGGGAGGAATAGTCTTACTTCAATGGACGAGAATCATTTATTGATTGACCTCGATGAGGTCCATTTTTCATTTCCCTCAGGCAGGCCGGTACTTCAGGGCGTAAATTTCCAGCTTCGCAAAGGCGAGCGCGTAGGTCTGATAGGCCCAAACGGAAGCGGAAAGACATCTCTGTTCCATGTGATTATGGGCCTGTTGAGGCCAGTTTCCGGCAGAATCGAGATCTTTGGCAAGAGGATGGAAAATGAGAAAGATTTCAAAGAAGTCAGGCAGAAGATAGGCCTGCTTTTTCAGGATCCTGATGATCAGCTCTTCAGCCCCACCGTACTTGAGGATATAGCCTTTGGTCCGCTAAATCAGGGCAGATCCAGGGCTGAGGCCAGGAAGATCGCCGTAGAGACCCTTAATGCGCTTGGGCTGTCCGGTTTTGAAGACAGGGTCACATACAAGCTGTCCGGCGGTGAAAAAAGACTGGTTTCACTTGCAACGGTGCTTGCGATGAAACCGGAGGTGTTGCTTTTGGATGAACCGACCACAGGCCTTGATCTCGAGACTACTGAAAAAATGGTCGGCATCCTCAATCAATTGAACCTTGCATATGTATTCATTTCCCACAACATGGATTTTATCGTGCAGACCACTGACAAGATATACGGAATGATAAATGGCCGGATCGTGTCTGAAGAGCAGACAGTGCTTCATACCCATGTCCATATTCATGGCTTCGGCCGTTTTTCCCACAGCCATTCTCATGCCGATGAACTGGGGCAGGGTCTGGAAAAGAAAAATTGACGGTTTCGTAAAAAGGTTTCTGCGAGTGCGCAAATTCCATTTTGCATTCAAGATGATACCAAGGCGACAAAGAGGAGGCGACACGGTCAATCCCGCCATGGCGGGATAGCGCTTGAATACGGAATGGAATAAAGTTTTATTTTTTACGGAGTGATAGACACATGGAAAAAATCCCATTTACAAAGGATGGACTGGAGAAGCTCAGAAGGGAATTGAGTCATCTGATTAAGGTTGAAAGACCTGACAACATTCGGGCCATAGAAGAGGCCCGGAGCCATGGCGACCTGAGCGAAAATGCCGAATATCATGCGGCCAAGGAGAGGCAATCTTTTCTTGAGGGCAGGATCAATGAATTACAGGATGTCATAAACAGATCGGAGATAATTGATGCGGATGATGGTCCTAGAGACCGCGTTGTATTTGGAAGGACAGTCTTATTATACGACGTCAAAAAGGACGAGGAAATTAGCTATCAACTGATCGGGCCTTATGAATCAGACCCTGAAAACGGCAAGATATCCGTCACATCTCCTATCGGCCAGTCACTGATCGGAAAACAACAGGGTGATGAGGTTAAGGCCAGGACCCCTGGTGGTATCCTCGAATTCGAGATACTTGAGATTCAGTAATTGACAAATATTGCTGGAGTGAGCTTGCCGCATGGCCGGAAAGAACTTAGGACGATTTGAGATAAAATCCCTCTTAGGAAAGGGGGCAATGGGCGCAGTGTATCTCGCGCACGACCCGATGCTTAACCGCGAAGTCGCCATTAAGGTTGTCCGGTTTCCAAAAGATCTGGACGCAGGGCAATTGGCCGGGATGAAAGACGGGCTTTTGAAGGAGGCCCGTTTAGCCGCAGGCCTTTCTCATCCCGGTATCGTACAAGTCTTTGATGCAGGCGAGCAAGACGGTCAACCATTTGTCGTGCTGGAGTTGATTCGCGGAAAGCTCCTCTCCGAGTTTCTGAAAGAAGAGGGTTCACTGGAGTTCAGTCAGGCATGCCATATCTTCAAAGAACTGCTCTCTGCCATGTCATATGCCCATCAACGGGGCGTTGTGCATCTTGATCTAAAACCCGCCAACATAATGATTGGTAAGGAATCAACCCCACGCATAATGGATTTTGGAATCGCCCGCTCCATTGCCGGCCTCCGTGTAAAGGAGCTGGACATCACCGGAACCCCCAGATTTATGGCCCCCGAGCAGATCGCAGGTGAAGGGCTCGATCCTCGTGCAGATGTGTTTTCCCTGGGGGTTATATTTTACCTGATGTTAAGCGGGCGCTTGCCTTTTCCTTCGGAGAATTTTGATGAACTCAAAAAATCAATAATCAATGACCCTCATCCGCCATTACAGTCATATTTGAGCGATCTGCCTCGGCCATTTTATGAATTTGTGGACCGCGCGCTGAATAAGTCTCCAAACGATCGGTTTGAAAGCTCCGTTGCCATGTATGAAGGCTTTATCCGATGTCTTGAAGATAAAAAGGGCTCTGATCAGGGGCCTGATCAACATGCAACGGGCGAAAACGTTCACCGCGAGATCCTTAATTTTATCATGCAGCGAATAAAGCGAAAAGGCGATTTCCCTGCAGTTTCTCAATATGTCTCAGAGGTGGTCCAGGCCGCAAGGTCTCAAAGCGCCTCTGCCCAGAGCATTGCACAATCCATTCTCAAGGATATTTCCCTTACAAACCGTGTCCTGCGTATTGCAAACAGCGCCTATTATTCAGGACTGGGTTCTCCTATCACGACAATATCACGCGCAGTGGTCGTACTCGGTATGGATGCGATATTGAATATGACATCCGCCCTGGGCATTTTTGAGCATTTTTTAAAGAAGGGCAATGATGTCGTTGAACTGAAAAAACAGGTTGTAGAGGCATTGTTTACTGCTTTAAACGCCAGACAGATTGCTAATCAGATGGGTGTAGAAAATGCAGAAGAGCCTTTCATCTGTGGGATGCTCCATCACCTGGGCAGGCTTATCGTCAGTTTTTATTTCCCAGAAGAGCAGAGGGTGATTAACAAACTTGTAGAGGATGGGGGTGAAAATGAAGAAAAGGCCTCCCGCCAGGTCATGCGCCTTTCTTACACCGAACTGGGCCAGGCGATAGCTGATTCCTGGAAATTGCCCAAGCTTCTGCAATCCGGTCTAAAAAAAATGGACCCTGACCGACAGGGGCCTCTTAAAGGAAAAGAGGATATATTGCAGGGGATTACTTCCTATGCCTATGAGCTTGGAAAGGTGACGATGATTGTTGACAGTCACGAGCGCGGTGTCGCTCTTACCAACCTTGCACGCAAATTTGAAGGCAAGATCTCCATCAAGCCAAAGATGCTTCAAAAGATAATTGATAAGTCCATATCAGACGCCAGCGGCTTTTCAAAGCCTCTGAGACTCAGAATGAAAGATCTGGGCCTTGTAAAAGAGGATGAACCACCTAAGGAGGAAAAGACCATCCGGGCAAAAGCACCTGACGCCTCGGTGGGAGAAGGGGCAACTGATGCAACTGTCATGTTGTCACCGGATGACCGGACCACAAGGATACCTCAGGAGAATTCAGTTGAGGACTCAGTAGGCACGACTGTCACGAAAATGGTGGAAGAAGACCGCCTTGAAGACGAAGAGGACGACAAGAGTGAACTGGTGGAGCGGCAGGAATTTTTGACAAAGACAATTGCAGATATCGCCATGACACTTATCGGGCAGTTTTCCATCAGCGATATTATTATGATGGCGCTCGAGGGGATGTACCGCGGAATCGGGATGCGAAATGTCATGCTTGCAATGGTAACACCAAAACGCGACCGAGTCGTATTTCGTTTCGGCCTTGGCCCTGAAATGGAAAAGTTGAGAACGGAGTTCGATTATCCTCTTCAGTCTATCAATCTCGCTCCCGCTTTATCCATACTGAAACGTCAAGAGATTGTAATCCCTGATTTTGAAAAGGATAGTCGTCGCCAGTCGTTTCCGGAAAGTCTTGTCAAGCTGCTGGAACCAAAAAGCATTGTGCTCATTCCGGTTATGGTGAAAAACACCCCTATCGGACTGTTTTTGGCCATGCGCTCCAGGGAGCAGCCCATCATCTCTGAACTCGAATTGCAGAGCGTTAAAATGCTGGTCAATCAGGCCGTCCTGGCCCTCCATCAGGCCGCAGCCAAAAGGTAGTCAAAATAAAGGCCGCGCGGCCCTGACTCAATTCAGTGTCATTGTTAAGCTTGATCAATCCTTAATTCCTTGCTAAAAGAACGAATATTAGTGGCGCCATGTCAAAAAGCAGCCTCTTTAATGGTGCTCTGAATGATTAAGGGAGAGTGGATCAATGCCGATTTATGAATATCAGTGCCTTGGTTGCGATTGCGAGTTTCAGAAACTAATACTGAAGAAGGAGGAAGAAAAGGAACTTACGTGCCCGAAATGCGGCGGTCGGGATATGAAACGGATCATATCGAAAGTTGCCTATCACTTGTCGGAAGGAGACCGCCTGTCGTCCTTTGATCCCAGAGCCCGACAGACAGACAGCTTTTACAGCGACACCCGCAATATAGGGCTATCCGCCCAAAAGAAGGCCCAGGAGATGGGGGTGGACCTTGGAAAGGGTTTTAGCGAAAAACTGGAACGACTTAGAACTGATCCTGGAAGTGTATTCAAGGAAAATGAGTGATTGGGACAACACCTGTCTTTTGGGTTGTTCAAAAATTTTTTACGAGACGGAAGCCCCTGTTGGGCCGTCTGTAACTCGGGTCCACTCCATAACGATGGGGTGAACGGCAGAACATCGCGGCGCTGCGCCAGCTGCCGCCTCTGGAGACCCTGTGTGATCCTGAGCTCGGCCCAATGGGGTCTGTTACCGCCTCTGAAGGGTAGTCACTGTACCAGTCCTGGCACCATTCCCATACATTTCCGTGCATGTCATAGATGCCCCAGGCATTAGGCCTTTTACGATGTACATGGTGGGTCCAATCATCGGAGTTGGAATTATGCCATGCATAATAATCAAGTTTGTTTTTTTCTTCGCCAAAGCAGAATTCCGTAACGCTTCCAGCCCTGCATGCATATTCCCACTCTGCCTCGGTGGGCAGTCTGTAGGTGTCTGCTTCCTCCTTCTGATTAAGCCTTTTGATAAATTCCTCTACATCATGCCAGGACACCTTTTCTACCGGGCAATTTTTACCGCAGTTTTTCAGTCCCGAGGGATTGAACCCCATCACAGCCTTCCATTGTCCCTGAGTGACTTCTGTGGTCTGTATATAATATGGCCTTGTTATCGTAACCTCGTGCTGTGGAGTCTCATCGCTGTACCACTTTGCCTCACCGCCATACTTGTCCTTGATTTCTGTTGGGCTGAGGTTGCTTCCCATCATGAATTTTCCCGGCTGGATCAACACAAACTTCATGCCAAG
>DIKH01000129.1 GCA_002424495.1 Desulfobacteraceae bacterium UBA5623
CCCTCGTCAAACGGAGCACGACCTCTCGGCTGACCAGACCAAGCACCTGGATCACATCATCGGTGCTGATGTTTTTCTCACCAAAGGAAAAGACCTGATCGAGGAGACTGAGCCCGTCGCGGACAGAACCGTCCGCCTCCCGGACAATAAGATCAAGGGCCCCCTGCTCGATCTGTACCCCCTCAGCCTCCGCCAGGTTCTGCAGATGACGGCCAAGATCATTGGGCGCGACACGCTTCAACTCATAACGCTGGCAGCGCGAGAGGATGGTAATCGGGATCTTGTGCAGCTCGGTGGTGGCAAACATGAAAAAGACATGGGCCGGTGGCTCTTCCAGGGTCTTGAGCAGGGNNTGAAGGCCTCGGTGGTGAGCATGTGCACTTCGTCGATGATGATAATCCTGTATTTCGACGATGTGGGCAGAAAGCGGATTTTTTCCTTGAGCTCGCGGATCTCCTGAATCCCTCGATTGGAGGCGCCGTCGATCTCGTAGAGGTCAAGAGACGAACCGGCAGTGACGGCCTTGCAGGACTCACAGCTATTGCAGGGGTTCAGGGCCGGGCCGTTTTCACAGTTGATGGCCTTGGCCATGATCCGAGCCAGGGTGGTCTTGCCGACACCCCGGATGCCTGAAAAAAGGATGGCATGGGCGACCCTGTCGCGCAGCAGACTGTTCTGCAGGGTCTTGACCACAGGCCGCTGACCGACGACCTCGTCAAAGGTCTGGGGACGTGCTTTTCTGGCAAGGACCAAATAGGACATGTGGGTTCTTCAGGAGGATGGCAGGATTATTGTATCGAAATTGCAGTGAAGTCGGACAAACCTGAGCAGCGGCAGGGGAGAATCTTCTAAAAAAAGGCAGACGATATTCCTATGTCACTAAAAAATGATAGCCGGGCACCCTGTGGCACACAAAGAGGGTCATTACCGTTGCTCCCTTCCGGACCTGGCGGGGTTCATGATTCCTTGTTGCACAGGACCCGGCTATCAAAACCGAAATCTGAAATTAGACGAAAAGAGAGGATATTTGACAGACACAACCCTCATTCCCTTTTCTGAAGAATTTTTATACCTGTTTCAGACCGTATCGTCAAGAAAATTTACAGAGCGGCTCATTGCTCTTTTAATTTTACAGGGTATTATTTTTATAATAGCTGATCACCATGCTTCAACAGGGAACAACCGCGGCTTCAGACCCATACTGGAAATTCGGAAATTGCGGCAGGACAGTACAGACGGCGAATCTATAGTGGACCCAAATTTCAAGACAGTAGTTTAAGCTGTGCGCTATCATAAGGAGCGGAAGTTCCACAGCCCTGAGTTCATGGTGAAGGTAGTCTTGGGGAGACATTGCGAGTGGTAAAAATGGTAAAAACAATCAATGAGATTGGCCGGAAATACGGTGTTTATCCCTTTACGGTTGGGCAGTGGAAGAAGGAGATTCAGTAGCACGCAAATGTAAAAGCTTACCAGCCCTCAGGTAACAGAGTGCGCAAAGAGACTCTGTTCGTCTGTTCTAATTTTCTCCATAGAAAGGAGGGGGATCTATGGAGGAGGTTTTTAAACAGACAAAGAGCAAGGAACTGGTAAACTTTCACATCTCTGCAGTCTGCCAAAAAATATTTTTGGCAGACTAATTATCTTTACTAATGGTTGGTTGATTATATTTGTACGAAATGTCGAGTCGCTCAAAACTGATTCACCCTTGGTTGAGATGAAGCAGGAATCTGGGAGATCTTACTACCAATGACAAAGGCAGCGCCAATCAGAAAAAGGTTTTTTACGATATACTGTCCCTCAAGGCTCAGTCCAAAGGGAATCGAATGAAAGCAGATATCCGGCAGGACTATCAGGGGAAGAAATGTGCCAGGTAGTTCAATGAGCAATAGAAACAGGGCGAGACGAAGCAAGGGTCGGTAAAGTAACCCGACACCTATAGCAACCTCCCAGCATCCAAGAATAAATAAAACCATATCGGGAGAAAAAAAATATACGGTCCGTTTTATCAGTTCCTCTTCGGGGCTCATGCCCAAAGGCTTTAAAAGACCAAACCAAATAAAGATCAGAGCCAGGGAAGTTCTCATCAACAGAAGACAATATTTGTCCATCCATGCTGAAATTTTATGATCTGTTGAGATAAGCCAATGAGTTATAATCATTCTTGTAGTTTTCATATGATCACCTCGTCAGCCTGGGTGGAGAAGTATCTTTTCAAGGTGTTCTTTGGGTGGATAGCAATAGGACAAATAAGCACATGCGAAGAGTTGCCCTTCATATCCCTTGAGAGCATTTTGTTTTCTTCTCTGCTTCATGATAGAATAAAACTTTTCTTCTGAGAGAGTGGATTTTTCATGTTTTGCCAAATAAACCAAGCAATCAACACAAATATGAAATGAACAGAGATTATCTTCTTTAACAAATTCCCAGCATGGCTTTTTTTTATCTCCCGCGCAGAAACACGTATCCTTCTTGTTACACTGTATAATTTCCCAACATGGCATTTCAGATTGTAGGGCCATAATTTCCTCCTGATATCCATTTCAAAAGAAAGTTTTGATAGGACTCAACAGCTTTATTGCTAATCCGTTATCCAGATATCTGGTTCACCAATCTGCATTATGAAGTATTAGATAAAAAATCTGATTTTATTCAAATTTGATTAATGAAAGTTAATTCACTCTTTACAATTAGTAAAATTTATAATACAAATATTTATCATTAAAAAAATTAATACTTTTTCCAATAAAGGGTTTTTATGTCAATAACAATGCGCCAACTTGAAATTTTCAAAGCCGTTGTAGACAGTGGTCAGGTAACAAAGGCCGCTCAAAACCTTTTTATTACCCAATCAGCAGTGAGTCTTGCTTTGATTGAATTGGAAAATCAGTTGGGGGGCTCTTTATTTGATCGTATCGGCAGGCGCTTGGAACTCAATGATAGAGGTCGATACTTTCTTCCTCTCAGTCGAGAGATTCTTGACAAGTTAGAGGATTTGGATAGCCTGATGAATGAAAAGGATGGGAAATTTGCTGGTACTCTGAAGTTGGTTGCCAGTTCCACTATCGGCAATTATGTTTTACCCTATCTGATAACCGTTTTTAAGAGCATGCACCCTGATGTCCATTTTAATATGCTGGTTTGCAACACCAACACTGCAGAGAAACTGATCATGGATCGTGCTGTTGATCTTGGATTTGTTGAAGGCGAGGTCAATAACGAAAAGATTAGCGTCACGAACTGGTTTCAGGATGAACTTGTTCTTATTATTCGTTCTACAAGAGATACGGGGTCAGAAACAGTATGTGATGTCACAACTGACCTAAAAAAATATAAATGGGTAATGCGTGAGCCTGGATCAGGAACAGCCCAGATATTCAAAAGTAAACTTGGCAGATATGTAACAGACCTTAATGTGGTGATGGAGTTAGGTCATACTGAAGCCATTAAAAAGGCAGTTGAGGCCGGCGCCGGCATTGGCTGCCTTTCAAATCTGACCGTATGCAGGGCGATTAACCGTGGCTGGTTGCAGCAGATCCGCCTGAAGGGAGTAGATATGAAGCGGCAGCTGTTTATTATTCAACATAAAGATAAGGCGAAAACTCGTTTGATGAATGAATTTCTCGACTTTTGCTTTCTTTTAAGTCAATGCAGCGAAGGACAGTCCTGTCTCTCTTCACCGGAAAATTTCCAGGCACTGGTACTTCAGTGCAGCAGTAAAAAATAATTTTTCCTTTCTTCCTGCGCCCCTCGTTCCCATGCGGTGCATGGGAATGCAGTACGGGATGCGTCGCATCCAGGCTTTCTCCCCCCTGTTGTCACTGACCCCCTTTACCTTCAATACAAAAATCCAAACAGCCACAACGGAACCCTTTTCCCTGTACCGATCTCAATGGAATCCAAGGCCAGCCAGGCGTGTTCGATCCCTTGTATCTGAGCGGCATCTTTGTTCTTGCCACCTACTTCGAAGGTAATATGATCATCTACCAGAAAGTCACCTCTGGAGGGTGCGCTCACTTGATGTGCAACCCGCAGCATGGTCAAGAAAAAGGTTTCTCGAACGGCGCCGCTATCCGATGCTGCAGCGCCCGCAAGAGCATGATACAGGGTCGGGTTATTCAGATAGATTTTTTCAGGTTTCTCCAGCGGCCGCAGTCCCTTACCACTCTTGCTGACAGTCAGGATAATACCGGCGTCCTCTAGGAGTTTCAGATAATTTTTTAGCGTACGCTCATCACCAATCTCCAGCAAATTCTTTAAATGCTTCATGTCGGGTGTATAGGGCACTATTGAAGAAACAATTGCCAGAAGACGCTCGATCTTACGGACAGATGCGCCAGTCAAGGTTTGATGGATGGCAGGAAGATCAGCTTCAAGCGTGGTATGGATGTTCTGCTCAATGGTCAGGTAAAACTGCCCCCTGTCGTTAAAATCGTTGAAATAGGGGTAATAGCCGGTTGCAAGATATTCTCTGAATAAGGCGAGAACTTTGAGATCAAGCCGGCCAAGGCTGGTAACGACCGTATCCGCTGCCCGCTGGTGATCTTCAAGGATGGTGGCAAGGGGTATCTTGTCAAAATGGATTTCGCAATTCAACCCCAGATATTCCCGAAACGATAAGCCGTGCATTTGATACAACAGGGCCCGCCGACTCAAATCATGGCTTCCCTTGGCTATTTCAAGGGCCGAACTACCGGAAGCAAGCATCCGCAGGTCGGGAAAGGTGTCAAATATGCTTTTCAACTCCAGCGACCAATCCCGATATTTATGGATTTCATCGAAACAGATCAGCTTCCCCCCTAATTGGTAGAACTCACCGGCAATGTCGTACAGGGAGGTTCGCGCAAGCAGGAAATGATCCGCCTGAAGATACAGTATCTGGCGCGAGAAACAATCACCATCTGCCTGGGCCAGCAGATACTGGATCATGGCGGTGGTTTTGCCAATGCCACGCTGACCGACAATGATGGAGAAACGGTTGGTAAATACGGTTTCTTGCAGAAAATAGCGGCGGAAAATGCGATTACGCAGGTGTAAAAAGGTCTGACTCAAGGAAAAGATTTCATCCAGCATGACTGCCTCCTGTAGGAATCGAAACCTACAATACAGTTACTTTTTTAGGAATGCAATACTATTTTACTGGAGATGGTAATTGGGGACGATCCTCAGAGTATAAGTTCTTGCCTGTTATCGAGAGGTGAGATGAAAAATTAATGCCACGAAAACCAGGAATTGTACGGCCTGCGCCATATCATTTACAGGTGACGGTTTTTTGTGGTACAAGGAAACAACCTGATTTAGATTTAGAAAACAAATTGGTGTCCCGAATTTTACATTGGAGAAATATATGGAAAACAACACTCAACAGATATTCAGAGACGCCCTCGCCATGCCGCCTGTGGAAAAGGCTACTCTTATTGAAAAACTTTTTTACAGCTTTGATCAACAAAAACAAGAAATCACGGATCAAATATGGGCAGAGGAAGCAGAGTCCCGCCTGGATGGTTTTGAAGCCGGGGAGATAACATCCAAGCCATTCAGTACTGTTCTGGCTAAGATCAATACGAAATGATTGTCAATATCCTTGCTTGCGCGGAACAGGAATTCATTGAAGCTGTTGACTATTACAACACCCAATGCCTTGGGCTGGGATATGAGTTTGCAGCCGAAGTCACCAACACGCTGGAAAGGATCTCCACTTTTCCAGAAGCCTGGCCACAGATCTCCAAACGAACCAGGCGGTGCATCACCAATAAATTCCCTTTTGGAGTTATCTATCAAATCCGTGACAAAAGTATCCTTGTAGTTGCTATTATGCACATGAAACGAAATCCACTTCACTGGCAAAACAGAAAGGTGGAATAATAAGATTGCCATCCCCAAGCGGTTTGTAAGATTAAACGGGGTCTGTTTCCAATTAATCGTAATCGCGGCATAGGAATAAGGAAACCGTGGCCTGCCCTATTCTCCTCCCTGATTTTTATCTTGTCATCTTGGAAGCCTGACCCTATCTCCTCCTCTCTGCCTACTCGTTCTTCTATTCACCATACATTTCGGTGATTATTCTTCGCAACTGAGAACCTTGAGGACCAGATAACCGATCAATTTTTTGCCGCAAACGTTTTTTGCTGATTGCTCGTATTTGATCCACAGCAACTTCAGCTTGTTTACCGGCACAATCAATCTGTAGCCGCGTTCTCCATTTCGGGTGGAGCCTTGAAGTCAAGGGACAAATAACAACTGTTTCCAAATTCGTGTTCATTTCATCTTCGCTAATGATAACTACCGGACGAATTTTATTGATTTCACTGCCAATGGTTGGATTCAAATCGGCAAAATAAATCTCGTATCGTTCAGGATTTGTCAACGTCGTCATCCTCCAGGCCATCTATAAGAGTAGATTCATAATCGCTCCAGTCTTCATCCTCGTTAGCCATGGCTTTATAGGTCTCGCCCCAGGAAAGCTTATCGTCATGTTTTTTTCGGAGAAGAAGACCTTGATCGGTCTCTTCAAGGACTAACGAATCAGTTAAACCATATTTTTGTAAAAGATTTTTTGGCAGGCGGACACCTAATGAGTTACCAATGGGAACTATTTTAATATCTCTGGCGCGTATATGTTTTTCCATAGCATTACCTCCGAAACTGAGACCGTATCACAATATAATTACTGTAATTACAATATGGTCATTTTGACAAAAAAATGCAATATTTTCTTACACCCCAAAGAACATCAGATCGAAAGTCCTGATCCAGGCGGCAGGCAAACTTTCAGAAAGATCTTTTCAGCAAATATGGGACAACACGGAAGATGCCGAGTATGACACCTTATAAATTCGGCGACATCATCCTGTGCCCCTTCACTGACCAGACAACCACTAAAAAGCGGCCTGCCGTGGTAATTAGCTCTGAAGAGTATAATAGCAGACGGGACGATCTCATCATCATGGCCATCAGCAGCCTTACGTTTTAAGACCTGCCCCTATTTTTCTTATGACACAATGCCCATTAGTCAAGCCTGACCCCAATCCCAGACCCCAATCCCATGCGGCGCCTGGGAACCAAATGGCCATTTGTCGAGCCTGCCACCATGACTCCCCACATACCTTACAAGACACCAAGATAGGATCTTTTTATAAAATTATCCTCTTGCAAAAATCTGAACCACCCTCTAAGCTATTATTATATAGAAAGAAAAATTTTTAATGCAGCAAATCGTCCGTCCCCACATTACCCAAATCCAAACTTTAAAGAAGAGGACCGACATGCAGACACAGCATACACAGGAACTTTTTAATAAGATTTGTAGGCTGCCACCGGAAAAGGTCGCTGAGGTCGAGGACTTTGTAGAATTTTTAAGATATCGTAGCGAGAATGACACCCTGATTAAGGCAGCAAGCATGGGACAACACGGAAGATGCCGAGTATGACAATATATAAATTCGGTAACATCATTCTGGTGCCCTTCTCCATGCGGCGCATGGGAACCAGACAAAATAACATTTCAAGACCCCAGCCATACTAAGACCTGACCCCCTACTTTCCGGAGAAAAACAAATGGAACCCGCTAAAATTGCCGATGAAATAAAAATGTTAAGTCTTCCGCAAAGACTGCTTCTGGCCCAGGATATCTGGGACACAATAG
>DIKH01000166.1:0-247 GCA_002424495.1 Desulfobacteraceae bacterium UBA5623
TTGGAGATCGTTCTGGAATGCGTGATATTATTACACTTTCCTGTGAGCAGTGCAAACACAGGAATTACACCGGCACGAAAAATAAGCGGAAGACACCAGACAAACTGGCCTTTAAAAAATATTGTCCATTTTGTAAGACTCATACAATGCACAAGGAAACAAAATAGACGTGGGAAAACCCTGCTGAAAGATAACAGGGTGTTAATCCAACTAAAAGAGTAATCTGCAGGCCAGTAGCTCTAACGGT
>DIKH01000166.1:255-3890 GCA_002424495.1 Desulfobacteraceae bacterium UBA5623
TGGGGGTTCGAATCCCTCCTGGCCTGCCATTTTTGGTGTTTTGTGGATGTCTTAAATTATGAAGAATCATAAAAGGCAGTATCCCATTTTGAACAATACTATTGCGGCATCAAGTGTGAAAAATCCAAATAATAGAAAATTGGTCAAACAGAATCCCGCAGGAAATCTCCGAAAAAAGGCGTCAGAAAAAAAGGGAATTAGTGAACTGCCCGCATTAGGTTATATCCAAAACGCCAGGGTGTTTCTGAGAGAAGCAAAAATAGAAATTAAGAAGGTCAAGTGGCCTACCAAGAAGGAGATGTTGGCCGCAACAGGGGTTGTGATTTTTTTGACACTTATTGTCGCATTATACTTTTTTTTGGTGGATACCTGTCTTATAAAAATTATTAAGTTCATCTTACGGTAGGCAGGATTACTAACTATGCATGTGGTCAATAAGACTGGCCGTTACAAACTGTTATCGTCATCGAGGGTGTAATTGTGGACATGAAATGGTACATCGTTCACACCTATTCTGGTTTTGAGAATAGGGTTAAGACTACTCTGGAAGACAGGATAAAAACAACCAGACAGGAAGAATTCTTTGGCAAGATCCTTGTCCCAACCGAACAGGTAATGGAGCTTAAGAAAGGTCAGAAAAAGACCTCTTCCAGGAAGTTTTTTCCAGGATATATCCTTGTCCAGATGGTCTTGAATAAGGACACCTGGCATACGGTAAAGAATACTGCCAAAGTCATAGGTTTTGTAGGAGGAGAGGTCAATCCGACTGCGGTTTCCCCTGAAGAGGCAAACCAGATTATACGGCAGATGGAGGAGGGGGTGAGCAGGCCGAAACCTAAACATCAATTCGAAGAAGGCGACGAGGTGACGGTCATTGACGGCCCGTTTAGCAATTTCCGCGGAATTGTGGAGGAAGTAAAACCGGATAAGGAAAAAGTTCGGGTGCTCATTACAATTTTTGGACGTTCAACGCCTGTAGAACTGGATTTTATGCAGGTAAATTCCGTGTAAAAGGGGTCTGTTTAATTATGGCAAAAAAAATCATTGGATCTGTTAAACTTCAAGTCAAAGGGGGGCAGGCTAACCCGTCGCCGCCGATTGGTCCGGCCCTTGGTCAGTATGGTGTTAATATAGCTGATTTTTGCAAGTTGTATAACGCAAAAACCCAGGACCAAATAGGGACAATTATACCTGTCATTATAACTATTTATGATGACAGGACTTTTACATTTATTACAAAAACACCACCTGCTTCTGTTCTCTTGAAACAGGTCGCAAAAATAGCAAAAGGTTCCAGTGAACCCAATCGGCAAAAGGTTGGAGAGGTAACCCGTAAACAGGTGGAAGACATTGCCAAGCTTAAGTTGAAAGATCTGAATGCATTTAGTTTGGAAAGTGCCATTAAGACCATAGAAGGAACGGCCAGGAGCATGGGCATTGTAGTATCAGAGGCTTAATTTTAGGGGTAATCAGACATGGCCATAAAAGGGAAAAATCACAGAAATAGCCTTCAAAAGGTTGACCGTAAGAAGAGATATACTTTTGAAGAGGCAATACTGTTGGCGATTGACAGCAAGTATGCGAAATTTGATGAAAGTTTGGATATAGCAGTTAGATTAGGTGTAGACCCCAGGCATGCGGATCAGATGGTCAGGGGTACTGTAGTCTTACCCAATGGTGTGGGTAAGGATGTGCGCGTAGCGGTATTTGCCAAAGGTGAAAAAGAAAAAGAGGCCCTTGAGGCCGGTGCAGACCACGTAGGGGCTGACGATCTTGTTGAAAAGATTCAGAAGGGATGGCTTGAATTCGACAAAGCCATCTCCACCCCTGACATGATGGGGGCCGTGGGAAAACTGGGGCGTATCTTGGGGCCAAGAGGCATGATGCCGAATGCCAAACTGGGCACAGTTACCTTTGATGTAGGTAAGGCTGTCAAAGAGGTTAAGGCGGGGAAAATAGATTTTAAGGTTGAAAAGGCAGGCATAGTGCATGCGCCTATGGGCAAGGTCTCTTTTGGCGTTAAGATGCTTTCAGAGAATATCGCTGCTTTTGTGGATAAAATCCTCAGACTAAAACCCCCTGCAAGTAAAGGAACCTATTTCAAAAGTATTGCAATTTCTGCGACTATGGGCCCGGGGATCAGGATTGATCCAGCTTTTGTTAAAGACCTGTTAAGCCAGAAGGCCTAAACTCATAGCTGTAAGGAAGCTCCCAAGATTGCATTTATTTCGCTTCTGCCCCATACAGAAAGCGTATCATTAATATTAATCTTAGGACTTGGTCAAAGACAGTAGGTGCCCTAGGGCGGCCACCAGGGATATCCCAGAGTTGGCGGCCTTCGGGCTTAATGATGCTGGCCTACCGAGACTGATTCTGCCGGGGTCTATATACGCCTCCGTCTTTGATACATTTATCGTAAAACGGAGAGGAGGTGAACAATGAAAAAAGAACAGAAAGAGCAGTTCATAACAGATCTGCACGGCCGACTCGAAAGGGCACAGGGAACCTTTCTTGTGCATTATCAGGGCCTTAAAGTTGGTGACCTCAACAGGCTGAGGGCCGAACTCAGAAATACAGGCGCCGAACTTCAGGTTGTAAAAAACAGGCTTTTGAAGATTGCCAGTCAGGGGACTGGCAGCGAGACACTCAAAGACCACATGAAAGGTCCTTCGGCCATAACCCTTACCTCTGATGACATAATTGGCCCGGCAAAGACATTGGTTGATTTTGCCAAAGAGTTTGGACAGTTGGTCATTACAAGCGGTCAAATATCTGGCAAGTTGGTCAGTGCGGAAGATGTCAGCCAATTGGCCAGATTGCCTGGGAGAGAAGTGCTTCTGGCCCAGGTCCTGGCTGCAATGCAGGCCGTGCCGGCAGGTTTTGTAAGGGTCTTAGGCGGAATTTTGAGCAAATTGTTGTATGTATTAAAGGCCATAGAACAGCAAAAACAGGAAGAAGGGGCATAACCCCTATATCAGGGAGGTTGAAAAATATAGAAATGGCAGATGTCACTAAAGAAGATGTAATACAATTTATTGCCAATATGACGGTGCTTGAACTTTCAGAGCTTGTGAAGGAACTTGAAAATAAGTTTGGAGTCAGCGCTGCGGCCCCGGTTGCAGTGGCAGCCGCAGGCCCTGTCGCAGCACAGGAAGAGGCTAAAGAGCAGACGGAATTTGATGTAATTTTGGCTGCGGCCGGAGACAAAAAGATCCAGGTCATCAAGACCGTTCGCGCCATCACCAATCTGGGTCTCAAAGAGGCCAAAGCGCTTGTGGACGAGGCGCCTGGGAAGGTGAAGGAAGGGGTATCAAAAGAAGAGGCGGAAGACATCAAAAAGCAACTTGAAGAAGCAGGTGCGACCGTCGAGATCAAATAGTATCGTATTGGGCCGGGGGTTGCGGCGTCCTAAATAAGATCAGTGCCGAACTCCCGGATTTTTTTGACCTAATGCCTCTTATGGTTGATTTTGGAATCAATTAAGGAGAGACCATGCCGGGAAAAAATGGTGGCAGCAGACGTGCCCGAAGAAGCTTCGGTAAGATTGATAAAATAATTGAAATCCCAAGTTTGCTGGAAATGCAAAAAAACTCCTATGAGCTTTTTTTGCAAAAGGATATCCCGCCGGAAAAACG
>DIKH01000166.1:3936-10248 GCA_002424495.1 Desulfobacteraceae bacterium UBA5623
CTAGAGTTTGTAAAATATTCCTTTGAAGATGTCAGATACGATGAAGAAGACTGCCTTAACAAGGGCATGACCTATGAGGCGCCTATAAGGGTGACTGTCCGTCTGGTTGTTTTTGATACTGATTCAACCGACGGATCAAAGAGCATCAGGGATATAAAAGAGCAGGAGATCTACTTTGGAACCCTGCCCATTATGACTGAGCGGGGGACCTTTATTATTAATGGGACCGAGAGGGCTATTGTCAGTCAGCTCCATCGCTCTCCCGGGGCTTTTTTTGACCACGACAAGGGAAAAACCCATGCCAGCGGAAAACTCCTTTATTCAGCCCGCATCATACCTCTTAGAGGATCATGGCTGGACTTTGAGTTTGATCCTAAGGATATCCTGTATGTTCGTATTGACAGGAGACGCAAATTCCCTGTCACAATACTTTTGAAGGCCCTTGGATACCCGACCAAAGAAATCTTGCATCTCTTCTACGATACGGAAATCATTGGCCTTGAAAAGGATAGATGCTGGCGGGAAGCAAAGATAGAAAATTGGTATCAGAAAAAACTCACCCAGGATATAGTGAATCCTCAAACCGGAGAGGTCCTGGCGAAAAAGGGCGAAAAGTATACCAAACGATTGCACAGGGCACTAACCTCGGCGGGCATTGAGCGCATTCCAGTCAATATTGAGGATGTTGAGGGCCGTGTTATTGCAGATGATCTGATTGATCCGGAAACAGGAGAGGTCTTGGTCGAGGGGAATCAGACCCTGACAATTGAACATCTGGAGTTCATCCAGCAGAAGGGATTCTCAGAAATAGAATGCCTCGTCCTTTCCGCCCAGGACGTTAGCACGGCCATAAGAGATACTATGCTTTTGGATAAAATCACATCCACTGATGAGGCCGTCCTCGATATATACAGAAAAATGAGGCCGAGCAGTCCGCCCACGCAGGAAGTTGCGGAGATCTTTTTTAATAACCTGTTCTTCAATATTAACACCTATGACCTGTCAAAGGTGGGCAGGTTAAAGCTGAACCACCGTCTTGGCCTTGATGTCTCACTGGAGCATAGGACCTTAAGAAGGGAAGATATCATTGCCACTGTCAAAGAACTTATCATGCTCAAGATTACAGAGGCTCAGATAGATGATATTGATAACCTTGGAAACCGCCGGGTGAGAGCGGTAGGTGAACTCCTGGAAAATCAATACAGGATAGGTCTTGTTCGGATGGAGAGGGCTATAAAGGAGAGGATGAGTCTTCAGGAGGTTGAGACCTTAATGCCCCATGATCTGGTCAATTCCAAACCGGTTTCAGCAGTATGCAGGGAGTTTTTCGGAACAAGCCAGCTCTCACAGTTTATGGACCAGACCAATCCCCTGTCAGAGGTCACCCATAAGAGGAGGCTGAGTGCATTGGGTCCTGGCGGTCTGACAAGAGAAAGGGCGGGTTTTGAAGTCCGCGACGTTCATCCCACACATTACGGCAGGATTTGCCCCATCGAGACTCCGGAAGGCCCAAACATCGGCTTGATCGTTTCACTGAGTACATATGCAAGGGTAAATGAATTTGGCTTTATTGAGACCCCTTACAGGACTGTCCAAGATGGCATAGCCACAACAGAAATAAAATACTTATCAGCCCTTGATGAAAGCTACGATCCTATTACACAGACCAATGCTCCTCCCATTGCCCAGGCCAATGCCCCTCTTGAAAAAGATGGCCGGTTTATCAGAGAGGAGGCCGCTGTCAGGATAGAGGGTGAGGCACAAAAGTCTCCGGTCCAGGATATAAAATACATGGACGTTTCTCCCGATCAATTGGTTAGTGTATCATCATCCCTTATTCCCTTTTTGGAGCACGATGATGCCAATAGGGCGCTTATGGGCTCAAATATGATGCGCCAGGCGGTTCCGCTGCTGAAACCAAAGGCCCCCTTGATTGGTACAGGTGTTGAAAGCGTCATCGCCAGGGATTCAGGCGTCTCTGTTATTGCAAGGAGAACCGGCATCGTGGAGGACGTAGATGCCTCCCGTATCGTCATAAGGTCTGAAGGGGTATCTGACGAAGAGCCTGAGGTTGAAATTTATAAAATGGCCAAGTTCAGGAAGTCAAACCAGAATAGTTGCTACACCCAAAAGCCTATTATAAAGGTGGGCGACAGGGTTGCAAAAGGCCAGATCATAGCGGACGGCCCTGCTATTGAATTGGGAGAGCTGGCTCTGGGCCAGAATGTTATGGTCGCCTTTATGTCCTGGGGTGGGTACAACTTTGAGGACTCCATCCTGATGAGTGAGAGGGTGGTCAAAGAGGATATCTACACCTCCATCCACATAGAACAGTTTGAGGTGGTTGCAAGGGATACCAAGCTTGGCAAGGAAGAGATCACCAGGGATATTCCAAACGTGGGAGAAGAGGCACTGAAAAACCTGGATGAAAGCGGCATCATCAGGATAGGGGCAGAGATAAAACCCGGCGATGTCCTGGTCGGCAAAATAACCCCGAAGGGAGAGACACAGTTGTCTCCGGAAGAAAAACTTCTCAGAGCCATATTCGGAGATAAGGCGGGAGATATCAAGGATACATCTCTAAGGGTCCCTTCTGGCGTGCAGGGTACTGTAATTGACGCCAAGGTATTTTCAAGAAGGGGAATCGAGAAGGACAAGCGAAGCCTTGAGATAGAAACCAAGGAAGTGGAGCGGCTGGAGAAAGACTTACAGGATCAAGTGAACATCACTGGCAGGGTGGTCAGGGAAAGATTGAAGGGTATTCTTGTAGGAAAAAAGCTCAAGGCCGATCTTTATGATAAGGCCGGCGGCGAGGTTCTCCTGGTTTCTGGAAAAACTATAAAATCGGAGCATGTTGATCAGATCCCGATTGAGTCATGGACCAGCGCAGATCTAAAGGCCTCTATGGATGAGATAGAGGCGCTTGAGGCAATTATCGAAAAGGCATCCGCCAAGGTAGCCCACTACAACAAGCAGTTTGATGATAAGGTCGAGGCCCTTACCACGGGAGATGATCTGGCCCCTGGTGTGATCAAAATGGTAAAGGTCACCATCGCGGTAAAACGAAAATTATCCGTGGGCGACAAGATGGCCGGACGACACGGAAACAAAGGAGTCCTCTCGGTAATACTCCCTGTCGAAGACATGCCTTACTTTGCCGATGGAACGGCAGTTGACGTTGTCCTGAATCCCCTGGGTGTCCCGTCAAGAATGAATGTGGGGCAGGTCCTGGAAACCCATTTGGGCTGGGCCTCTGTTGAGATGGGAAAACAGATCAGAGAGTTGCTTGACAGGATGAAGGACGCTGACGAATTGAGGGACAAATTCAAGAGGCTGTTTACAAAAGCGCAATATGAAGATTTTTTTGCCCACATGGGCGATGAAGAGCTGATGAGGAATGCAAGGCTGTTTACTCCAGGCATACCCGTGGCATCACCTGTCTTTGATGGTGCAGAGGAAGACGAGATAAAAAGATTCCTCAATGAGGCAGGACTGCCTGTCACCGCTCAGGCGCAACTCTATGATGGAAGGACAGGAGAGCCTTTTGATCAGGAAGTCACCGTCGGCATCATGTACGTTATGAAACTCCACCATCTGGTAGACGACAAACTCCATGCCCGCTCCATAGGGCCTTATTCACTTGTGACCCAACAGCCACTGGGCGGCAAGGCCCAGTTTGGAGGCCAGAGGCTTGGTGAAATGGAGGTATGGGCGATGGAGGCCTATGGAGCGGCCTATACGCTTCAGGAATTCTTGACAGTCAAATCAGATGACGTCGCAGGAAGGACAAGGATGTATGAAAAGATCGTTAAGGGTAATAATGTCCTTGAGCCAGGTCTTCCTGAGTCATTTAAGGTGCTTATAAAAGAATTGCAGAGTCTTGGCCTGGAAATTCAACTCTTTGAAGACAGTCAGATATAGGCTTGGCTCTGTTGCTCTGGAATTAACCAAACATCAGTAGCGCCTGAACTGAAACCGTTTTCGCTCAGGCACTAAGTAGGCGGTTTCAACAGAAATTGCCTCAAAGGAGAAGGGCATTGGAAGAATTATACAGCTTCTTTACAAAGCCAAAAGACCCGTCGAGCTTCAACGCGGTCTCCATCTCATTAGCATCGTCTGAAAAGATCAAAGAGTGGTCTTATGGTGAAGTGAAAAAACCAGAGACTATCAATTACAGGACCTTTAAGCCTGAAAAAGATGGCCTTTTTTGTTCTAAAATTTTCGGTCCCATAAAAGACTATGAATGCAACTGCGGCNNTGCGGCAAATACAAGAGGATGAAACACAGGGGCATTGTGTGCGAGAAGTGCGGGGTTGAGGTCATTCAGTCCAAGGTCCGCCGCGAGAGGATGGGTCATATTCAACTTGCCGCTCCTGTTGCCCATATCTGGTTTATGAGGTGTCTGCCCTCAAAGGCGGGGCATCTTCTGGACCTGACCCTGAAGACCCTGGAGAGGGTCATATATTTTGAGTCCTACATTGTTACTGACCCCAAGGATACACCTCTTGTAAAGGGGACTCTGCTTAATGACGAGCAGCTTCAGCAGGCAAGGGAAGATTATGGCAATCGTTTTGAAGCAGGCATTGGCGCTGAAGCGATCAGAAGAATGCTTCAGGACATTGACATGGTGCAGCTTTCTGAAACCCTCAGGATGGAGATGCGCGATACCAAGTCTACGGCAAAGCAGAAGAAGTTGGCCAAGAGGCTTAAAATTCTCGATGCCTTCAGAGAATCACAAAACAGACCGGAATGGATAATCATGGACGTGATCCCGGTCTTGCCGCCGGACCTGAGGCCCCTTGTCCCGCTCGATGGCGGCAGATTCGCCACTTCTGATCTAAACGACCTCTACCGCCGGGTGATCAATAGAAATAACAGGTTGAAAAGGCTTTTGGAGTTGAATGCCCCTGACATTATAATCAGGAACGAAAAAAGAATGCTCCAGGAGGCAGTGGACGTCCTGTTTGATAATGGCAGGCGGGGCAAGGTGGTCACCGGCCCGAATAAACGACCATTTAAGTCTTTAAGTGACATGCTTAAAGGAAAACAGGGCAGATTCCGGCAGAACCTTTTGGGCAAGCGAGTAGACTATTCCGGCCGTTCGGTTATTGTTGTCGGCCCGGATCTTCGACTCCATCAGTGCGGGCTTCCAAAAAAGATGGCATTAGAACTCTTTAAACCCTTTATCTACGCGAAACTGGATGAAAAGGGCCTTGTCACCACCATCAAAAGTGCAAAAAAGATGGTGGAAAGAGAGGAGCCTGCCGTCTTTGACGCCCTTGATGAAGTGGTAAAGGAATATTGTATACTGCTAAACAGGGCGCCAACATTACACAGACTGGGTATCCAGGCATTTGAACCAATCCTTATCGAGGGTAAGGCCATTCAGCTCCACCCGTTGGTGTGTACTGCCTTTAACGCCGACTTTGACGGTGACCAGATGGCGGTCCATGTGCCCCTTTCCATCGAGGCACAGATAGAGGCGAGGGTCCTTATGATGTCCACCAACAACATCCTTTCGCCTGCAAATGGAGACCCCATCATTGTCCCAAGCCAGGATATTGTCCTGGGAATTTACTACATGACGAGAGAAAAGCCATTCTGCAAAGGTGATGGAAAGTCTTTTTCCAGCCCGAAAGAGGTGCGGATGGCCTATGATGCAGGGGAGCTGGATCTCCATGCCGCAATAAAGGTCAAGATAAACGGCACGATCGAGGCCACTACAACAGGCCGAATACTCCTTTATGAGATACTGCCTGAGACCCTTCCGTTTAGCCATGTGAACACGGTGATGACAAAGAAGACTCTACGTTCCTTAATCAATGAATCCTACCGCAGGGCAGGGACAAAGTCCACGGTCATTCTGGCCGACAGGCTTAAAGACATAGGCTACAAATACGCAACCCAGTCGGGGATCTCCATCTCAATCAAGGACATGGAAATACCATCCAGAAAAGAAGAGATTATTGTAAAGGCAGAAAATGAGGTAAGAAAGATTGATGAGCAATACACCAGCGGTCTGATTACTGAAGGCGAAAAGTATAATAAGGTCGTTGACATCTGGGCCCAGTCCACGGAAAACGTGGCAGCCGAAATGATGAAGGAAATGGCCATAAAAGAGGCGATAGGGCCTGAAGGGACCAAAATTCCGGTCGCAAGCTTCAACTCCATCTTTATGATGTCCGAATCGGGCGCAAGAGGCAGTAAAGACCAGATGAGGCAGCTGGCTGGTATGAGGGGGTTGATGGCCAAACCATCCGGTGAAATTATCGAAACACCTATTACGTCCAACTTTCGTGAGGGGCTTACAGT
>DIKH01000166.1:10279-10516 GCA_002424495.1 Desulfobacteraceae bacterium UBA5623
CTCAAGACGGCCAACTCCGGATATCTGACCAGGAGGCTGGTAGATGTGGCCCAGGATGCGATAGTTACAGAAGAAGACTGCGGCACAATGGATGGAATCTGGGTGGAGCCCCTTGTGGAGGGAGGAGAGATTTTACAGAGGGTTGGAGACAGGATACTTGGCCGGGTAGCTCTCGATGATATTAACGACCCAGTGACCGGAGAACTTTTGGTAAAGGCCAACGAAGAGATAGATGAA
>DIKH01000033.1 GCA_002424495.1 Desulfobacteraceae bacterium UBA5623
AAGAGCTGCTCCCACGTTCCGGTGTCACATGTTTTTTGGAAATTACAACAGTCATGGCCGGTTGCGTCTTTGAAAAAATTACCTGTGCCTCTTTTTTTTATATCCATAGTGCGTACATACAGTGGCAGAATTGAATTCAAAGTTTATTAACTGGAGTTTGGAGTTTCAGCCAACCTGTTGTCACTGGTAATCTAACCCCCATCCCTGCAAGCAGGGACAACGAAGGATGAAACTTTTGTGAAAAATGGTCATAATTACCCTTGAAAGTCCCAACAGACTATTTCTAAACCATCGGAGGGTAATTGTGACCACAAAAAAGATAGCACAGTATTGTCAGTAGTTCATCCAGTTTGTTGCGGGCTTGACGTTCACAAAAAGAAAATTTCAGCTTGTCTTCTTGGAGCGGAGGGGATGAAGGGTGAAAGTGAAAGCATCCTGATCAGGGAGTCTGGCACATTTACAAACGAAATTGAACAGCTTCGCGCCTGGCTTGCTGAACATGAATGTCCGATCGTTGCCATGGAAAGCACCGGGGTG
Organism: Desulfobacteraceae bacterium UBA5623; assembly: GCA_002424495.1. Lineage (GTDB taxonomy): Bacteria > Desulfobacterota > DSM-4660 > Desulfatiglandales > Desulfatiglandaceae > UBA5623. The sequence goes on from DIKH01000033.1 coordinate 538, forward strand.
TACTGGCGTCCAGTCCATTATATACTGGTGGGAGAAGTGGAGGTGATTCTTGTCAACGCACGTCATATCAAGAATGTTCCAGGGGACCATGGAACAGGAAAAAGAGGAAATCAGCGCCAGGATGAAAGAGCTTATGCAGGCTCGGCAAGATCTCCTCAACAGAGTGGATGAGGTCCCGGGAATCAGTGAATTATCGGCACAATATGTTTTGAGTGAGCTTGGCCCGGAACTGGATACATTTCCCAGTTCAGCAGCTTTGGCATCGTGGGCCGGGCTTTGCCCCGGCAACAATGAAAGCGCCGGGAAACGCAAGAGCGGCAGGTCCCCTGTAACAAAGCATCACCTGAAGAGTATCATGATTGAGATCGCCTGGGCCGTTGTCAAAATGAAAGGATCATATTACTGTGACAAGTACTGGCGTCTGCGATACCGACTGGGGCCGAAAAAAGCAATCATTGCCATTGCCCATCGAATTATCAAAGCGTTGTATGCCATTATAAAGTACGGTGAGCGATACAAGGAATTGGGGGAAAATTATCTGTCCCAGCGAAGCAATATCAACAAGTTGGCAACAATCAGGAGAGAGGCCAGGGCGCTTGGTTATGACCTGATTGAGATAACAGCAGAATAGAATATGAAATTGTCAGCACAAGAGGTCGATTGTTAAATGAAGCCATAGAGCGCGGTGTCTAACATGACCGACAGCCATCTGCACAACAAATTGTCAGCCTGTTTACAGGACTACGAATATAAAAATCATACTTGCAGCGGCTGTTCTGACGTATTTACGATATATAATAAAATTAAAACATTATTCCATTCTTATTTGTCAGAGGGGAATGGAGTTTCATATAAATTGGCAATAATGGCATAATGAGCCGCAACGAAAGGGTCCAGAAGACAACAATCATTTCGTTACGGCTCCCAAACAGGTGACCTCATGCATACAAACTGGGAAATAATAGGCAGGGAAGGAATTAATTTTTATGGGAAGATGTCGGCATCCATTTCCCATGAGATAAAAAATATCCTGGCCATTATCAACGAAAATGCCGGACTGCTCAGTGATTTTACCATGATGGCAGAAAGAGGTGTCCCGATAGAACCTGAGCGGCTTAAAATCATTGCCGCCAAAATTGCGGAACAGGTCAAGCGGGCAGACCTGATCGTGAAGAACATGAATCAATTCGCCCACAGCATTGACGAGCAGATCAAGACAGTTGTTCTCGATGATCTAGTAGCCGTAGTCGTCAAACTTTCCCTCAGGTTTGCCGCCAATCGGGGTGTCCATCTTGAGCACCAACCTGCTGCCATCCCGGTGAGCATCACCACCTCACCCTTTCTTCTGAAAAACCTGGTCTGGCTTTGCCTTGACAAGGCCATGGATATTGCCGGAGAGAAAAAAAACGTCTCCATTATTGCCAAAGACGGGCAAAATGGAGTAATGATAAAATTTAAACATTCTGGCATTATTCAGGAAAAATCGGGTATTTCATTTCCCGGAGAGCAGGAAAATGCCCTCTTGACCCTCCTGAGGGCTGAAATGGAAATAAATGACGAGGCGGGTGAGCTTACCCTGCACCTGCCTGCATCTCTCGACCAATAACGATCCCCCTGCTCTTTGGCAGGAGAATTCAATAAACCTCGACGGATTATCTGCCGGGACATTACATCATATCTTGAAGGAGTGGAACAATGGCTGAAAAAATTTTACTTGTCGATGATGAAAAAGATTTCGTAGAGACCCTTGCTGAGCGGATGCGCACCAGAGGCATGAACGTATCGACCAACACCAGCGCCAAGGATGTGCTGGACAATGTCGACATCGAATCCTTTGACGCCATCGTCCTCGATCTGCAGATGCCGGACATGGACGGCATTGAAGCCCTGAAGCTCATACGAGCCAAAAATCCAAATCTGCAGGTTATTCTCCTTACCGGCCATGCTACCGTTGAAAAAGGAATCGAGGCGATGAAGCTTGGCGCCCTGGATCTTCTGGAAAAGCCGACCGACATAGAGACCCTTACCGAAAAGATCAAGAAGGCCAGCACCAGGAAAATGATGCTGGTGCAGGAAGAAACAGCGGGCAAGATAAAAGATATTATCGGCGGCAAGGGATGGTAGACTGCATTGCTCTTTTCAGATAACTCATTTTACCGAACACAACGTTAACAGAACCACCTACAACTCCGGCCTGGATAGAACCGTTTCCAGCCGAAGTTGTAGGTGTCTGCCATAAGGGACTCGAAAATTTATCTCATAGCAAGCGGGAATAGCCATTTACCAAATTGACATTTCAGGAATGATATCCCATAATGTCAAGCTATGAAAAATTGGCAAGACATACTAAAGGGATCCATAACCAGCCCGGCTGCCCTGAATGAGCATTTCAATGTTGACAATGTTGACATCAGCTCACTTTCAGAGGTAGTCGCAGCCTTTCCCATGCGGATTAATCCCTACTACCTGCAATTAATCGAGAAAGCAGGCGATCCCCTGTGGAA
>DIKH01000330.1 GCA_002424495.1 Desulfobacteraceae bacterium UBA5623
CCAGTTCACTGGTGGTATTCATTTACCATTTCACCGAAGTTGCTTCAAGCGATTTTCTAACTCTCTGTTTATGCACAACAATTTACTGAGTTGATCAGCATATCCTCTCGAATAAGAATTTCTTTTACAAGCGCTCCTTGAGATTTTAGGACAATTTCTAACAGTATATCATGCTGTCTTCATGAATATACTGTTAACCAGATGCCCACAAAAAGCGCCCGCCGCTGATATAAAATATTTCTTTAAAAACGCTGCTATTATATAGAAATTGAAACAAAACCACAACACTCCAAACTAACTTTAACTTTCCATAATCATACCCCGACCAACCGGCAAATTTTACAAAGTATTATTATGGTAATAGAAGCAATCCCCATCTAAATTTGCCCCTTGCCCCCATAATTCCAATCAACCCCGAACCCAACAGCTATAAACCTGTTATTGAGGTGTCAAACATGCGGCCAGTATAGTTTCAGGGAAGAGCCAGTCAATGGGGAAGCCTCTGGGCTTGTATGCGATAGTTCTGTATATGCTCATCGCCCTGTAAAATACAGTTTCCTCCAAGGCTCCCGCCTGTTTTCCTGATAATTGGACAATGCACGGTGAAGCGCGCCAATGGCAAGCTCCGCGCAGTGGTGTTCACTCGCCGGAAGTGTTTCAAGATATCCGATTACATGGTTGGGCGAGATCTTCCATGCATCTTTTACACTCTTTCCCTCCGCCATGTGCAAGACCGTGTTGGCGCAGGCGCTGGTGTTGATGCATCCTTTAGAGCTAAATGATGCATGCCTGATAATGCCATCCTTGACTATAAGATAGATCTCCACGGTATCACCGCAGCCTGACGAATTTTTGCCATAGCCGTCTGGCCGCTCTATGACCTCACGCCTTTCTGTCATAAAGGCCATATCGAGAAACTGCCGGGAATGGTCCTGCCAGAAATCAAATTGTTTCTCTTCCATATGTTTCTTATGTTGCTTTTCTTTAAAAAAGTTCAAGTTGTTTATAGGGCCTCTTTTTCGGCTTCCATCCTCCCCTGTCCAATGCGCGCATCATGTCCTTGGGGATCGCCTCCAGAAAAGGCGATGGCTTCATATCAAGGACCCTGCCGTTCATTGACCTTCTTTTTACATGGGAAAGGATAAGTCTCTGCTGCGCCCTGGTCATACCCACATAAAAAAGGCGCCTTTCCTCCTCTTGGTCATCCTGATCTCCAAACAGGGAACAGGGCAGCAGCCTATCTTCACACCCTGTTATGAATACCACCGGCCATTCAAGGCCCTTGGCCGCGTGCAGCGACATAAGGGAAACCCTGTCGCCGATTAATGCCGCATGGTCTATTCCCCTTTCAATGCAGAGCATATCCAGAAAGCTGGGGAGGTTGCCATCAAAACCGCTTGCCATAAGCTTCAGCCGTTTTATGGCCTCAGAGGATTGTTTATCCGAACCATCAAGCCCATGAAAAGACATAGCCTGATCCACAAGCGATATTAATGATGATGAAATGTTGATTTCAGAATCTTGGGCACTCTTTGTTATTTTACTTTCTTGGATCAGGCCGTGATACTCATCTTTGTAAAAACCATTATCAGGATATACAAGTGTCTGAAGAAACCGCCAGATGACATTTACAGGATAACGGGTGATCAAAGGCTTTTCCCCTGATCTTATAAATGGAATACCAGCACGGTTCAGGGCCTTTTCCAGGGCGTCACCCTGGCTGTTCAGACGATAAAGGACTGCGATGTCTCCCAATGACAAAGACTCTTCGCCCTCGTGAGACGCGACCCTGCCGCTATCCAGAGAAAAATATGTTGTCCCTCCTATCAGCCTTTCCACCTGCTCAACAATCATTTCCGCCTCTTCCGCGTCGGTAATGCAGGAAGCGACAGAAATGGGCTCGCCCTCTCCTCTCTGGCATTGAAGGCTGTTGCGTTTTCCCATAACAGCGGCGGAGCCCTTTAGGACAGGTTCTGTGGAACGGTAGTTCTTCTCAAGCATGACCTCCCTGACTCCTGGGAAATCAACGCCAAAGCCCAAAAAATTTTTTACATCAGCACCCCGAAAGCCGTATATGGCCTGATCCGGGTCTCCAATTGCGCACAGGGTTACAGGGCCAGAGCCTGCAATACACTTTATGATGCCAACCTGAACCGGGTTTGTGTCCTGGTATTCATCCACAAATATCCAGGGAAATCTGGCTGCAAAGCCTTTGGCCACATCTGCATGATCTCTGAAAAGTCTCAGCACCTCGATTTCCAACTCATCCAGGTCAAGCATCCCCATGGCCCTCAACCTGCGCTGATATATTTCCAAAAGCCGGACCATCTCCTGATCAATAGATTCATCGCTTTCCATGACAAAGGAGGTCCTGATCTCCGGGAGGGCCTTTACAAACCTATTAAGAACCCGCTTTTGTGCACCTGATTCAACCAAAAGCCCTTTTGTAATGACTTCTGCATCAGCCTCTGAGCATAAGGTAAAGCCCTGTGGAATGCCGATCCGCTCACCATGTTCCCTTAGTACATCCAGGCAGAATGCATGGAAGGTGGATACATACACCTTAACTGCTCCTTCATTTTTTATGAGCCTTGAGATCCTCTCGGCCATCTCTCCCGCGGCCTTCCTGGTAAAGGTAAGGGCCAGTATATTTTCTGCCGGTGCTACGCCTTGTCGGATAAGGTGTGCAATGCGATGGGTTAGTGTAGTTGTCTTTCCCGTTCCGGGGCCTGCCACCACCAGAAGATACCCCCCATCATGGCAGACGGCAGTCCTTTGCTCCTCATTTAAGGGATCAAGGATAGGATCTGTCAATTTATCAGATTCAGCATCAGACTTTTTTTCTTTGCTTTTTGGTTTTTCCTGCTTGACGGGGCGAGTAACAGAAGGTCTGGCCTTTTTCTTTTCTTCCATGGCAAACAGGCCCAACTGACCTGTAAGCGTCTGTTTTTCAGAATCCTCAAAAAGTCTTATTGATCCGTATTCGCCGTCGTAACCCCCGATTCTTATCACCTTATCCGTGCGCATCCTGTTGATCGCCTCGGCAAGGACCGGTCCCCCTGTTGCCTCTATGTCTTTTAGCGAGACATCCATCAGGATATGAAGCTCCGGGCCGAGTTGCGACAAGAGCCTTTCATAGGCCTCTGACACCCTTTTTGTTGAAGGGCCGCATTCAAGGATCTGTGAAAGGATTTCAGCAAGTGGAATGAGGCTGAAAAAGGCCTTTGAGAACCCTGGCTCATTGCGGTCTGAAAGCTCGTTCACCCTGTTAAGGACACCCACTGTCAAGGGCTTTCCGCACACAGGGCAGAGCCCTTTTGTCTCCATGGTCTCAGATGGATCAAGTCTAACCTGACATTTTCTGTGGCCGTCCAAATGATACTTTCCTTCCTCCGGGAAAAACTCAATGGTCCCGGTAAAGCCTTTGCCGTTCGTCATGGCCTGGACCAAATCAATGTAGTTAAGGCCAGTATCAAAGATATTGGCCTCGCGGCCCAGCTTGGAAGGAGAATGTGCGTCGGAATTGGAGACCAATATGTAGTCATCGAGGGTAGAAAGGAGTCTGTTCATGGGCGGATCTGATGAAAGGCCGGTTTCAAGAGCATGGATGTGACCGGTCAGGTCCCCGAAGCACTCTTCCAATGAATCAAAGCCTGATTTCGAACCGAAAACCGAAAACCACGGTGTCCAGATATGAGCTGGGATAAACAATGCCTTGTCGCTTGCCTCAAGGGTGATTTCGAGCAGGTCCCTTGAATCCAGCCCCAGGATGGGTCTTCCGTCAGAATGGATGTTTCCTATTCGCTCAAGCCTTTCATTCAGCCGTTCAACCGCGTTCATGTCCGGCATCAGAATCAGATGGTGGACCTTTCTGGTTAAACCATTTTTCTTGTATATGCAGCTTATCTCTCCTGAAGGAACAAACAGGGTCTGGCCAAGGCAGGATGCCGGCACGAGGGAATCAACGGTCTTTTTCAGATCGGGGCTTAACTGATAAAACCCGCATTCTGCCTCAACAAGTCTTTCTTTTATCTCCGCCACCCAGCCAGGATGGGTAAAATCGCCAGTGCCAACAAGAGTAACACCCTTTTTTTGCGCCCAGACAGAAAGGTTTTCCGGGTTCAAATCCCGTGAGGTGGCCCTGGAAAAGTGAGAATGGATATGAAGATCGGCAATAAATTTCATGGCAAAAAACCGGATCCAGGAGGCTGACCTAGGATAGCAATTTTTTTCAACATCAAGGAATGCAAGGAAAAATTACCGCAGGCATCTGGTTGATATTCCGAGGATAATTTTTTTGAGCATGACAATGAGTTTGGGAAAAAGGGCATTCTCGGACAGCCTCCCAGCACGTGCCACCATTTGAATTACAGATTCTAAGACAGGGTTATTCGTGAAAGATGAAGGAGTCTCTGTTCTGCTCCCACCATTGACGAGCCTCTTCGCCTGTCTCAAATTCCTGGTCAGTGATGAAATTTAAAGAATCCAGGACATCTTCACGTGTGCCGGGATAGTCGTTGTAAAGTCCTTTATTAATAAGGATGTCTAATGCACCATGATCCGTGAGGTCTTCCAGAATACTCAGCGCTTGTTCCCTGATGTCTTCATCTTTGTCGTTGAGTGCTCGCTCCAGGCTTGGCAGAATGTTTGAGGAGTGGATATTGTCTATAACCTCCATGGCTTTTTCGGCCACGTCCGGGTTGTCATCTTCGATAGCCTTTAGAAGGGGCGTATTGACTTGATAGTCATCAACAGCCATCAGCGCATCCAGAATGTCTTCTCGAACTTCCGGGTCAGGAGAATCCAATGACTTTGTAACAACGCTGACAATAGTGGAATAATCCTTTTTTGCCAACTCATCAATGGCCTTGGACCTTTCCTCATATGACATCGTGGGCGAAAACCAGGGCTCTTGCTCTTTTTCAAAGCCTGGTGTTTTATCTTCTGCAGGTTCTGGCCGGGTCATTTCTCTCTCAATAAGGCGTTCACCCCCTGGTGTTTCTTTAGAGTCCTCCACATTTTTTTTCCCTTCTGTTGGAGTCTCCACAGACAGATTCGGAGTCACAGTCACAGGCTTATTTTTCTGTGGTGTTTCAATAGGTTGCTTTAATCTTTCTTCTCGTACCCGATTTAGAATCAGGACAGTTGTTGTTATGAGGACGACAGCGCAAAGCAGTATAAGGAAAATGCGGATGACACCCGAGAAAAATGTATATCGAAAAAGTTTTGGCAACTCCATAATTACTCCGGATATTCAATTGCTCGACAAAACTTTCTTGAGCCAATTCAGCCTCACTTGTCAAGAAAAATGTCATGCGCCATAGGTTGGAAGATCGATAAATCAGGCCACATGGACAGTCCAGTCTGAAGATGTCAGCTACGGGACTGGGAAACTTCAGTAAACGGCTTTAACCAATCCTGGATGCGTAATGAGTAGACGAACCCCTTGTTGAAGTAAAATTGAGAGGATCTCAAAAAAATAGCCTGACATATTGCCTGTTCGGCTAATTTAGCCCAGATCCTTTCAGAGAAGCCACCCCAACTTATGATCCCGCTTCATAACCACCTTTTTGCCGGGACAGGGTGATTTTTTTTCTTGACAGAAAATATTTAAGGCGATATAAAAACAAGCGCTCGTTCACATTGGCTGACCCGGTCAGGTGGGCGCATGGATAGGTTGTTCTGTAACTATCGGAATATAGAAGTATTTAGCTTATATTACAGCATGAAAGTTTCCGGTAATTCTTTGATGGAAGTAAAAGGGACAAAGGAAAAGATTATTGAGGAGGCGGTTGAACTCTTTTATGAATATGGGTTCACAAAGGCCTCCACCAGACAACTGGTCGGCAGGGTCGGGATGACCAGTTCCGCCATCTATAATCATTTCTCCAATAAGGAGGAGATCCTTTTTGACATCATCAAGAGCGCGGGCGACAAGGTCCTTGCGGCCTTGAATAAGGCTATAGAACAATACGATGACCCGGTCGAGTGCCTGAGACAGATGATCTCCAGCATGCTTTATCTTTTCAGCGACGGAGGAATGAGAAAGGAGATCGCAATATTTATAGATGAGCTTTATCAGTTGCCGGAAGACTTGAAGGAATTGTGCAACAGGCAGCACCGTCAGGTCTTTAAGCTTTTTCGGGACAAAGTTGGGGAAATCGCTGATAGCAACAAGCTCAATGCCATTGATCACACGGTAGCCGCCTTTGGAATACTGGGCACCATGCTGTGGGTCTATCACTGGTTCAGGGATAATGGCAGGCTCCCGATGAAAGATATATCCGATGAGCTGAT
>DIKH01000116.1:0-5740 GCA_002424495.1 Desulfobacteraceae bacterium UBA5623
ACCCACACAAATGTGCGATGCGGCTCAAAAGTAATTAGGTTCCAATAAGGAAACCATGCCTTTTAGGGAGATGAAACAGGGATGAAGATTTTATTTATAGCCGATTTCCGGAGAGATCATCCGCGATTCATGCTGAACAATCCACGTATGTTCAGTAAGGGGCTGGTTCGAAACGGCCATGATGTCCTGGAATTCAGCTATAAAGATCAGTTAATGGGAAATAGTCCCTTTCGCAGTAAGGGGTTCTCTCTGTGGTATGGAAAGAAAAAAACTGACAATTCGCTGCTTAAGCTTGCTCGGCATTATCAGCCTGATGTATTGTTGATTACGACATTCAAGTTGTTCGACACCCACATCCTGAAACGGCTGAAGGAGTCTCTGCCACGGGCCGTAATAGTGTGCTGGTACGGTGATATGAATGATGGAGTGGATCCATCAGTTGCAAAGATCGGCAGGGAATGCGACTGGTTCCTCTCAACTAGCGGAGGGGAACTTTTAAGACAATACAAGCAGGCTGGAATACCACACTGCGCGTTTTTACCGAATCCTTGCGACGCAGATATACAATTCCCACAGACGGTGCCGGACAAATTCCGGTCTGATATATTATTTACCGGCAAGCTCGCGCACGGCAAAGCAGGGCAGGACACTATGAGGAGGCGTTTGATAGAGGAACTGACATTAAAGAAGGGTATGACGGTCTGGGGGTGTCTTGGTCGGCCAAAGGTGGAGGGGATAGATTATCTGCGCGCCATTCAAGGCGCCAAGATTGCGCTGAGCATCAATGCATACAATGAAGTCCGGTTTTATCATTCGGACCGTCTTACTCATTATCTGGCATGCGGATCATTTACTCTGGTAAAATATGTCCCTGGCAGTGAATTGCTCTTTGAGGATGGAAGGCATTTGCGCTATTTCCGCACAATGGAGGAGTGCTTTGATCTGATTGACTATTATCTGGCCCATGATTCTCTTAGGACTAAGATAGCAGGCCAGGGCTATGAGCATATTCACCGGAACTATAATGGGCAGACGTTATCAAAATATATCATAGACCTCGTGCAGACAGGCGGATATGATCCGTTATGGGGAGAAATAGCATAAAAGAATCAGAATCTGATATGAGTTATTCTACATCACCTCCAGTTTTTTCCTTCGATACCTGAAGGTGTGGTGGTTCATGTTCAGGAGTTTCGCGGCCTGGCTTTCATTGCCGCCCGACATCTTCAGCGCCTCGCTGATATAATGTTTTTCAAAGGAATTCAGCATCCAAACAAGATCAACACCATCACTGGTGAGCTGAGGCATGGCTTTTTCAGATCTGAGTTGCTCCGGCGCCTTGAAAGGATTCCCTGGCCTGATCCCCAAATCCTCCACTGTCAAATCCTGGCCCCCGGAGATAAGGACCGCCCTTTCAATAAGATTTCTCAACTCCCGCACATTGCCGGTCCAGTTGTGGTCGTAGAGAGCTGCCTCGGCCTGAGGGGAGATCTTCACAAACTTTTTGTTAAATTTTTTTCCAAACTGATATAAGAAGTGTCTGGCAATGGGGATTATGTCATCTTTACGTTCATTCAGGGATGGGATATGCACCTTAACGACCCCGAGGCGGAAATAGAGGTCTTTTCTGAACAGCCCGTCCTCAATCATAGAGTCAAGGTCCTTGTTGGTTGCAGAAACCACCCTGGTTTTTATATGGATCTTCTTTGTCCCTCCGACCCTGTAAAACTCCCCCTCTTCCAGGAATCTCAACAACTTTGCCTGGGCCTCCTGGCTTAGGTCTCCAACCTCATCAAGAAACAGCGTGCCGTCCGCCGCCTCCTCTACAAGCCCTCTTTTGCCGGAAAGATTTGCTCCGCTGAATGCCCCTTTTTCGTAGCCGAACATCTCACTTTCGACAAGGTCCTTTGGGATTGAGGCGCAATTGACCGTTATAAGCGGCCCCTTAAAATTCGGGCTCCTGTAATGAATAGCGCTTGCAACCAGTTCTTTTCCGGTGCCGGTCTCCCCATGGATGAGTATGGGTGTGTCAGGGCTCCTGGCCACCAGAGAAATAAAGTCCATCACATCCTGAATGGCGTTACTCTCGGCAATAAAGCAGGGCAGGTTTTCCTTCAGATAATGCTCCTGTAGAGAATGGACCTCCTTTCTGAGCCTGATGGTATCAAGGGCATTGCGGATCGTTACCTCCATACCGTCCATGTGTATGGGTTTTATCACGTAATCGTAGGCCCCGAGCTTCATTGCAGAAATTACCGTCTTGGCGTCTTCAAAGGCGGTGATCATGATGACAAGGGCCTCTGGCTGTATCTGTTTGATCTCTTGCAGGGCCTGAACGCCGTCCATACCTGGAAGACCGATATCCAGCAGCACCAGATCAGGGGCATCTTTTTTAAACGCCTTGATCGCAGCCTCGGCAGATGAAAAGGCAAAAATGCGGTATGTCCCCTCAAGGGCCATAGTGACACCTTCCCTGATGGTCTCTTCATCATCAACAACAAAGATAGTGTAATTAAGCATCGCCCTGATGGTCCTTCCTGACCGGCATCCTGATTATGAATCGCGCGCCGGCCCATTGACTGGTTGTAAGCTCCAACACTCCGCCATGATCAGCGACTACCCTGTGGCAAAGGCTTAGTCCTATGCCTGTGCTGCCGGTCTTAGTGGTGTAAAAGGGGTCAAAGATCTTGTCTCTGATCTCCTCAGGGACCCCTGGACCTGAATCAGAGATATGGACAATAATATGGTCTTTTTCAAAGGTCGAGGTTATCTCTATGTTATTTTCACCCTCAGTATCCTTCATGGATTCAGCGGCATTGGTAATCAGATTCAATATCACCTGCTCCATTAACTGGGGGTCAATGTAGCATTCCGGCATATTGTCATCAAGGACCTTTTGGATCTTGATCCGCCTCTTTCTCAGTGTGACTGAAGATAGAGAAATGGCATCCTCGATGGATTTATTGATGTTCTTCAGGACAAACTGGGGTGCGCTGGGCCTTGAAAAGTCCATAACCCTTTTTATCACAGTCTCTATCTTCCTTGATGCGGACTGAATATGTTCAAGTATGCCCCTGATCTTCTCCGGATCTCCCCCCCTTTGAAATAGTTTTTCCAGTGTATTAAGATAAATATTGATGCCTGAAAGGGGATTCCTGATCTCATGGGCAATGCCCGTGGCCACACGTCCCAGTGAGGTCATCTTGTCCTGTATCCTCAACATGTGCTCGAGCTCCTTGGTCCTGGTGATGTCCATCGTATTGATCAGGACCGCCTCCTTTCCCTGAAACTCTATTGAATTGGCCCTGCAAAGCACCCATTTCATCTTGGGGCCGGTATCAGAGCCCTTCTGCGGATAGAATCTGAAATCCGTCTCAACGTTTCGACCTTTACGTGAGATAAGCCTGTTATGGAAGTCCTCGACCTTTTGTACGTCATCCGGATAGATACCCTTTATGTCTATGAACTTCGGAGTCCTTGGCAACGGGCCAAAGAGATTCTCCTGTTCGGGATTCTGATATACTACACGTTTGTCTTGTATTATGGAGATGCCGGTAAGGGAATTTTCAACTAAAGTTCTAAACCTATTTTCACTCTTGCTGAGCTCCTTTGTCCTCTCTTCGACCATGGATTCCAGCATCGCCTTTTCCCTGCGCAACTGATCTTCCGCTGCCTTGATCCTCAGTGCGACCTTGACCTGCGCGATAAGCTCCGTTTCATCAATCGGCTTGGTCATAAAGGCGTCCGCCCCGCTCTCAAGTCCCTTTACCCGGCTTGAAGAGGTCTTTTCCACGGCTGTAAGCATGATCACAGGGATGTGTCTTGTGCCCTTGCTGGATTTCAAATGCCTGCACACATCGTAGCCGTTCATCTCGGGCATCCTGACATCGAGCAGTATTACATCCGGCTGCTCCTCTTCCGCCTTCTTTATGCCCAAGGCGCCTGTTTGGGCGGTAATCACAATGCACTGGGAAAGGAGATTTTTCAATAATGCCGAAATTACAATCAGATTGTCCTGTTTATCGTCAATCGCCAATATTTTTGTCATGGTTCCTCGATTTGTGGCAGCCATATTTGTAAACAGCTAAACTGTAACCACCCTTACAATCTTGCGTATTTCCGAGATCAACAAATCCCTGTCAACAGGCTTGGTAATATACCCGGCCGCGCCCAGTGCAAACCCGGTCTCCCTGTCTTCCGCCTCTTCCGTCACAGAGACAATGATCACCGGGATGTCTTTTGTGTCTGGTGTGTTCTTTAGTGTCTGCAAGACCTCCCAGCCGTCCATATCAGGCATCAGGATATCCAGCGTAATGGCAAACGGGCTGTATCTTTCAGCAAGCTTTACAGCCTCTTTTCCCGAGGTGGCGGCAATGATGTTATAGCCTTCCTTGAGAAGACTGGTGGAAATCATATTTGCGGCCTCCGGGTCATCATCCACGACAAGGATTGTCTTTCTTTCAGGTTTTATTTCCGGATGAGGTTTTATTGGCTCCGGCTCATATATTGGCTCCTGGCCCTTCCAGGCAAGCGGCAGTGTCAGGACAAAAGTCGAGCCTCTTTCAATGACGCTCTCTACAGATATATCGCCACCCAGCATCCTGGCGGACTTAAGCGCTATGGAAAGCCCAAGGCCCGTGCCTTCAAATTTTCTGGATGATGATCCGTCAATCTGTCTGAATTCCTCAAAGATATGAACCAGATGCTCTTCAGGTATTCCGATGCCGGTATCGGCCACTGAAATATAGATATTTTCCGAATCATATTTTCCGGATACGGTTACGCCCCCCTTATCGGTGAATTTTACGGCATTGCCAATAATATTCTGGAGTATCTGATACAACCTTTCCTCATCGGTCTCTACCCGGGGAAAATCCTCTTCAACCTCAAAACCCAGTTGAATGCCTTTTTCAGAGGCAAGGGGCAGGAGGTTTTCTATTATATTTTCCACTGTCGCCCGCGGCGAAAATACCCTTGGATTGACTGTCACCCGGCCAGCCTCAATCTTTGACAGATCGAGGATGTCATTTATTAGAGCAAGCAGGTTTTTTCCATTTCGCTCGATGATCTTGAGATATGATGCCTCTTCTTCTGAGAGCTTCTCTTTTGTCTGCATGATCAGCACCCTTGAAAGCGCCATGACAGAATTAAGCGGGGTTCTCAGTTCGTGGCTCATATTGGACAAAAACTGGCTTTTCAGGCGATTGGCCTCCTCCACCTCCCGCCTTTTCAGCTCCAGTTCCACATTCTGATTTTGCAGTTCATCCGACTTTCTGATAAGCTCTTTTGTCTGCGCCTTCAACATCCGGGCCTGGGATTCCAGTTCATCATTAATGTCTCTTAACTCATTTGCGAGCCTCCTTGTCTCTTCATTGGCCATCAGATTGGAAAAGGCCGTGTTCAGCCCCAACACCCAGGGCTGGCTAAATATCTCGAGACATTCAGTTGAGTATTTTTTAATACTTGCAAGTGAAATGATCGCCGTAACTATGCCGCCCACAGTAACAGGTATGGACATAATCTCCCTTGGAAGCATGGCGCCGGCAAAGGTCCTGAACTTAAAGACAGTGTCCTCAGGGATGTCTTTAATATGAGATATCTTCTGCGTCGCAATGGCAGCGCCGAACTCGCCCTCAAGATTCGTTGGGTCATAATATTCCATTATCTCGGGGATCATACCAATGGAAGATACATGTTCAAATCTGGAGCTTTTCTCATTGAGCATGTAAAAAGATGCCAG
>DIKH01000116.1:5890-6384 GCA_002424495.1 Desulfobacteraceae bacterium UBA5623
GTCATTTCAAGGACAGGCCCTGCAATGCTCCTGCTCAAAATCACCGCCAGCAGGAAGACCGATGTCACTGCGATCAATAGCATAAGCAGAAAGTCAGCCAACATCTTTTTTACAGGGGCGTTGATTTCTTCCAGGTCCTGTTTGGCCACAAAACCCCATCCTGTTGCCTGTATGTAGCCGTAGGCGGCAAGCACTGTCTTTTCCCTGTAATCCGAAGATGTTGTAATGCCTGTCTTTCCCTGGGCCGCAAATATGGCCTCTTTTGTATCCAGCTTCAAATTCAATGCCGCGAGCGGGTTTGCCCGTAAATGGCTTAGGGCTATCAGATCCTTGTTAATGATGATTGTCTCCCCTGTTTCCCCCAACCCGGACAGATCTGAAAGCAGATCATAGATCGTATGGTCCAGATTTATCCTGAGCACCACTACACCGGTAATATGCCTCCTTTGATGCATAATGCAGTGAACCGGCATGGATATGGTCATGGATATCAT